>JBQTJS010000370.1:0-39297 GCA_052386875.1 Gemmatimonadaceae bacterium
CGGCCCCAGGAGAGGCCCACTAGCTCGGTCTCGGTGATCGTCTTGCCGTTGAGGATAAATTCGATGCCTAACGTGTACGTGTGCGAGGCGAAGCCGCCGCTCCCGGTTTTCGCATGCATCCCCACGACGGCCACGCCGTCGTAAGCTCGCGGTTCCACGAGATCGAAGTAGGCGTCGAAAGCCGAATCGCGCAGAACTTGTTGCGCGCGCTTGTCCAGCAGGTCGCGGCGCACGTCGGGTGCGGGGTTGCCGGAGCCGTGGCCGTCGACGACGTGAACCTCCGTGGCGCCCCCGGCGTACAGGCCGTCGATCACGGCGTTGATGTCGGCGGCAAGCAGCTCTTGTCCGTGCGGGTACTGCGCCGTGCCGAAGAAGAACGTGCGCGGGTCGCTCTGTCCGGCAAGGCCCTCCATATCGTGCAGGACCAGGATGCGCACGCCGTCCGTCGTGTCGGGCCGCACGTCCTGGAGTGTCCAGGGCTCCGAAGACGCCGCCATGCGGGGCGCTTGAGCACAAGCAGTGATGAGGAGGAGGAGGAGGAGGGGGAGGATTCTTGATGCGAGGCGCATAGAAGGTCGACGCTACAAGGTTTAGGTGCAGTGAAGTAAGGGTCGCGGAACAAAGGCGCTATGAGTGGCCCCTTAGACGTTGCGCCCCGGACCGGTAGTTTCAAGTATGCGCATCAAACCGGTCGAGTACGACAGTGCGGCACCCGAGGCGCGCGCCGCGCACGACGAGCATGAGCGCTGCCACGCTCGCATGACGAACATGAAGCGCACTCTGCTCCATTCGCTGCCGGCCTTTCAGGCGCTGATGGAATGGTATCCGCTGCGAGATACAGTGCGGACTTTCCTCGGCGATCGCGCGACAACGCTCTTCGCGCACGCGATCTCTGTCGAGACGGACTGCCTGATCTGCTCTACTTTCTTTCGGCGGATCCTGAGCGAGTCGGGTGATGATCCGGACAACCTGGAGCTGGATGTACGCGACACCCTGGTGATCGAGTTCGGCCGGCAACTGGCCGGGGAGCCCAAGGGTGTGAGCGACGATCTCTACGGCCGCCTAACGAGCCACTTCTCTGCATCGCAGATCGTGGCCCTCACGACGTTCGGCTGCATCATGCTGGCCACTAACTTTTTCAACGACGCGCTGCGTATCGAGCTGGACGGCTACCTGGAGCCGTATCGGCGGCGTGCTGCGAGCGGCGTACGGAGCGCATAGTGGGCGAGTTCGCCGGCAAGGTCGCGTTGGTAACGGGAGCCGCGCACGGCCAGGGCCGCGCAGCCGCGCTGGCCTTGGCTCGCGAGGGAGCGCATATCGCCGCCTTCGATATCGCGCGGCCGCTCAGCTATCCCGGATACGAATTGGGAACGCCTAACGAGCTCGACTCGCTGGCCGCTGCCTGCCGCGCGCTGGGTGTCACCTGCTTGACGTTCGAGGGAGACGTGCGCGACGACGCCGCTGTCAGCTCCGCGGTGAATGAAACAGTCGCACAACTGGGCAGAATCGACGTTCTCTTCAACAACGCCGGCATCTGCGCCTACGGATTGGCTCACGAGCTGACCGAGGAGGAATGGGACAGCGTACTCGACATCAACCTGAAGGGGTGCTGGCTCGTCGCCCGGCGCGTAATCCCCGTGATGATCCGGCAGCGTGGGGGAGTCATACTCAACAACGCGTCTGTAGCGAGCTTCCGAGGGATGAATCGGCTGAGCCACTACGCCGCGTCGAAGTGGGGGCTTGTGGGTCTTACAAAGTCGTGGGCAATCGAGCTGGCGCCGCACAACATCCGTGTCAACTCGATTCACCCGACGGGCGTCAACACGCCCATGAACGACGGGCTCGCCGTGCTCGAGGGCATAACGCCGCGCGAGGTCGCCGAGCGGTCTGCCGGAAACTTGTTGAGCGTTCCCTGGATCGAGCCGGAAGACGTCGCCAACGCCGTGGCCTTTCTTGCCTCCGAGCGCGCTCGTTATGTGACCGGCGCCGCGTTCGTGGTAGACGCGGGGCTGCTCACGCGCTGACGTCCCCCCCCCTCAGCGCCAGACCACACGCGCCGCCGCCACCGCAGCGCCGAACCCATTGTCGATGTTGACCACCGTAACGCCGGCTGCGCAGCTATTCAGCATCGTCAGGAGTGCCGCGAGGCCGCCGAAACTCGCGCCATAACCAACACTGGTCGGCACGGCCACAACGGGACACGCAACGAGACCGCCTACGACCGACGGCAGCGCCCCGTCCATCCCGGCCACTACAATCACAGCTCGCGCGCGCTGCAGGGCATCGGACCGCGTCAACAGGCGGTGAATCCCCGCGACACCCACGTCAGTGAGCCGCTCGACGCAGCATTGCGCCGCAGCCAGGGTCTCTGCAGCCTCTTCGGCGACCGGCAGATCGCTGGTGCCCGCTGTGACAACGAGCACGGGGCCGGCGGGTCCGGCGGCGCCGGCGCCGGGTGACTCGTTAGGCTCGGGGATGATGGCCGTCCGCGCCGCTTCATTGATCCGCCCGCGCGGCCAGCGATCACGGATTGCCTCCAGTGCTCCCGCGTCGGCACGGGTGATCAGGGCGCGATCGCCGCGCGCCGCGATCCGCTCGGCAATGCCGACAATCTGCGCGGGCGTCTTGCCGCTGCCGAAGACAACTTCGGGGAAGCCTTGGCGGATCCCGCGGTGGTGATCGATGGTGGCGAAGTCCAGGGCCTCGAACGGCGCGCGCGCCAACTCATCAAGGGCCGTCTCGGGGGCGACGTCGCCGCTCGCCACGCGCGCCAGGAGCGCGCGCACGCGTTCGCGGATCACGCGCAGGCCAGTTCTGCCGCGACCGGCTCGGCGTAGCGCGAAGCGTCCTCGGCGTAGCGCTCGCGGTGGGCCAGGTAATCGGCGAAGATTGCCGCGACCTCGCCTAACGCGTTCACCTGATGCAGACGTTGGCGCAACTTGGCCGACCCGGGAAGTCCTTTGACGTACCAGCCCAGATGTTTACGGAACTCGATCGCGGCGCCGCGGGGGTCGGCCTCGTAGTCTGCAGCCATGCGTGCGTGCTGCAGCGCGACCGCGAAGCGCTGGTCTACTGTGGGCAGCGGCGGCGCCGGAATGCCGTCGAGCAGAGCGCGGGCCTGTTGGAAGATCCAGGGCTGTCCGAACGATCCGCGCGCGATCATGACAGCGGCGCAGCGGGTGGCCTGCCACATCCGATAGGCGTCGTTAGGCGTCTTGATGTCGCCGTTGCCGATGACTGGAATCTCGAGCGCCTGCACCACGGCGGCGATCTCGTCCCAGCTCGCCGAGCCCGTGTACATCTGAGTGCGCGTCCGCGGATGCAGCGTGAGCGCCAGGGCGCCGGCTTCCTGGCAACGCAGCCCGATCGCCACGGGATCGCGCAGCTCCTCGTTCCAGCCGCTGCGGATCTTCACGGTCACCGGCAAATGTGTTCCGGAACGAACCGCACGGATGACCCGCTCGACGAGGGAGAGATCCTTGAGGCAGCCCGAGCCGCCGTTGCGCCTAACGACTTTCTTGACCGGACACCCGAAGTTGATGTCGATGAACTCCGGCTGGAACACCTCCGTCACGGCCGCTGCCGCTTCCCGCATGGCGCCGGGCTCAGCCCCGAAGATCTGCACGCCGATCGGACGCTCCTCGTTGCCGAACCGGAGCTTGGCCAGCGTTGCCGGATTCTCGCGCCTGATCCCCTCGGCTGAGAGGAATTCGGTCACGACGACGTCGGCTCCATAGCGGCGGCAGAGCCGCCGGAAGGGCGACTCGGAGACGCCGGCCATGGGCGCGAGAATAAGCGGGACGCGCGTGGGTACCCGGTACGGCAGGGGCATGCGAGCCAACCTAACTGGAACGGCAAAGCGTTGCAACGCCGTGATTTGACAGCACTGTAATGCTCCGATAACTTGCCCGCCCGCTGGCTACGACCCTGCTTCGCCGACTGGCTGAGGAGCCTCAGTGGAACTACGCGATTTCTTCTCCGAGGATGCCGTCGAGCTGAACCTGCGCGGGATAAGCAAGGACGAAGTCCTCAAGGAGTTGATCGGGTTGCTGCAACTGGATGACAAGTCGGAGGCGATGCTCTTCAAGATGCTAAAGCGGCGCGAGAACCTGGGATCCACGGGGATCGGCCGCAGCATTGCCATTCCACACTGCCGCTCGCTCGTCGTGTCCAAGTTGCGCGTTGCCTTCGGCCGCAAGGCAGCGGGAGTCGATTACAAGGCAATCGACGACAAGCCCGTTAGGTTCTTTTTCCTGATCGTGGCGCCGCCTCTGGAAGTCTCCAACCAGTATCTGCCGGTGTTAGGCAGGATCGCACAGTTCAGCAAGGAATCGGATGTCCCGGATCGCTTGCTTGCCATCAAGACACCGGCGGAGTTCATGGCCCTTCTGGAAGAGAAAGGCGTGTAGCCCTCTCGCGCCCGTCTGCGGCCGGGCGTAGCTACACCGCGCTGCTACTTGTCGTGAGGAGAGCATTCGCACGCTGTAACGAAAACAGCAGCGCTGCTACTCCCACTCGATTGTCGCCGGTGGCTTGGAGCTAACGTCGTATACAACCCGGTTCACTCCGGTCACCTCGTTGATGATCCGGTTGGAGATGCGCGACAGCACGTCGCTTGGGAACGGGAACCAGTCAGCCGTCATGCCGTCCGTGCTGGTTACTGCTCTGAGCCCGACGACATTCTCGTAGGTGCGATAGTCTCCCATTACGCCGACGGACCTAACGGGAAGGAGCACGGCGAAAGCTTGCCATATTTCGTCGTACAGGCCCGCGGCCCGGATCTCCTCGAGGTAGATCGCGTCGGCCCGGCGAAGGACGTCGAGCTTCTCCTCGGTCACGTCGCTCAGGATACGGATCGCGAGTCCCGGTCCGGGAAAGGGATGCCGCGCGACCATTTCCTCCGGGAGTCCCAGCTCGCGGCCGACATTGCGTACTTCGTCCTTGAAAAGCTCACGCAGCGGCTCGATGAGCTTGAACTTCATACCGGGTTTGAGCCCGCCCACATTGTGGTGCGTCTTGATCGTGGCCGAGGGTCCGCCGCGCGGCGACAGCGACTCGATGACGTCGGGATAGAGCGTTCCTTGAACGAGAAACTCCACGTTGGGTCCGACGTTGGCGGCCGCGTCCTCGAACACATCGATGAACGTATGGCCGATGCGCCGGCGCTTCTCTTCGGGATCCTGGATCCCGCCTAACGCGCCGAGGAAGCGTTCTTCGGCTCGCACGGTGACAAGATCGATGCCGAGGTTCGCGCGGAACGTGCGTTCGACCTGATCGCGCTCGTGCAGGCGCAAGAGACCCGTATCCACGAAGATGCACGTGAGCTGCGGACCGACGGCACGCGCTACGAGAGCGGCGGCCACGGCAGAGTCGACACCGCCGGAAAGGCCGCAGATCACGCGCGCGTCACCGGCGGTCGCGCGGACGCGTTCGACCTCGTCAGCAACGAAGGCTCCGGGGGTCCACGAGGGTCTGGCGTGGCAGACCTCGAAGAGGAAGTTCGCGAGGATCTCTTTGCCGCGCGTGGAGTGCGCGACTTCCGGATGAAACTGCAGGCCGAAAATCGGCCGCGTGGCGTGGCGCAGTGCTGCGTAGGGACTGCTGTCGCTCCTGCCGTGCGCGACGTAGCCTGCCGGGAGGGTGGCGACGTGATCGCCGTGGCTCATCCACACTTGTGACGTTTCGTTAGGGTCGAAGCCGGCGAACAGGCCGTCGGGCGAGGTGGCGGTGAACATCGCGCGCCCGTACTCGCGCTCGCTGCCGCGCGCGGGAGCCACGGTTCCTCCCTCCAAGTGTACGATGAGGTTCATCCCGTAGCACACACCCAGCACGGGGGCCACATCCAGCAGGCCGCGCTCGGCGGCCGGGGCCCCGGGATCGTAGACCGAGCTGGGTCCGCCGCTCAGGATGATGCCAGTCGGCTTCCAGTCCCGGATCCAGTCGAGTGAGCGCGTCGGGGGGTGGATCTCGGAGTAGACGCGCGCCTCACGCACTCGCCGCGCGATGAGCTGTGTGTACTGCGAGCCGTAGTCGAGGATCAGGATCTTGCTGTCGTGCACTGCTTACCTCGGCTCCCGGTCGCGAGCGCTTAATGTTGGGCTTCGGCGCTGCGGACGAGCCGGAGCGGCGAGGTTGTGAAAGAGGGAGGACCCGAGGAGCATTAATCGTTAGGCAGCTTGAAGAAATCCAGGTGTTTCGTCTCGAGGTCGAGGATGGCGGCGGAGGGGGCGCCGTGCAGCCAGCCGCATCCCTCGCCGGGGTTCACGATGAGAGAGTCGCCGCGCGTCTTCATCTCTTCGCGATGGGTCTGCCCGTGCAGCACGATCGCATGTCCTTCGATGGAGCGCGTCCCTACATCCTGGATATCGTGCACGATGAGGATGCGCTGGCCTGCCAGCTCCAGGGAGTGCGGGGACTCGTACAACTCGATCCCCATGCTCTGTTGCGCAACGGCGCGCAGTCCTTCGCGGTCGCCGTCGTTGCGGCCGAAGACGCCGGCGAGCGCCATGCTCGCTTCCTGGAAAGGGAGCAGCGCGAAGGGGGCGCAGTAATCGCCGGCATGGAGGACCAGGTGCACGCCGCGCTCGGCCATGAGCGCAATGATCGCGCGGATCGCGGGAACACGGCAGTGCGTATCCGCCAGGAGACCGACGAGCATCAGGCGCTTCTCCACTGGATCTCGTGCAGCTCCCGCCTAACGAGATCCTCGTAAGTCTCCCGCTCCGTGGCCACGGCGTAGCGGTCGCCGTCCACTACGATCTCGGCCGCGCGCGGGCGGGCGTTGTAGTTGGACGCCATGCTGAAGCCGTAGGCGCCGGCGGAAAAGATAGCCAGGAGGTCGCCCGGTTGGACGTCCGCAAGCTCACGGTCGAGCGCCAGGAAGTCGCCGCTCTCGCATACCGGACCTACGACGTCGGCCCGCAGCGTCGGCGCACCGGCGCGCGGCTCGACAGCTTCGATGCGATGGTATGCCTGATAGTGCGACGGCCGCAGCAAGTCATTCATGCCCGCATCGGTTACGAGGATGTGTTTGCCGCCGCTGCGCTTGCGATAGAGAACGCGGGCCAGCAGCACGCCCGCATTCCCCACCAGGAAGCGGCCGGGCTCGAGCAGTATCGTTAGGCCAGTTCGCGCGGCCGCATCGCGCACCAGCTCGCCGTACTCGGCGAGATCGAGCGGCACCTCATCCTCGTACGTCACTGCCATGCCGCCGCCGATATCCAGGAACTCCAGTGTCTCTACGCCGTCGGCGCGGAGGGACTCGCACAACGCGAACATGCGCTCGAGCCCGTGGCGATAGGGTGTCAGCGTCTTGAGCTGCGACCCCACATGCATATCGAGCGCGCGCAGCCGTACGTGCGGCAGACGCAACACGCGTTCGGCTACGTGGAGTGCCTCGTCATACGGGATGCCGAATTTATGCCCTTTGTCACCGGTGCGCGTGTACGCGTGAAATGTCTCCACGGCGATCTCCGGATTCACGCGCAGCCCGATGTCCACGCTGCGCACGCCCGTGCGCGACGCTGCCCGGCTGATGAGGCGGCACTCCTCCTCGGATTCGGCGTTGAGCAGACCGACACCGGCGCTGATTGCCTCGGCGATCTCGCGCTCTGTCTTGCCGACGCCGCCGAAGACGATGTCGCCGTTGGCGAAGCCGGCCAGCGTCGCGCGATACAGCTCGCCGCCCGATACAACGTCGATGCCTGCGCCTAACGAGCGGAGCGTGCGCAGGATCGCCAGATTGCCGTTGGCTTTGCAGCTATAGTGAACACGGAACCGCGCTTCGCCGATCGCCTGTGTCAGCTGACGATACTGTTCGCGGATCACTGCCAGGCTGTACACATACGCCGGCGTCCCGGCTGCGGCAGCGGCGCGTGGCAGCGGGACACCCTCGCAAGCGAGCGGCCCGGTATCCTCGATCCGCGTGAACGCGCCGGCTAGTACGCTTTCGCCCACACGACCTCGTGCTGCGCAGGTTTGCCGGAATAGAGACACGTCCTGGGAGTTTGCGGCGTGCGGAACTCAGCATCAGGCAGCACTCGGATCGTCGCCTTGGTCTCCTCTTTCACCTTGGCCTCGACCTCCGGATCACCGGACCACCCCGCATAAACGAAGGCGCCGCCCCCCCCCTCCATGATCTCGCGGAACTTGGCGTAGGAGATTGGATCGCGGATCGAGTTCGCCTCGCGGCGCGTGAGAGCCGCTTGCAACATATCGCTCTGCATACGCGCCAGGATGCGAGCGACGCCCTCCGCGATGCTCGTTATGCTCAGCACCTCCTTCGCTCGCGTGTCGCGCCGCACCGCGACGCACGTCCCGTCGGCCATGTCGCGCGGGCCCAGTTCGAGCCGCAGGGGGACGCCGCGCAGCTCCCATTCGTAGTACTTGGCTCCCGGTTTCACTCCCTCGCGGCCGTCGACATGCACGCGGACGTGGTCCTCGCCGCGTCCATTCCAGGCTCGCAGCTCGTCGCGCACGCGATGGGCCGCGTCCAGCAAACGCCCCCGTTCGTCGTCGCTCTTCCAGATCGGCACGATCACGACTTCCGTCGGCGCGAGGCGCGGGGGTACGCGCATGCCGTTGTCATCACCGTGAACCATCACCAGCGCGCCGATCAGCCGAGTGGTGACTCCCCAGCTTGTGTTCCAAGCGTGCTGGGTTTGCCCGTTCTCGTCCTGAAACGACAGTTCGAAGGCCTTGGCGAAGTTCTGTCCCAGATTATGCGATGTTCCGGCCTGCAAAGCTTTGTTGTCCTGCATCAGCGCTTCGAGGGTGTACGTGCGCAACGCGCCGGCGAAGCGTTCGCTGTCCGTCTTGAGCCCGGTTACCGGCGGCACGGCCATGAATTCTTCCATGAAGCGGCGATAGATGCCCAGGATGCTGCGCGCTTCCGCCTCGGCTTCGTCGTGCGTGGCGTGCGCTGTGTGTCCCTCTTGCCAGAGGAACTCCAGTGTGCGCAGGAAGAGACGTGTGCGCAGCTCCCACCTAACGACATTCGCCCACTGGTTGATCAGGATCGGCAGATCGCGGTAGCTCTGCACCCACTTGGCGTACATCGAGTAGATGATCGTTTCCGAGGTGGGACGCACGACCAGCGGCTCCGCGAGCTTCTCGCCGCCGCCGTGCGTGACGACCGCGAGTTCAGGAGCGAAGCCTTCGATGTGCTCGGCTTCCCGGTGCATGAAGCTCTCCGGGATAAAGAGCGGGAAGTACGCGTTGACGTGGCCCGACTCCTTGAACATGTCGTCCAGAGCGCGCTGCATGCGCTCCCAGATGCCGTAGCCCGGCGGGCGGATGACCATGCAGCCGCGCACCGGCGAGTAGTCCGCAAGCTCGGCTCGCAAGACGACCTCGTTGTACCACGCGCTGAAGTCCGTCTCGCGTGGTGTCAGCTTCTTGGCGTCGGCCATCAATCGGATCCCTGGTGCATGCGTCCCGCCAGAACCAGCAAGCGTTCCAGCGGAATCGGCTCCGACGGAGGCTCGGCGCCTAACGGTGAAGTGGCTGCGTCCTTGGCGTGCAGAGGGTCCAGAGAGATGAGCGCGCGGGCCGGATCCACCAAGGCCGCGAAGTAGCGCGCCCCGGCGGAGTAGGCCGCCTTGCGCTGCTTGCTGAGAGACTGCTTGCGCAGCGCGTAATCGACGCTCAGGCCGGCACGCCGGAGCGTGGTAGCCGTGCGCAACACGGCTGCGCGCGGCGCCGCCTCGTCCGCGGCCAGCCAGAAGTCGGGGCCCGCTACGGCGCTGGGGAGCAGGCCGCGCTCGCGCAACACCTCGGCGAGGACGACATCGCCCATGCCGAATCCCAGCGCCGGCATGGCGACGCCGCCTAACGCCTCGAGCAGCGTATCGTAGCGGCCCCCGCCGCACACAGCGCGCAGCTCGCCGGCTGCATCGAACAGCTCGAAGACTATGCCTGTGTAGTACGCCAGGCCGCGCACGACGCGCAGGTCGAGCTGCACCCAGTCGCGCACGCCGAGAGACGCGAGAGCGGCGAAGTATTCCTGCAGCCGGTTCAGGGCGAGCTGTACGTGGGTATCGCCGCCGGTGGCCGCGCCTAACGCGGCGAGGTCGGCGATCTGCACCGTCTCGTGCACACGCCGGGCGACATCGGCCGCAATACCCGCGTCGGCGAAACGCTGCTCGAAGCGCGGGCGGGCCTCGCGTGCCATCTTATCGATCGCGGCGAACGCCACGTCCGTCGCGTGTGGAGGGACGCCTAACGCGGCCAGCACGGCGGCGAGGAGGCGTCGGTCGGACACGCGGGCCAGCACGTCCGCACGTCCCGCCGCGTTGAGTCCCAACTCGCGCATCACCTCCAAAGCCACCGCGAGCAGCTCGGCGTCGGCCGTCACGTCGGCCTCGCCGATTATATCGACGTTGAGCTGGAAGTGCTCGCGCAGACGCCCGCGTTGCATCCTTTCGTAGCGAAACAACTGCGGAACTGAAAACCACTTGATCGGCTTGCGCAGCGCATTGGCCCGGGCGGCGACCATGCGCGCCACCGTGGGCGTCATCTCCGGGCGCAGCGCGACCTCGCGGCCCCCCTTGTCGGTGAAACTATACAGTTGTCCGACTATCTCGTCGCCGCTCTTGCGCGTGTAGAGATCCAGGGACTCGAGCGGAGGCCCGTCGTACTCGGCAAAGCCGAAACGCCTCGCGACTCGACGCCACGCGCCCATTATGTGTGCGCGTTCGGCGAAATCGGAGGGATAAAAGTCGCGAAACCCCGGCAAAGCCTCCGCTGACATCCGGGCAATCTACCCGGCGATCGGATCGACCTGCAAGCGACGCATTGCGTCGCCCACCGTGTGAAACGAGCCCGTTATCAGCACAGTCGCGCCCAAGGCGCCGGCGCGTTCGAGCGCGCGGTCGAAATCGTCCTCCACTTCCGCATCCCAGCCCTGCTCGCGAGCGTAGCGGTGCGCCGCGGCGGTGCTCCATGCGCGACTCGCCGGTGCCGTCGGAGCCATCGTGAGCACGAAGCGATCCGCCACTGAAGCCAGCTCCCGCATAACGCCGCGCCAGTCCTTGTCGTTAAGCACACACAGCAGCGCAACGACCGGACGCTCGAGCTGCACCGCTCGCGCCGTGTCGGCGAGCACGCGGGTCCCGTCCGGATTGTGCGCCACGTCGAAGACGCAGCGAGCGACGCGATGGAATCTCCCCGGCAACCTGACCTGCGCGAGGGCCGGGCGCACCCCCGCGTAGTCGCCCGCATAACGAGGACCCGCGGCGTCGAGCATGGCGATCGCTGTCGCCGCATTCCACGCCTGGTGCACTCCGACGAGCGGCGTCACCCAGCGGATGCCGACGAGGGAGCCCGGGAGCGTGAAGTGCGTGGCGCCGGCCGTCAGCTCGATGTCCGACGGCGGATACGCATGGCGCACAGCCACAACAGGCGAGGCGGCGGCCGCGTGAGCTTGCCTAACTAGTAAGTCGGCGATGCTCGCTTCGCGTTCTCCGATCACGGCTCCGGCGCCGGCCTTGAAGATCCCGCCTTTCTCGAGCGCGATCTCCTCGCGCGAGTCACCCAGGTACTCCACGTGATCGATGCCGATCGAGGTCACTCCGGCGCAGCACGGCGTAACGACGTTGGACGAGTCGAGGCGGCCGCCCAGTCCCGCCTCGACCACCGCCACATCGATCCCGCGATCGGCGAAGAGCGCGAAGGCCATGGCCGTCGTCGCCTCGAAGAATGTCGCACCGATGCGCTCGACGGTGTCGGTCCAGCGCTCGATGAAGTCGATCACGTAGCGCGCGTCGACAGCCGCTCCGTCGACCAGGAAACGCTCGCGGAAGTCCACCAGATGCGGCGATGTGTACTTCCCCACCTTGAGCCCCCGAGCGCGCAGGACAGTATCCAGCATCGCGCAGACGCTCCCCTTGCCGTTCGTGCCGGCGACATGAAAGATGTCGAAGCGGCGATGCGGGTTGCCTAACGCGGCGAGGAACGCCTCCGTACGCTCCAGTCCGAACTTGCTCTTCCCCGTCGTGCGCGCAAAGAGGTACTGCAGCGCGCTGTGGTACTCAGCTAGCTCGTCGCCCACGCCGTCGCAGCCGGCTTGCCGCTCATGTGCCGCAGCAATCGTCCCACCGTCTGCTTCAGATCTCTCCGGTGTGAGACCAGATCGAGCATGCCGTGCTCCAGCAGGAACTCGGACGTCTGGAACCCCTCGGGGAGATCCTGCCCCAGCGTCTGCTTGATCACGCGCGGACCGGCAAAGCCGATCACAGCCCCAGGCTCCGCTATGATCGCATCCCCCAGCATCGCGTAACTCGCACTTACCCCGCCGGTCGTCGGGTTGGTCAGGATCGATACATATGGTATGCGGCGCTCGCTCAGCTGAGACAGGACCGCTGCTACTTTGGCCATCTGCATCAGCGAAAGCACCCCCTCCTGCATCCTGGCTCCCCCCGAAGCCGACACGATCGCCAGAGGATGTTTGCGCTCCAGTGATCGCTCGGCGAGTCGCGCAATCTTTTCGCCAACTACCGAGCCCATTGAGCCGCCCATGAAGCTAAAGTCCATGACGCCTAGGTTGAGCGGCATTTCAGCGATCGTTCCGCTCACGGTCAGGATGGCATCACCATCGAGGCCGTTATCGCGCGCTTTCTTGAGGCGGGCTGGGTAGTCAGGGAACCCCAATGGATCAGTGGATCGCAGGTCCTCGCCAACCTCCTTCCACGATCCTTCGTCCAGCAGGAGACTCACATAGTCCAGCGGCCGTATCCGCCTGTGAAAGTCACAGTTCGGACAGACGCTGAGGTTGCGGACGAACTTCTCCCGCAAATCGGTATGTCCGCATGCCTCGCATTTCTCCCACGCGTCCGCAGGGATCTCCAGCTTCTCACGGACCGGGACGCGTGGCTTTTTCTCCTTTCGGAACCAAGCCATTCCGTATAGTGGCCGAAGCTAGGAGCAAGGAGCAAGGTGGATTCTCGCCGGTTCCCTACCGGCCCGGGTGGTAGCGACGCCGAGTGTGGCCTCTCAGCTGCGAGGGGTAGAAGTAGACCTCGCGTAGGTCGCCCTTACTGTAGCGCAGCGCCTGGTCATTGAAGTGGGGGGAGGCCGGGGCACCGCTTTGGCCGCCGGCGCTAACGGCGCGAGCGCGTACGGAGTCTCCGAATTCGACGACTGCGACGAAGCTATTGCCGCTGGTGCCGTACCACTTTTTGGTCCCCGGATAGGGTCGCGCGCCGAAAGACGCCAGGGAGCCCCAGCGGGCGGATGTGAAGCCGACGGGGATGCTCGGCGCCGCGTCGCTGAAAGGCTGGACGATGTCACCGTTTAGGCGCTGGAAGCGATTGATCCGGCCCCATGGGGTTTTCCAGCTGGCGAAGTCGGCCGTGAGCTTGACGGAGGCGTCGGCGAGCGCCTGCAAGCGCTGTTGCGGGGTCGCCCGGGTAATCGCGAAGTCGTAGGCGGACATCCGCGCACTCGTTGCGGCAGATGCGACGAGCTGTTGCAGTGTGTCGGCCCAGAAGATCGCCAGCGTTGTCGGAACTGAAGATTCCGACCAGCGCAAGTCCCAGGCGCGCAGCAGCTCGAGCTGCTCGGACACGCTGGTTTTGAGCGGAGTCGCGGCGGCTCGATCGTAGTCGGCGATGAGCGGTGGCAGCAGCGCCTCGAAAGCCGTTAGGTAGCTGTCGTACGCTGCCTCGACGAGCCTGCCTAGCGTGAAGTCCTTCCTCCCCTGCAGCAAGCGGATCGCGTGCAGGCCGCGCGGGTTTTCGCTGTTGCGGTCCATGTAGGCGGGATAACGCTCTCGTTGCGGGCTGTGCGGGCCGGCCGCAGAGTAGGGGTAGTTGTTCGTGTTGTACACCCAGCCGTTAGGCGGGTTGAACACGTTAGGACTCTCGCCGATGGAGTGCAGCCCTCCCCACTCGGTTGCTCGGCTGCTTCCATCCACCGGCCGGCTCCAGTCGAAGGCAGTGTCGCGCTTGGGAACGAAGTTGGCGTGCCAGTAGGCGATGTCGCCGTCGGCATTGGCGTACACTGTGTTGTTGGACGAGTTTGTGTGCAGCTCCATTGTCGCGCGGAAGGCCGCCAGGTCCTTCGCCTTGGTACGCGCATACGATTGCGTGAGGGCCTTGACCGGCTCTTGCATCAACCTAACGCTGATCCATTTGTCGCCGGCCTGCCGAACGATCGGACCGTGGTGCGTGCGATACACAGTGAACTCACGGTGCGCCATGCTCCCCGAGCTGTCTCTATAAGGCACTGTGATCTTGGAGGCGATCAGCGGCCGCTCCGCGCCTTCATACAGGTAGTACAGTGCGCTCCCTCTTTTGATGACTGTTTCGGCGTACTCGTCTATGTTGTCGACACCGCTCGAGGTGTGCATCCAACCCGCGCGCTCGTTGAAGCCCTGATACACGAAGAACTGGCCCCACGTGACGGCACCGTAAGCATCGAGGCCCGCGTCGCTGGAGACGTGGACCTCGGCGCGGAAGAAGAAAGATGTGTGGGGATTGATGAGGAGCAGGGCGCGTCCGGCGGCAGTATTCGCAGGCGCAATGGCGATGCCGTTGGATCCGCGCGGCTCCTCAGGTGAGTCGCCTAACTCGGATAACCGGCGCGTAGAATCCGCTCCGTAGAAGGTACGCAGCGAGGGGATCGACACTCGTTCGATGTCACCGCCGATACTCCCTTCGCTGAACGTGAGCGCCATCCAGGGCTCGAAGCGCTGGATCACGCGCGGTTTCACGTCCGCGTTCTTGTGCAGGAAGTAGTTGAGGCCGTCGGCCCACGCGACCATGAGTTCTTTGAGCCAGCCGGGGCTGGTTGCGAACTTCGCCTGCATGCTATCAGGGTCGACGAAGAGCTTCATCCGCAGGTCGCGATAGACGGCCCCTTCGCCTTCGGCTTCCGCGAGACGGCCCAGTGCGTTGATGAAGTTGGTCTCCACGCGGTTGAAGTCGTCCTCCGCCTGCGCGTACATGAGTCCGAACACAGCATCGGCGTCGGTCTTTCCGCGGATGTGCGGAATCCCCCAGTCGTCGCGAGTGATGGTGGCGTCGCGTGCCTGGCGCTCCCACCTGGCGACTTCTCCGTCGTCAGCGCCCATGGCCGCGCATCCCAAGCCCGCGGCGAGGACAACGAAACGGATGCTGTTCATATCGCCAGCGCGTCCGCGCGGCCGCGGCCCTCGGAGGAGATCCGCACGAGGATGCCGATAGCCAGCCAGCAGGTCAGCATGAAGGAGCCGCCGTACGAGAAAAAGGGGAGCGGAATGCCTGTAATCGGCATGAGATTGAGCGTCATCCCCACGTTGACGAGGACGTGCACGAACCATGTCGCCACGAGTCCGAACGCCACCAGGCCGGCAAACGAATCGTTGGCCCGCCCGGCGATCCGTACCACGCGCAAGAACAACGCGAGAAACAGTGCGAGCGCTGCAGTCACTCCGAGGAACCCGAGTTCCTCCCCCACAACCGCGACGATGAAATCGGTGTGTTGTTCGGGGAGGAAGGCAAGGCGCTTCTGCGTGCCTAACGTAAACCCCTTCCCCATCCACCCGCCGGACCCGATTGCGATCTGCGACTGGAGTACGTGGTAACCCGACGCCAGAGGATCTTCCATGGGATCCAGGAAGACCAGGAGGCGGCGCTGCTGATGCGGCTTGAGGCCCTCCCACAGGATGGGCGCGAGGATCCCCATGGCGACGTTGGCCACCATTAGTCCAACCCCTTCGAGCAAATACGGCTTGTAGCGGTAGACGAGGACGAACAGCAGGACAAACCAGATGGCCCACACCTGCGTGCTGAAGGCGAGGATGAGACTGATGACAGGGCTCGCGAGCAGCAGTAGCTGCAGCCAGGACACGCCCGACCAGTACAGCATGCCGAAGAACATGCCGACGAAGACGATCCCTGTGCCCAGGTCGGGCTGCAGCATGATGAGCGCGAACGGCACACCTACTACGAGCGCCGGCAGCCACAGCTCGAGCATCGCCCGCGGGGCAGTGCGGCGGCCGGCGAGCACCTTGGCCAGCATCAGCACGACCGCGAGCTTGGCCAGCTCAGACGGCTGCCCGAGCCTAACGCCGCCGATCGTTAGCCATCCCTTCATGCTCGCCGCCGTTCCGGCGCCGGAACCGATCACCAACACGAGCAGGAGCAGCACAAGCGCGAGCCAGTATCCCTTGCCGGCGACCCATTCGTAGAAGCGAACCGAACCGCGGGAAATGACGAACGCTCCCACGATCCCGGCGCCTAACCAGAGGAGCTGGCGCTTCCACGCCACGGCCACGTAGCCCACGCCCACATCGGTCTGGCCGGCGGAATAGACAGAGGCGATCCCGAAGGCGCTCAAGAGCAGCGCGATCGTCACCAGAGGCCAGTCTGCGACGACTCTTTTGATCACACAGGCGCCTTAACGGATGCGCCGGACACGTTAGGTTTCAATCCCCTTCGACGACCGGCGGCGCGATCGCCGGCTGCTTCAAGTACTGCGCGATCACCTTGGTCGCGAGTCGTGCCGCGACATATCCGTGCGCTCCGTACTCGAGCATGGCCGCCACGACGATGCGCGGATTCTCCAGCGGAGCGAAGCCCACGAACCAGGCGTGATCTTGCTTGCCGACCTCGTGATGCTGGGCAGTGCCGGTCTTGCCGGCCACCAGCACTCCCTCGATGCGCGCGCTCGCCGCGGTTCCTCGCGTTGAAACAACGTCCGTCAGCGCTTCACGAACGCCCGTCATCTGCTCCGCCGTCAAGGCGAATACTCTGGATCGCTCCGGTGAACGACGTACAAGCTCCGGCTTTGCGATACTGCCGTCCGTAGCGAGAGCGCTGTAAAAGCGCGCCATGTTCAGGATCGTCTGTGAGTTGTCCGCCTGCCCGATCGCCAGGCTGAGAACGACAGACGGGTTCCATCCCGAGGGCCCGTACTTGCGGTTGAAGTAGTCCACCGCGTACGGCCAGATGGGCCGTGACTCACTGGGGAGATCGATTCCGCTGCGCTCACGGAACTGCAGCCTAACGCCGCCGGCTATGAGGTTCGTTAGGCCGATGCGCAGCCCAAGCTGATAGAAGTAAACGTCGCAGGACTGGGCGATGGCCTGGCGCAGCGTCAGGTTCCCGTGCCCCGATTTCTCCCAACACCTGAAATAGCGGCCGTAGTAGAAGCCCCCGGTGCACGGCTGGGCCATGCGGTCGTCCAGTGTCACCAGCCCGCGCTCCATGCCGATGACAGCTGTTGCCAGCTTGAAGGTCGATGCGGGCGGGTAGACACCCTGCAGCGCTTTGTTGTACAGAGGTTTCCGCTCGTCGGTGCGCAGCTGATTCCAGTAGTCCCTTGGGATGCCGCCGATGAAGCGATTCGGATCGAAGGCCGGCGCCGAATGCAATGCCAATACAGCTCCGGTGGCGGGGTCCATCGCCACGAGCCCGCCCTGCAAGGAATCCCCGAAAAGGCCGGCCACGTAGCGCTGCAGCTCGAGATCGATGTTTGTCTGCAGCGGCGGCGGAGCCTCGGCGGGGATCTCGGGCTGCTGCACCGCGTCCTGAACTACGCGCCCGCGCGCGTCAACAACCACAAACCTCGAGCCTTCGCGACCACGTAATTCGCTCTCGTACTGCCTTTCGAGTCCCGCTTTGCCCACTTGCTGCCCCGACTTGTAATCCTGGTACGCGGCAGCGTTAAGCTCCGTCTCAGTAACCTCGCCGGTGTAACCGACGAACGCAGAGACTGCCGGACCATCCGGGTAGTAGCGTTTGGGGGCTGCCTGGATAATCAATCCTGGGAACTCTGTGCGACGCTCTTCGAGGACCGACACCTGATCGAACGTCGCATCGCCTAACACTGCCGTCGGCCGATTCGGCTCGCGGCGCAGGCGCCGCACGGCGATCTCTATCTGTTCTTCAGATAGCGCGATCATCGGGGCAAGCCGCACTAGGGTCGCGCGCAGCGAATCGGCAGAAGGGCTCAGGATCGAAACGGAATAACCCGGAACACTTTCGGCTATGACAAGGCCGCGTCGATCGTAGATCAAGCCGCGCGGCGCCACGAGCGGAATCTCGCGCAGTCGGTTCTTGGTGGACTGCAGCGCGTACTGCTCGTTGTGTACGACTTGTGCCCGGAAGAAAGCGCTCAAGAGCCACAAGGTGGCAATGGCGATCACGCCGCTGGCCACACGTGATCGTCGCTGGACATCGTTCGGATGGAAGCTCATGGCCGCTGTGTCTCGAGCGTTGCTCTATAAGCGAGCATCACGAATACCCCAACCAGCGCCGTGAGTGCGGCAGCCAGGGGCGACCAGACTCCGGCTTGCGCCAACAGCTCGAGCGGCGGGGCCCCCCGCACAACCGCGATGTAGATGAGGTCGAACGCCCATTTGCCGACGAAAAAGAAGAAGGCGTGCAACACGAAGTTGTCTGCAAAGATAACGGCGCGCAGCCAGGATGCAGCGAAGGCTACAAGGCTAAGCGATAGCGCCCCCGCGCCTAACGTCTCAGGGGTGAGTGAATCGCTGACCAAGCCGGTGATAAACCCGACCAGGGCTGCCAATCCGGGCCGCAGCCGCACCGAGATCAGGAGCACGCCGATCACGAGGAAGTCGATGGAGGCCTTCCATCCCAGGAGCGGCCGCAGAGTGTAGTGCAGCGCGACGAGCACCAGGAACGTCGCCGCGAGCCCCAGAGCGCGCCGCCAACTCAAGGCGTCACCCTCCCCTCATGGTGCCTGTGCTTGGACGCGCCCGCGGCGTATCGGTGCGCGGTCGCGCAGTGTCGCGGCGCGCCGGGGGGGAGGGGGAGGGGGACCTGGCTGTGTCGCGCCGGGGTGTCGGCCGTAGGCTGTCTGGGACGGCGCGAAGGCTATCCAGGAGAGTTGCCGGCGAGCGGCGAAGGCGTGCGGCCGACTCCGCTGGAGGAGTCGGTGCAGACCAGCGCGGCACCGCTGCGCTCGGCCGCGCAGGGCTCGTGTCGCTCATCGCGGCACCGCGTGGCTGTGGAATCGGTGTGGAGGGAGCGGCGATCCTCTCGGGCGTCGCGGCGGTTTCGGCGCTTTGCTGCCAGATGCTGCTCGCCGCAGCGCCCTTTAGTCGTTCCGGCTGGATTACCATGACGCTGGTCACGTCTTGCGGCTTAACAGCAGGCCGCACGACGTAAGTCCGCGCCCACCCTTCACCCGTGCGCACTTCGCCGATGACAGTTCCCACCGGGATCCCTGTTGGATAGCGGCCCCCGAGTCCGGAGCTGACGAGGTGCGTGCCGGGGAGGAGCGAATCGCGGAAGGCGACGCCCGTCAGCTCGAGGAGATAGCCCTCGCCCTCGTCGCCGCGGTGCGGACGCACGATGCCTAACACATTGCTGCCTAGCGACTGTGCGCTGACGCGGAAGTCCGGATGAGTCCACAGGATGGCCAGGCTGGTCGCCGGATCGACTGCGGTGACCATGCCTACCACGCCGTCAGGTGCGACTACAATCGAGCGCGCCGTTACGCCGGCCGACGCCCCCGCTGTGAGCGTCACAGTATGCTCGTCGCCTAACGACTGAGTATGCACGACCTCTGCCGCGACGAACCCTGTGCCAACGGCGCGCCCCAGACCGATCAGCCTGCGTAAGCGCTCGTTCTCCAGTTCCAGAGCCGTGAGCCGCGCATGCGACAGAGCGAGGCTGTCGAGCCGCCGCGTGAGAGCGTCCCGCTCGACAATCGCGTTGCGACCTTGCTCAGCTACACTCTGCAGCCGCAGCACCGGTTGCACGACCGTGCGGCGCAGCGCCCCCGCCACGCGCTCGCGCGCGGAGTTGGGGAGCACGGCGAGGACGCCCGCGAAAACAACGCAGGCCCCGAGCAGGACCGCGTCGGTACGCGAGCTCGAGCGGACTGCACGCACCATCCCCGCTCCCTATCTGCTCAAGACGTTCCAGTACTTTTCTTCGTCGTCGAGGATCCGGCCGGTCCCTCGCACGACGCAGGTGAGCGGGTCTTCATCGATATGAATGGGAAGACCCGTTTCCTGATGCAGGATGATATCGAGCCCACGGATGAGCGCGCCGCCGCCTGTCATCACAATACCGCGATCGACGATGTCGCTGGCCAATTCCGGCGGTGTGATCTCGAGAGCGCGCTTCACCGCGTCCACAACCTGCTGAATCGGCTCCTGGATCGCCTCGCGGATCTCCGTGGAGTGCACGCGGACGGTCTTGGGAATGCCTGAGACGAGGTCGCGCCCTTTGACTTCCATCTCGCGCTCCTCGCCGACCGGGGCCGCGGATCCGATCTGTATCTTGATTTGCTCGGCGGTCGGCTCACCGATCAACAGATTGTAATTCTTGCGCATGAACTGAACGATAGCCGTATCCAGCTCATCGCCGCCGGTCCGGATGGACGTGTCGCTCACTATGCCGGACAGAGCGATGACCGCGATCTCCGTCGTTCCGCCGCCGATGTCGATTACCATGTTCCCCGTCGGCGTCTCCACCGGGAGCCCGACGCCGATGGCGGCGGCCATCGGTTCCGCAACCATGAAGACTTCTTTGGCGCCGGCGCCTAACGCGGAGTCCCGGACGGCGCGCTTTTCGACTTCAGTGATACCCGACGGCACGCACACGATAACGCGAGGCTTAACCTTGAAGACGCGATTCTCTATGATGAGCGCCAGAAAATAGCGCAGCATCTTCTCGGTCACATCGAAGTCGGCGATGACGCCGTCCTTCATCGGTCGCACTGCGAGAATTCCGTCCGGTGTGCGACCCAGCATGCGTTTGGCTTCCAGGCCGACGCCCTTGATCTGCTTGGTTTCCCTATCGAGGGCTACGACGGACGGCTCGTTCAGCACGATCCCTTCGCCCTTCACATAGATCAGTGTGTTCGCCGTTCCCAGGTCGACGGCAATGGCGTTGGCAGGAAACAGCGATCCTTTCTTGAAGAAAGGGAAGCGCATGAGGTCTATGATGAACCGCGCCGAGCGCTCGCGGTGGGTAATGAGATGACGAGCGCGGCGAAACCTAGCCGCCTAGTACAAGGCGGACAAGACGTTGCCAGATCATGACCTACGAGTGGTCGGCTCACGCGCTCTCTGGGACGACTCTGACGCGGCACCGTCACGTGCCGCTGCGGCCTTATCGCCCAGTGCTCCCGAAACCGCCGTCGCCGCGCGTTGTTTCGCTGAGCTCGGCGCTTTCCTGGAAGCTCGGCAGCTCGTAGCGCGCGAAGACGAGCTGCGCGATGCGATCGCCCAGGCGGATGCTCACGGCAGCGGCGCCGAGGTTGACGAGGATCACGCAAAGCTCGCCGCGATAGTCGGAATCGATGGTTCCGGGTGTATTGGCCACCGTCACTCCGTGGCGCAGCGCGAGACCGGAGCGGGGCCGCACCTGCATCTCGATGCCTAACGGGATTTCGAAGGCGAAGCCCGTGCGCACAGCGCGTCGCTCGCCCGGTTGCAGTTCGAAATCGGCTTCGGCGGAACAGACGTCGTAGCCGGCAGCGCCGACTGTCGCACGCTCGGGGAGCGGCGTCGTCAAGCAATGCGGCAGACGCCTAACGCGAACGACCGGCGCCATATGGCGCGCTCCGTCCTGCAGCACCTAATTCAGGAATGCCGCCGCGTCGTGGTACGCGAGACCGAATGCTTCAGCCACGCCCGGATACGTCACCTTGCCGTCCGCCATGTTGAGGCCCTTCAGCAGAGCCGCGTTCTCGCGCAGCGCCGTCTTCCACCCCTTGTTCGCCAGCTTGAGCGCGTATGGCAGGGTGGCGTTCGTGAGCGCCAGCGTCGACGTCCGCGGTACCCCACCGGGCATGTTCGCGACAGCGTAATGGATCACACCGTCGATGACGTACGTCGGATTCTCGTGCGTAGTCGGCCGGATCGTCTCGACGCACCCTCCCTGATCGACGGCCACGTCGACGATCACCGAGCCCGGCTTCATGCGCCGCAGGTCCTCGCGCCGCAGAAGCTTGGGTGCCTTGGCGCCGGGAATGAGCACGCCGCCGATCACGAGATCGGCTGTCTCTACCTGCTCGATCACGTTGTGCCGGTTGGAGTAAACCAGCTGCACGTTGGCCGGCATGACATCGGCGAGGTAGCGCAGGCGCTCGAGCGAGATATCCAGGATCACAACCTTGGCTCCCAGGCCGGCCGCCATCTTCGCGGCGTTGATGCCGACGACGCCGCCGCCAAGGATGACGCACTTGCCAGGCGCGACACCGGGAACGCCGCCTAACAAGACACCGCGGCCGCCGTACAGCTTCTCGAGGTACTTGGCCCCTTCCTGTACAGCCATGCGCCCCGCTACTTCCGACATCGGCGTCAACAGGGGCAGTTCGCGGTTAGGAAGCTCGACGGTCTCGTAAGCGATACATACGGGGCCTTGCTCCATATGCGCGCGCGTTAGGCGCTCGTCTGCGGCAAAGTGGAAATATGTGAACACAACTTGCCCGCGCCGCAGGCACGACCACTCCGGCTCGATCGGTTCCTTCACCTTCATGATCATCTCGGCCGCCGCCCACACGCCGGACGCTTCGGAGACGATCGTGGCGCCCACGGCGGCGTAGGCCGCATCGTCGAAGCCGCTCCCCTCACCTGCCCCGCGTTCGATCAATACCTCGTGTCCGGCCGCGCGCAACGACTCCGCTCCTGCAGGGACGAGCGCTACCCGGTTCTCGTTGGTCTTGATCTCCTTGGGTACGCCTATGCGCATGATCGGGGACTTTAGAGGTAGTGTTAGGCGGCAGTGGCGCCCGGGCCGAGAGTAAGGATCATCTGGGCCGCCGGCTCGAAGTACTCCTCCGCGACGGCGCGGACATCATCCTGCGTGATGGCGTCGATCTCCGCCAGGACCTCGTCCAGTGACCGATCGCGGTCGCCGTACAGCTCCACTGCCGCGGCGCGGTACATCCGTGCCGTCACGCTCTCCAGCGACAACGTCACCTGCCCTTTGAGCTGATTCTTCCCGGCCAACAGTTCATCGTCCGGCACACCTTGGCGCAGCAGCCGCGTCAGCTCATCCAGCGAAGCATCGAGCGCCGCTGACGCAGTCTCTTTCGGCGTCCCCACGAACACGCCGTGCACGCCGAAACGCGCGTGCAAGGACTGAAACGTCTGCACTGTGTAGGCGAGACCCAGCTCCTCGCGCACGCGCTGGAACAGGCGCGAACTCATACCGCCGCCCATCAGTTGGGAGACAAGGGCGAAAGCATAACGCCGTGGGTCCGAGTAGCACACCGCGGGGCCGCCGATGACAAGGTACGTCTGCGCTGTGTCGCGGGCGACGTGTTCGCGCCCCAGGCGTGCGCGCACCGCGGGGACTTCGTCGCTCAGGCGCGTGTGGCCGCGCGGCTCGGCGTCCCAGCCCGTTGCCGCCAGCGCATCGAGGACCTGTTCGTGCTCTATGTTGCCCGTGACGACCACCACGATATGCTCGGGACGGTAGCCAAGGGCATGGACGGCGCGCAGGTCATCGACGCCTAACGCGGACACCGTCTCGCGCGTTCCGAGGATGGAGTATCCGTACGGGTGCGCTCCCCATAACGCCGCGTTATGCAGCTCGAATACAAGATCGTCCGGCGTATCTTCCACCAGCGCGATCTCGTCCAGCACTACCTTGCGCTCCAACGCCAGATCCCGCCCACGCAGTGCCGGCCGAAAGACGATGTCGGCGACCAGGTCCGTTGCCCTCTCGAGATGTTCGTCGAGACAACGCGCCTGGTAGACAGTATGCTCGCGCGACGTATACGCATCCAGCACGCCGCCGACAGATTCGAGCGCCAGCGCGACCTCACGCGTGCTGCGCCGCTCCGTTCCCTTGAACACCATGTGCTCCAGGAGATGCGACACACCCATGCGTTCCGCCGGTTCGTGGATCGAAGCGACGCGCACCCACGCGCCCAGTGCGATCGACCGCACGCCGGGCATGCGCTCCGTGAGAACGGTCAAGCCGTTGGCGAATTGTGTCCGATGAACGCGCTCTTCGCCCGCGGCCACCGCCGCCGCCGCCGTGCCGTTAGGCAGCGGACCAACGTCGGTCATTCGCGATCGCCGCGGCCTCCGCGGCCGCGCGAGCGCCCGCCACGCCGCGGCCGGCCACCGTGCCGCTCGCCGCGACCACCGCCGTGACCGCCCCCCACAGCTGCTTCCTCGCCATGCTCCGATCCGCCGGAACCGTTCCCCTGGGCCTCGGCTTCGTCCCCTGCGGGCTTCGGTATCAATGCCTTGATCGACAAGCGCATCTTCCCTCGCGCATCGCGCTCCACAAGCTTGACCTTCACAACGTCTCCCTTCTTCACCACATCCTCGGTGCGCTCGGTGCGACCGTGGCGCATCTCGGAGATATGCAGCAACCCTTCAGTCCCGGGCATGATCTCCACAAACGCGCCGAACGCCGTCGTACTCTTCACTACGCCTTCGTACACTTCCCCGACGACCGGCTCCGCCGTGATCGTTTCAACCATTGCGCGCGCCTTCTGCATCGATTCGCCGCCCACGGCAGCAATCGTGACCACGCCGTTGTCGTCCACAGTGATCTCCGCCCCGGTCTCGTCCTGGATCCCGCGGATAGTCTTCCCTTTGGGTCCGATGAGGTCACCGATCTTCTCGGGATTGATCGTTAGGGTTACGATGCGCGGAGCGTAGGGAGATAGGTCAGCGCGCGGCTCTGCAAGTGCCTTCTTCATTTCGCCGAGTATGTGCAAGCGCCCTTTGTGCGCTTGCTCCAGCGCTTCCTGCATCAGCCTGAGCGTCATCCCTGCGATCTTGATATCCATCTGTATGGATGTAATGCCACGCTCCGTTCCGGCCACCTTGAAGTCCATGTCGCCGAGATGGTCCTCGGCGCCCAAGATATCGGTCAGGATGGCGTAACTGTCTCCCTCCTTGATGAGTCCCATCGCCACACCGGCGACGGCACCGCGCGTCGGCACTCCGGCATCGAAGAGCGCCAGCGAGCCGCCGCATACAGATGCCATTGACGAGGAGCCGTTGGACTCGAGGATATCCGATACAATGCGGATCGTGTACGGGAATTCGTCGTACGGCGGCAGCACCACCTGCAGCGCACGCTCGGCGAGGTTGCCGTGGCCGATCTCGCGCCGGCTCGTGCCGCGCACGGGACGCACCTCACCTGTGGAGAACGGCGGGAAGTTGTAGTGCAGCATGAACGACTTGGTGACTTCACCGACATCGTCGATCGTGTCGAGCCGCTGAACATCCTGCTGCGTGCCTAACGTGCACGCGACGAGTGCCTGAGTCTGCCCGCGCGTAAAGAGAGCGGAGCCGTGGGCCCGCGGCAGCAGCCCCGAGTCGCACGTGATCGCACGCACCTCGTCAGGTTTACGGCCGTCCACCCGCAGCCCGCTTTCCAGCACCTGAGCGCGCAAGGCGCGATACTCGAGATCGCCCAGCAGCGAACCAAGTTGCTTGATCTGGTCGCCCAAAGCCTCGGAGAGTTCCGACGTTAGGCGCTGCGTGACGTCGCGCTTGACGGATTCCACGGCCTCGATGCGCGTGTGCTTGTCCCTCTGATTCAGCGCCGCGACGATCCGCTCGCCAGCCTCCGTCTCCACTCGCGCCACGAAATCCGCTGGCAGCTCATGCTTCGTCCACTCCAACTTGACGACCGCCTCTCCTTGCGCGATCGACTCCGCCTGCAGCGACACCAGTTCCGCGATACCGTGCTGAGCAACCGACAAGGCGTCCAGCATGTCGCGCTCGCTTACCTCGTTGGCACCGCCCTCCACCATCACAATCGAATCGCTGGACCCGGCGACCACTAGCTCAAGGTCGCTGTACTCCAACTGTTGGAACGTCGGATTGAGTATCCATTTCTCCTGCACGCGACCGACGCGCACGCCGGCGATGGGACCTTGAAACGGGATCCTCGAGCTGCTTAGGGCGTGGGAGACTGCTACCAGCCCCAGAACGTCAGCATCATTCTCCTGATCCGCGGAGATGACGTAGACAAACACCTGCACTTCCTGCTTGAATCCTTCCGGAAACAACGGCCGGATCGACCGGTCGATGATCCGCGCGGCGAGGATCTCGTGATCGTGAGGACGACCCTCTCGTTTTATGAAGCCCCCCGGAATCTTGCCGGCGGCATACGTCTTCTCGCGGTACTCCACAGTCAGGGGGAAGAACGGGAGCGACGATTCCGTGTCGGCGACTGTGACGGCGGCAAGCACCACCGTGTCGCCGAACTGCACGAGCGCGGAACCGGCTGCCTGCTTGGCCATGCGGCCCGTTTCGATTGTGAGTGTGCGGCCCGCAAAGGGGCGGCTGACGCGCTGAGTCATGCTGAATAAGCCTCTGAAGAACACAAAACGCGCGGGCACTCATGCGCCCGCGCGAGGATGAGAATCACGATCCGTTAGTGTCGGAGTCCAAGGGTCTGGATAACCTGGCGGTATCCGTCGACGTCCGACCGCTTCAGGTAATCCAGGAGACGGCGACGCTTTCCTACCATCTTGAGCAGGCCGCGTCGACCATGATGATCGTTGGCGTGCTGCTTGAAGTGATCAGTGAGGTAGTTAATGCGCTCTGTGAGAACCGCGATCTGCACCCTCGTCGAGCCAGTATCCGTATCGTGACCACGGTGCTTGGCAATCGTCGGTGCCTTTTGAAAAGCCATGCTGTATATTCCCGGCACAATTCCGACTGTGCGCCCAATTCTTTGAAGCACACGAATTTACTGGTCGCTCAACGCACTGTAAAGGCAGTAAGGACGTGCCAGAAAGGTATCTCGGAACCCTTCTAGGCAAGTATCGGGTCGATGAGCTGATCGGATCCGGCGGCTTCGCGTGGGTCTACCGCGGATACGACGCCGAATTAGAGATCCCGGTCGCTCTAAAGGTCCTAAAGCCCCAGTTCGGCGGCGATAACGACTTCGTCGCACGCTTCAAGCGCGAGGCGACCACGGCCGCCAAGCTGCGCCACCCCAATATCGTCAAGATCTACACCGTAGGCCTCGACCGCGATGCCGTGTACTTCGCAATGGACTACCTGTCCAGCGGCTTGGCCGACAAGCTCGAAAGCGCCGACTTCCTGGGCGAGGACGCTGTTATCAGGATTGGTATGGACGTCGCGCGCGCTCTCGGCTTCGCGCACCGCGAGGGAGTGATCCACCGCGACATCAAGGTGGACAACATCATGTTCGACGACCACGGCAACGCCGTTGTCGCCGACTTCGGCATCGCCCGGGCCCTGACTGGTTACACGAATCAGACCGGGACGAATATGGTTGTAGGCACTCCGCAGTACTTCGCTCCGGAGCAGGCGAGAGCTAAACCGCTGGACGGTCGCGCCGACATCTATTCGCTGGGTGTTACGCTCTACCGTGCCGCGACCGGCCGGCTCCCCTTTGTGGGCGAGGACTGGTACGAGGTTGCTCGGCAGCATGTAGAAGAGCCCCCACCGGCACTTCGCTCGCTGAATCCCCATATCACAGCCGAATTCGAGGCCGTCATCCTGCGCTGTCTGGCCAAGAAGGCAGATGACCGGCCGACGACTGGTGAGCAGCTGTATGACGAATTGGATGCAGTGCGCGCCAGCAACCACCCCACGGGCACGGGCTCGTCGCGGACGCTCGCGGTTCCGTCGCTCGCCGATACGTCGTTCGCGCAGCCGATCAACGCCGGCACGACGCCATCCGAGTCGCCCCGCGTGGTACGCACCGATTCGTCGCGTCGCGAACGGCGGACTGTGTGGCTGACAGCAGCTCTGCTCCTGCTCCTTGTTGCCGCTGCTGTCCCGCTGCTCGCTCGACGCCTCCCCGAGGGGAGGGGGGGGACAAACAGCGGCGAGCACACGCTGGCGGGCATTATCGTAGCGGCGCCGTCGCCGGATTCCATGCTCGGGGCCGCGGCGTCGAACGACACAACGGGGAAACCGCTCGTCGTGGGCGTTCTGCGGCCCCGGCGCGACACCTTATCACCCCTCGCGCGCTTGACAGTGAGCACGCCTGAGGACGCGAGTCTGACCCTGAACGGCGCCTCGATCAGCAGCGGCCGCTGGCAGACGGATACAATGCGACCGGGGGAATACGAGTTGGCCGCGTCAGTGCGGACGCTGGGCGGATGTGAGACAGCAAGCGTGCGCCGGCGAGTGAGCTTGCGAGCCGGGCAAGCGCGCGACATGTCGTTGACGCCGCGCGCCTGTGGTGCGCTCGAGATCGACGGGCGCGGGCGCCGCGCACAGTTTGCGTTGGAAGCAACGGACGGGAACGTGCGGCGCGAAGGAACGCTGCCGCTGGCCAACCCGTTGGTGCTGCCCGTCGGGAGCTATCGCCTAACGGTCAGCAAGTTACCTGAGGCCGCCGAGTACTGCACGGATTACAAGGAAGACGCGCTGGAGATCAAGGCAGAGCAGACCAGGCGAGTGACATTTGCGCTGATCTGCGGCGCTAAGTAGCGACTATTGCGCCAACGCTACGAACAAGCCTAACGCGCCGCCTATGACGATCCCCAGCCAGAACGGTGGGGAGCGATAGGCTCGGCGTCCCGGCTCCTCGAGCACGACGACGTGCTCCAGCGAGAGTGCTGTCGTCTGACCTGTGATCACGGCGGTTGCGCCGGCTTCCTGCACTGCGATGACGCGGAAGCGCGCAACCAGCGCATCGCGCCGACGCGGATCGACAGCGACCCCCAGCATCCCCGGCCGGATCCATCGTGTCGCGCCCGTGCGGAACTCGACAGTCGAATCTCCGATCGCGCTCACGCTGAAGCGCATGCCGCGCAGCTGGGCGTGCGCCGGCGCCGGCGTGAAGGCCAGCGTTCCGGCGAGGACCGCGCCGCAGACGAGCGATTTCACGCGCTGAAGCCTAACAAGCGCTTGATGTCGTTGAACATCACCAATACAAAGAGCAGGCCGAGCATGAACAGCCCCACGCGTGCTATGACCTCCTTCGCCTTCACGCTGAAGGGACTCCCTTTGACGGTTTCGGCCACGCTGAGCAGCATCTGCCCTCCATCGAGGATGGGCAGCGGCAGCAGATTGAGCACGGCGAGGTTGACGCTGATGAAGGCGATGAGGCGGAAGAGCTGCTCCAACCCTCCGCGCGCGGCCTCCACGCTGGAGCTGGCGATCGCGATGGGTCCACCCAGTTGGTTGACGGAGACCTGACCTGTCACCAGTCCGCCCACCACTTTGACGACGAGGCCCGTCATGAGCCAAGTGGCGTCCCAGCCTGCGGCGATCGCCTCGCCCGGCCCAAGGCGTTGCCGGAGGACGCGATTCTGAGGGCCGGCGCCGATGCGACCCACTTGAACCGGCGCACCGGTGACCGGATCGGCGTCGTCGACGAGCTGCGGCGTCACAGTCACGCGAGAGCGCTCCCCGGTACGCCTAACGAGGTCGATCGCTAGCAACTCCCCCGGAGCCGTTGTGATCCGCTGCACCACATCACCCCACGTCCTGACTGCGTCCCCGTCGACGGCCACTATGCTGTCGCCGCGCTGGAGCCCGGCCAGCGCCGCCGGACGTCCGGCCACAACCGAGTCCACAACCGCCGGCACATACTCGCGCCCGTAGCCGGCGTACAAGCCCGAAAGCACGACGATGGCGAGGAGCACGTTCATGATCACGCCGGAGCTGAGTACGAACAGGCGCGCCCACAGCGGCTTGGCGTCGAACCAGCGGTGCGCAGGAATGGGTCGCGGACCAAACGGCTGCATTGCGTTGGGGTCCCATTCTCTGGCAGTGGCGGGGTCGGCCTGATCGCTACCCTCGATGACTGACAAGGTCTCGTCATCGCGCGTCGCCATCCGCACGTATCCGCCTAACGGGAGCCAGGCCAGCACGTATTCGGTCTCACCGAAGCGCCGGCGCCAGATAGCCGGCCCGAAGCCGATTGAAAAACGCGGCGCGTAGATCCCCACCGAGCGGGCGGCCAGGAAGTGTCCCACCTCGTGCACGAGCACCACGAGGCCGAAGACCAGAATTGGAGCGAGCCAGGTAAGCATCAGAAATGTGCTCTCACGTGTGCGCGCGCCGCCGCATCGGCGGCGAGCACGGATTCCTTGTCTACACCGGAAGCGGGAGCCAGCGCCGTTAACGCGTGCTCTATGGCGGCCGCTATGTCGCGGAAGCTTATGCGGCCGTCGAGAAACAGCGCGACGGCGGTTTCGTTGGCTGCGTTGAAGACGGCCGGTGCCACGCCTCCGAGTCGCGCCGCTTCGAGGCCGAGGCGCAACGCCGGAAAATCCTCCAGCCGGACACTTTCGAACGTCAACGGCGAGGCCGCCACAGGATCGAAGCGTGGCGTCCCCGGATCTTCGATACGCTCCGGGTGACTCAAGGCATACAGCACAGGCAGCTCCATCGACGGTACGCCTATCTGCGCGAGGACGCTTCCGTCTACGAACTCGACAAAGGAGTGCACGATGCTCTGCGGGTGCACCAGCACCTCGATGCTGTCGTACGCGACGCCGAAGAGGTGGTGTGCCTCGATGACTTCCAGCGCTTTGTTGGCCAGCGTAGCGCTATCGACGGTGATCTTGCGGCCCATGGACCATGTGGGATGGCGCAGCGCGTCGTCTCTGGTCGCATGTTCGATCTGCTCGCGAGACCAGCTGCGGAACGGGCCGCCGCTGGCGGTGAGGACGAGCCGGCGCACGGCGGAGGCGCCGCGCGCGCCGAGGCATTGCAGGATGGCGGAGTGCTCGGAGTCGACCGGGACGATTTCGCCGCCGCCGCGCGCGGCCGCGAGCCTGACGAGGTCACCGGCCATCACCAACGTCTCTTTATTGGCCAGTGCCACGCGTTTGCCCGTGCCTAACGCGGCCAGTGTCGCCTCCAGACCGGCCGCGCCCACCACTGCGTTGAGCACGACGTCGGCCGTGCTCAGCGTGGCCGCCTCGATCAACGAAGCGGCGCCGCGCCGCCAGGTAAGCGGCACCTCCTGCCCGTTGCCGACTATCCCCACGAAAGGCGCCCCGGTCGCCGCCACCTGATCGGCGAGCAACGCCGCATTGTCGTTCGCCGTCAGTGCCACGACGCGGAAGCGGTCGCTGTGCCGCGCCAAAACCCTCAGGGCCGTCGTGCCGATGGACCCCGTGGAGCCGAGGATGGCAACGCCCTTCATCGTAGCGGCCCGGGGGCCAGCCAGGCACCTAACAACAGATGCGCAACCGGCAGAGCGAACAACAGCGAATCCAAACGATCGACGACACCGCCGTGCCCCGGCAGCATGCGGCCGCTGTCCTTCACGCCGGCCTCGCGCTTGAGCAGCGATTTGACGAGATCCCCCACCTGTCCTGCCATGCTCAGAACGATACCTAACGCGACAGCGCGCGGCCATGAAAGAGTCAGCTGGGCCACAGGGCGCAGGATCCAGGCATCGTACGCCACCACGCCGAGCGCGCTGCAGACGACGGCTCCGATCGCTCCCGCGCGAGTCTTGCCCGGACTGACGAGGGCCATGAGCCGGGCCCTGCCTAACGTGCGACCCAGCGCGTAGGCCCCGATGTCCGATAGCCAGGTCGCCACAACAGGGAGCCCCAGCAGGGCAGTCCCCGCAGCCGCCGAGACTATCCAGGGGTGGTGCCGCAGCGTGTAGCCGAAGGCGAGCAGTCCCCCCAAATACAGCGGCCCGAAGAGCGTCACAGCCATCGACCCCAGCGGCTGCTCATCGGGCCGGCGAGCGAACAGGATCGCCCCCAGAAGGGCGACGACGAGGACGCCGCCAAGCGCCAGGGGCTGCGCGATCCAGCCGAGCCGGTGGACATGCACAACGAGCGGGATCGCCGCGGCGAGGGGGATCCCCAGGCCGGCAAGCGGCCGCAGCCCGCTCCGGCGCGCCATGGCGAACAACTCGTGTGTACCCGCCGCGCCTAACGCCGCGAGCAAGATGGCCAACGCCGGGCCGCCGGCATACACTACAAGCGCGACAACCGGCACGGCGATCAGCGCCGAGAGCACTCTAGATCGCAGCTCGCTCACAGAAGTGTCCCAGCGGCGCCAACGTGCCGCGCTCGGATCAGACCTCCATGATTTCGGCTTCTTTCGCCTTCAGGAGGTCGTCGATCTTGTGGATGTAGTCGTCGTGCAGCTTCTGCAGATCCTTCTCCGCGTGCTTCACATCGTCCTCGCTCTCGTCCTTGACCTTCTTGAGGACGTCGCGAGCGTGCGTGCGCGCATGCCTAACGGCAATCCGCCCCTCTTCTGCCAACTTGTGCACAACTTTCACAAGTTCCTTGCGGCGCTGCTCGTTCATTGCGGGGAGCGGCACTCGGATCACCGTGCTCTGTGTCGACGGCTCCAGCCCCAGATCCGCTTCCCGAATCGCCTTCTCGATCGCCTTGATCTGGCTCTTGTCGTACGGCGTAACCATCAGGAGCCGCGCTTCCGGCGCCGAAATGTTCGCCACTTGATTGAGCTGCATCGGCTGCCCATATAGCTCGACACGGACCGTGTCGAGCATGTTGGTTGTGGCCTTCCCCGACCGGATCGACGCGAACTCGTGCTTCGTATTCCCCAGCGCCTTCTCCATTTCCGTGCGGGCGTCGCCCAGCATCTTCTTGATGTCGCTCATGTCACGATAGTTCCCACGTGTTCACCGCGTACGGCGCGCGCCACCGCGCCGCGGTCGTTGATGTTCAGCACGATGAGCGGAAGCCGGTTCTCCTTGCATAACGTGACCGCCGTTTGGTCCATGACGCCGAGCTCCTCGAGCATCACATCGCGGTAACTGATTGTCTCGTACTTTTTGGCGGTCGGGTCCTTCTTGGGATCGGCTGAATACACCCCGTCGACGCTTGTTGCCTTGATCATCACCTCGGCCTTGATCTGGATTGCCCGCAGTGCCGCCGCTGTGTCGGTGGAAAAGTACGGATTGCCCGTCCCGGCGGCAAAGATCAGAAGACGTCCCTTCTCGATGTGTCGCAGAGCCCGTCGCCTGATGTACGGTTCCGCCAGCTCCTCCATGCGGATCGCCGTAAGGACTCGGGTGTCGACTCCTTGCTTCTCGAGCACGTCCTGCAGCGCGAGAGCGTTGATGACAGTGCCCAGCATCCCCATATAATCGGCGGCGACCCTGTCCATCCCCATGTTCGCGAGCTGACTCCCGCGCACGATATTGCCGCCGCCGATCACGAGGCCGACACCGACGCCCATCGCCACAACGGCGGCAACTTCGTCGGCGAACTGCTTGACCTTTTCGAACTCGAAGCCGAAGGTGCGTTCACCCGCCAGTGCCTCGCCGGAGAGCTTGACGAGGATGCGGCCGTACGCGAGCCCCTCGGGCCCCGCAGTCACGCCCGGTTATTCCTCACCCATCTGGAAGCGCGCGAAGCGCCGAAGCGTTAGGCGCGCTCCGGCCTCCTTGCTCTTCTCGTCGACGAGCGCCTGGATCTTCTTGCTGTCGTCACGCACCCACGGCTGCTCGAGGAGGACCACTTCTTCGTAGAACTTGGCGACACGGCCCTCCACCATCTTCTGCACGATGTTGTCCGGCTTGCCGCTCGCCTTGGCCTGCTCAGCAAAAATGCGGCGCTCGCGGGCCAGCAGCTCCGGGTCGATCTCCTCGCGCGTGATTGCCAGCGCGACAGCCGGAACGCCCGCGGCAACGTGCTCGGCGACACTGCGGGCGAGGCTCACCGCCGCCTCATGGCGCGCACCCGTCACCTCGGCGAGCACAGCCACCTTGCCGTTGTGATGCACGTAGCTGCCTAACGAGCCATCGGTTGTGAAGCGGGCAAACCGCCGCAGCACGACGTTCTCGCCTGTCTTAGCGGAGATCGCCTTCACATCCGCGTCCGCCTGCCGCGCGAACGAGTCGCCCGCCGGATCGCGCACGCTGTCGTTCAGCGCCGCGTGGCCCAATAACCGCTCGGCGAGAGACTCGGCGGCGGCGCCGAAATCCGCGTTGCGGCTCACAAAGTCGGTCTCGCTGTTCAACTCGAGCAAGACTCCTGTGGAGCCGTCCGCCGAGAAGAGGTTCACGATGCGACCTTCGGCCGCGGTGCGCCCCGCGCGCTTTTCAGCTTTGGCGATTCCCTTTGTACGCAGGATCTCGATTGCGCTTGCGAGGTCGCCGCCGGCTTCCTCGAGCGCCTTCTTGCAGTCCAGCATCCCGGCGCCGGTGCGCTGCCGGAGCTCCTGTATGTCTTTGGCGGAAATCGTCAACATCGCTATAGCTGCTGCTGTGAGTGTGAGAACGCCGCCGGCTGAGCCGGCGGCGGCGGTACGATTCGTTGTCCCCTATCCACGCCTAACGACTACTCTACGACCTCGGCCTCGCCGGTTTCGCTTGCTGCGTTCGTGCCAGTCTTCATGCGAGCGGCAAGAGCCTCCGGCTTCGCCCGACGACGCCGCGGCCGGCGCCGGCGGCGGCGATCTTCGTCGCCCGCGGCCGCAGGCTCGAGGCCGCGATCCGAGCTGTAAGTGCTTTCCTCGGCCTCTTCTTCGACCGCTCGAACCGGCGCTTCGCGGCGCGCTTCGACGACTACGTCTGCGATAAAATGCGTGATCAGCTCGACCGAGCGGATCGCGTCGTCGTTGCCGGCGATGGGAACCGCAATCAGGTCGGGATCGGCATTCGTGTCTGCGATCGCGATAATCGGGACCCCCAGCTTGTTCGCCTCGTCCACGCCGATGCGTTCCTTCTTGGCGTCGACAACGAAAAGCAGACCGGGGAGCCGTGTCATGTTCTTGATCCCCGACAGATTCTTGCCGAGCTTGTCGCGCTGCCGGGACATGAGAAGCTGCTCCTTCTTCGTGTAGTTCTCGAACTCACCCCCGGCCTCGCTCCCAGCCTCGAGATCCTTGAGACGGCGGATCTGTCGCTTGACAGTCTGGAAGTTAGTGAGCAGGCCGCCTAACCAGCGCTCGGTAACATAGTGGCAACCGCTGCGCTCCGCCTCGCCCTGCACGATCGCGGCGAGCTGCCGCTTGGTGCACACGAACATGATGTTGTCGCCGCGCATAACGACTTCGCGCACGAGCTTGGCCGCAAGCTCGAGTTGGCGCATCGTCTTGTTGAGATCGATGATATGGATGCCGCTGCGCTCGGCGAAAATGAAGCGGCGCATCTTCGGATTCCAACGCCGGGTCTGGTGCCCGAAGTGGACGCCGGCCGCGAGGAGCTGCTCGATGCTTATCTGTTGCATGAACTGTGCGTTACCTCTTGGAGAACTGGAACCGCTTGCGCGCACCGGGTCGGCCCGGCTTCTTGCGCTCGACGCGGCGTGCGTCGCGCGTCAGTAGACCCAAGTCGCGCAGCTTGCGTTTGTGTGCTTCGTCAATGTTCACCAGAGCGCGCGCTACGGCGAGCCGCAGGGCGCCGGCCTGGCCCGACTGGCCGCCGCCGTCGATGTTCGCCTTGACGTCGTAGCGCCCGAGCGTATCGGTGGCTGTGAACGCTTGCTGGATGGCCGATACGAGCGTGGGACGCGGGAAGTAGTCGCCTAACGTGCGACCATTGACGTCCCATTTGCCGGACCCGGCCCTTAGATACACTCGACACACCGCTTCCTTCCGGCGGCCGACAGCGTGCGAAACTCCATTCATAACGTTACTTGTCTCTCAGCTTACCGAAGGTGAGAACGGCCGGCTGCTGGGCAGCGTGCGGATGCACCTCGTTCGCGTAGACGCGCAGCTTGCGGCGCAAACGCTGGCGCCCCAGCGACGACTTGGGAAGCATCCCGTAGACAGCGTGCTCCACGACCCGCTCGGGATGCTTGGCGAGCAGGGATGCGAATGGCGTGAAGCGCTCGTGACCCATGTAGCCGGTATGGCGGAAATACTTCTTCTGTTCGGCTTTGCGTCCCGTCACTTTCACTTTAGCCGCGTTGATCACGATCACGTTGTCACCGGTGTCCACATGCGGCGTAAACACGGGCTTGTGCTTTCCGCGCAGGATCCTGGCGACCTCGGACGCGAGACGACCCAGCACGAGGCCGTCGGCATCGACGAGATACCATTTCTGCGATATGTCCTGCTGTGTTGCGCTATACGTCTTCATGCGTTTTTGAGGCGTTCTAACCACGGCCGGCGGGCACTCACAAACCCGGCCATTTTCAGAAAGACTTTAAAGCTAGACAACAACTTAGCGCCAGTCAACGCGCCTTATCAGCAGCGACTTCGGCTGGTCGGGACAGACGTCGAGCAAGCCAGACAGCGACGGCCGGTAGCTCGTCGGGCTCGAGGGCATGCCCGCCTTGTTGCCAGCGAACGTCCACATGCGCACCGCACTGCGTTAGGCGTTCAGCCAGCGCCTCGACTCGCACCGCCGGGGCGTAAGGATCGGCCGTCCCAGCCGCCAGCAGCACGCCCTTACCCATGAGGTCCGGCGGCCGCTGCGGCTCGATCGGTAATACAGCTCGCAGGAGCACGGCGCCGGCCAGCAAGTCAGGCTGCAGCAGCAGCAGAGCCGCGGCGATATTTGCTCCGTTGGAGTATCCGAGCGCCCAGATGTGCGTTGGGTCCAGCGAGTAGCTCGTAGCGCCAGCTCGCACAAACGCGGCGAGGTCGGCGGCACGCACAGCAAGGTCCGCCTCGTCGAACACGCCGATCGCCAGCCGGCGGAAGAATCGCGGCATGCCGCCTTCGAGAACCTGGCCGCGCGGAGCAAGCAAGCTCGCGTGCGGGGCCAGCGAATGGCCTAACGCGACAAGGTCGTTCTCGTCACCCCCTGTACCGTGCAGCAGAAGTACGGTGTCGCTGCTGACACCACGCTCGAAGCGATGGATGAAGCCGAGCTCTGGATGCTGAGTGGGGGCTCGAGCGCTTTCTGTCATGGCGTAGCGGCGATGGCCGTCGGTGTAGTGAGCGGCGGGAGTGCTCCCTCGATCGCGCTCCGTTGCGGTTCGAGCCAGGGCGGTAGCACCAGGGATTCGCCGAGTCGCGCCGGGGGTTCGTCAACAGCGAAGCCGGGACCTTCGGTGGCCAGCTCGAAGAGTACTCCGCCGGGCTCGAGGAAGTAGACTGACTTGAACCAGAAGCGATCGATCACGGGCGTGGGCCTGCGGCCGGCGGCTGCAACCCGTTCACGCACCTCTTGCTGATGGGCATCGTCGGCCACTCTCCAGGCTATATGATGGACGCCGCCGACGCCCCAGGCGCCGCGCGGCAGATCCGGCGCGGCACTCACGTCCACATGCGCGCCGGACTGCGCGTCACGCACGCCGTATCGCTGCCAGTCTCCTTCGGTTGCTATGTGGCGGAAGCCTAACGTCTCGGTGAGGAACTGCGTGGTCGCCGCCAAATCGCGCTCGCGCAACCTGGCGCCGTGCAGCCCGCGGATCTGGCGCTCCGGCGGCACAGGGCTCGCCTCCCAGGGCGTGAAGGGCCGGTCGATCGCGCTGGCGCTCTCGACGAGCGCGACGGGCAGACCATGCGGATCGCGGAACGGAAGGGCACGCTCGCCGAAGCGCGGCTCGATGGCCGGTACTCTCGTTAGGCGTCCTGCCAGACGTCCCTGCCACCACTCCAGCGTCCCTAAGGGGACTGCCAGAGCGACCTCGCTGGTCAGGCTATGACCCTCGCGCGCAGGCGCGGCGTGCGCCCAGGGGAAGAACGTGAGATCGGTCCCCGGCTGTCCGGTCGCGTCGGCGTAGAAGAGGTGATACGTCCCCGGATCGTCCTGATTGACAGTCTTCTTTACCAGGCGCATGCCGAGAAAGCCGGCGTAGAACTCGAGGTTCTCCTGCGCGTCGCCGGCAATGCAGGTGATGTGATGTAGTCCGTTAACTGTCATGACCGGCGCTCCTCCGTTATGAACGCTACAGCGTCGCTGCGTGCTCGTCAGGCAAGCTCGACCAGCAGCGTCCCCTTTTCCACCGCCATTCCCGCGGAGACGTGCACGGCGCGGACAGTCCCCGCGGACTGCGCGCGCAATTCGTTCTCCATTTTCATGGCTTCCATCGCGACGAGACTCTGGCCGGCGTGTACACTGTCACCCTCGCTGACCGATACGCGGACGATGAGCCCCGGCATCGGCGCTACAAGCGGCGTCGGTCCTGCCTGGCGTGCGGAGGCAGCTGTCAGGTCGCGGATCGTCCGGGTGCGTTCGTCGAGCGCCTCGACATCGAAGCGGTAGCCGTCTATCCAAAGTGTATAGCGGCCACGCGCCGAGCCGCGCCTTACGGCGACGCGGTGCACGGCAGCGCCGATGCTGACGATGTGCACCGGCGATCCGGCGACGTCAGCGAGGTGCGCCGGCAAGGCGGTGCCGGCTACTTGCACCCCTGTGCTCGTCAGCTCGACGATCGTACGCGTGCCATCGATGTCAACGACGTAGTTCATGCTGCTCGTTCCGACGGAGTGCTCAAAGCCAGCTGAGCGGACGGGACAAGCTCCAGAAGAGTCTCCACGTGCGCCGTCTGCGGAAACATGTCGTACGCTGCCACGTGCGCCACGCTGAATGCCGTTAGGCGCGCCACATCGCGCGCCAGCGTCGCCGGGTCACAGCTTACATAAAGCAGAGCGCGCGGCCGCGGCTCCTTGGCGTTGAGCGCCGCGGCCACACGCGCGTCGAGCCCGGCACGCGGCGGGTTGACGATCACCACGTCCGCGGGGAGTGTGCGCGCGATCGCGTCTTCCACGCGTGCGGCGACGCTGCGGCTCGGCGGGGCGAGGTGGCGCGCGCACCAGGCCGCGGCCGTCTTGTCGACCTCGATGGCCGTTACGATTACGCCGGCTGCGTGCAGCTCTGCGGCGACGTTACCGATGCCGCTGTAGGCGTCGACCGCGGTCCGCGGAGCCAAAGCCAGCGTGCGGCGCACAACGTCAGCACGCAGCAGATCAGCGACCTGGGGATTGACCTGCATGAATGAAGCGGCAGGCTCATTGTTGTCAGCCCGGCGATCCCACATGACGCGGCGCGGCGCGCCGTCGGGGGTCCAGTCGGCGAAGATGAGCGTGGGGCACGCGTCGGCAAAGCTCGCCGCGGCGGGCCAGACTTGGGCGCCAGCGAGTACGAATGCGGCGCCGTCTCCGAGCCAGCGTATCGTGCCGCGCAAGCGGTCCGCGTTAGGCAAGTGCTGCGCCGCACCGCGCACTTCGCGCCAGGCGTCGAGTACGCGCTCATCTGTGATGAGGCAGTCTTCCAGATCGAAGACGGCCTCCGGGTCGTCGTGTGCCCGCAGACCGAGGCGCCAATGCGTGCGCGCCCTGTCGCGGCGCATGGCCAGTGTCAGGACAGTGCGATAGCGCCAGGGTGTCGCCGCGGCATGGACCACGGGGATGTCGACATGCACGCCGCCGATCCTTTGCAATGCATCGCGCACGAGCGTGGCTTTGGCGCGTCGCTGCGCGTCGTCGCTGAGATGTTGCAGCTGACAGCCGCCGCAACGATCGCGCGTGTAATGGACGCAGGGAGGGTCCACGCGATCGGGCCCGGCCTGCAGCAAGCG
>JBQTJS010000371.1:0-3218 GCA_052386875.1 Gemmatimonadaceae bacterium
CGACCGCGGCCAATCTTCCTTCAGCAAACGCGAAAGCGCGCGATCCGCTAGCAAGCGGCCGCCCGTCTGGCAGCGCGCACAATAATTCGTCTCGTTGTCCGCGTAGCGGATCCTCTGCACCGCTGCGCCGCACACCGGACAGGGTTGACCATAGCGGCCATGCACGGCCATCCCATCGCGGAAGGCCGTCACCTTCTCCGGAAACCTTTCTCCCACCTCGGCGCGCAATCGCTCGATCCAGTCGCCGAGCGTCGAGCGCGTAGCATCGTATAGGCGTGTTATCTCCTCGCCGGCGATACGCGCGGTCAGCGTCAGCGGTGAAAGCTTCGCCCGGTGCAGGATCTCGTCGGAGTAAGCGTTCCCGATCCCGTCGAAGAGCCGCGGATCGGTGAGGGAGCGCTTGAGCGTATGATTCTCACTCTTCAAGCGATCGGCAAATTGGTAACGATCTGCTACTAATACGTCGAGCCCGCCGCGATCCATTGCCCGCACGGCAGCGGCTCCGCGGACAAGATGGATCGAGGCGCGCCGCTTGCTGCCGGCTTCAGTCAGGTACAACGTGCCGTGCGCGAAGTCGAATGTCGCCTGCGTCAGCTTCTTCCCGCCCGCGACGTTCTCGCCAGAGGCACGCCAGCGCAGGCGGCCGGTAATCATGAGGTGGATCACCACGTAGAGATCGCCTTCGACTCCGAGGACAATGCGTTTGCCGACTCGCGCAACGCTAACGACGTGGCGGCCATCGATTGCGCTCAGCGGCGGATCGACAGAGCGCAGGATGAAGGGGTTGATAGCGCTTGCGCGCTGGATCGCGCGCCCCAGCACGAAGCGCTCGAGTGCCTCCACGTACACCGTGATGTCGGGAAGCTCGGGCAAGCGTTAGGCCGGGCGCTGCTCCGCTACGAGCCGCCCCGGCCGACGCGATCCTATGCCCCGCCTATCCGGCGTACTTTGCTCGCACCAACGCCTGGACACGCGCAAACGACTCGTCATTGGAAAAAGGGTTCCAGCAGCCGCTGGCACAGCGACAACAGTTCCCCGCCACAACGGAATCCAGTGGCTCGCAGAACGTGTTCATGCGCACGCTGGGCGGTAACGGAACGTGATAGAACGACCGCACGGGGTAGATAGTGGGTGGACCGGCTGCGGATGAATCGGTGACGATGAGCGCCTGATACCTGTCCTCCGCGGTCCGCCACACCCACATGAACGCCTGTCCGATCGGTGTCCGGTAGGGCGAGACGCCGCTGTCGGTTTGCAGGCGGGCGATGACGCGTCCCGTGAAGAACGCCGAGTCGGGCGTCGTCAAGAGACGCACTTCCGGTGACATTCTGAGCCGCGACACGGAGGTGTCTGTAACATGCCGCGTTATAGCCGAGGTCGAATCCGCCGTCGCGAATTCGAGTGTGCGGGCGTACGCCAGGTACTCTGCCGCCGTTGCCGTCCCTCCGAACGCACGTGGTGGAGCGGGGATCGGCAGCGTATCGGGCAGGGTCTCGCGCTCCGCCCTGGTGCCCGAGTCCCGCGCACAGAAAGCCAGCAGGGACACGGCAGCTACGAGGGCGCACAGGGTGAGCAACCGGCGACCGCTACTGCCACTACGGCGTGGGCCTTCCATGGTTCCTCCTCGGATGACGTGAACGGGTGCGCAACCCAGCCGCCCTGTATTGCCTAACGCCAGCGTTCGAGCGCGCTTAGCTGTGGCCTAACGAATACGTCACCCTTGCCCCACAGCAGCCGCACGCGATCCGCGAGCTGCCGCGCGCGTTGCGAGTCACCGCGACGCCCCGCCAGTTCAGCGCGCAACGCCATGGTTCGTACGTATCCGGCGGTCTCCGCTACGTACATCACCAGCTGCCGGCCGCTGTCCCGTATTGTCTCGAGCGATCCATCCAGCATGCGCAGCGCCGCGGCAGTGTCGCCTAACGCCATCCAAAGGCGTGCCGTCAGCTCCACCACGTCGAAGCCGGTCTCACTCGGACGATGCCTCATCGCGCTCGCTTCCACGCGCTCCAGCTCCAGACGAGCAGCTCTGCTATCGTTTCGCGCCAGCGCGCGCTGCGCGTAAAGTTGGGCATTCCCCGCGCTCGGCCGGGTCGGCCACACACTCGCGACCGCGCGGGCTGGCCAGGCCAGTGTCATCGGCCATTCGAGGTGCCGCTGCCGCGCAAGCTCGTTCGCCCGCGTCAGCTTGTCGTCGAGTGCGCGATCGCCCCGCGCAATCGCGGCGCGCACACTTTCGGGCGCCGAGCCAAGAGCTGCGAACACAAGCGCCTCGGCACCAGCCACTGCAACGAGCGGCGGAATATCGACGCCCACGCGTGTTGGGTCGGGTGGCTCAGCGGTCGTGGCGCTGCGCGACCACTCGAGGGCAAGCTCCCCTCTCCCCGTCAGTATGGCGAGGCCGCGCAGCCATCGCGCGGTCAGGGCGCTGGGGCTGCGCGTCCTCCATACTCCAATCACCGAGTCGGCCAGCGCAACTGCTTCGTTCAATCGGTCCAGTTTCAGCAGCAGCCGGCTTTCGTGCACCGTTAGGCGCACCGCTTCGTCGCCGTCGCTCAAGACTCGCGCCCGCCTGATCGCGCCAAGGGCGGACAGCTCAGTGGCGTTCGGCATACCGCGCGGAACTTCCAGCTCGCCGCTCGATTCCAGCGCCAACGCAAGCGCTTCGAGAGCGGCCGGGTTGAGCGAATCCGCGGCGGCCCAGGCGCGCGTGATCGACCCCAGCCGCTGCTTGTTACGCTCCAGGGCGGCCAGATACGTCGCCGGCGCGGCTGCCGCACTTTCGGCGAAGACAACGCGCTCCGGGAATGGGATGAACACGAGCGTGTCTCCGGCAAGCTCGGGGAGTGCCGCGAAGCGCGCCGAGTCCGACCGGCGGATGCCCGGCCTGTAGCGCCGGACATCGACGTACGAGTAGCGAGCCAATCGCTGGAAGGCCGCGCTGCCGAATGCTCCCGGAAAAGTGGGTACCAGGTCGATGGCGCGCTGGTACGCGGCGAGAGCCTCGTTGATGCTGGTGCGGAAGCGCCAGCCGGAGCGGCTGAGCGAATCCGCCTCGATACTCGGGTCGCTCGTTAGGCACTCGCCGAGTCCGAACCACCCGGTGAAGTCCAGCGAGTCGCGCTGTAAAAGTGCACGGTATTCGTCGCATGCAGCGACGTATTCACTGCGTGACATAGCAAGCAGCGCGCGGGCTCGGCTGCTGTCCCGCGGCGACA
>JBQTJS010000372.1:0-15694 GCA_052386875.1 Gemmatimonadaceae bacterium
GACTCGGCGATGGAACTCCCGCCGGGATGCCGGACGGCAACCGCGTACAGGCGCACGCGCACTCAGCGCGCGACACCGCAGTGAGCGACGCCGCAGTGAGGGGACTCCCGCGCGCCTACTTGGCCAAGCGTCGGAGCAAGGCAGCGCGGACGACGCATCACGTGGAATCGCGGGAGCACGTTGTGACACAACCGTCGGCCGACCTGGCGACCACCCCCGTGACCCACGCGTTCCCATTGCCTAACGAGGCGAGCGATCTTCCGCGAACGATCGCCGTCCATATCGAGCCGGAACGCCTAACGGAGGCGCATGCGCCTGCGCCGTCCCCCGACTACTCCTCCCCGGCCCCCGATCAGTACAACCCGCAGCAACTCACACTGCCCATCGCCGAGGCGTCCAACTTGGACCTCGCCAAGCCTGCGACGACTCCCGAGACCGATGCAGCCCGCCCCCACACCAGCACCAATACCCAGCCCCTCCGGGTCGAGATCGACGTCGAGGACGACGCCGCGGCCGCCAGCCCCGTTACGGCGGCGCATACCCCCGCCCCTGGGCCAACCAGCATGGACGAGGCGGAGGTCATCACGCCAGCCGTCGGGGGCGCGTGGGAGGACGTAGCCGTGGGACTTTGGCTCGTATTGGCTGTCAGCGCCGTCCTGGTCGCACTGGTCTGGCGTTAGGCGCCGTTGCCTCAATCCGTTTCCAACAACGCACGCCGAGCTGCGTCGCGGACCCACGAATCCGGGTCGCTCCCCTGCGGCATCGACCGGACGAGCAGAGCGACCTGGCGCTCCATTTCGTCCGCTATGATACCGCGGGTCGCTACGCGCACGCCGAGCGCATCGAGGGAGCGCATGGCTAGATCGCGCAGGACTTGGCGCGTTTCGGTTGCGAACAGGGTGAGCATCGGGCTCGTGTCCTCGCGCGCGCGTGCCGGCAGCGACCGCGCCGGCGCGTCGAGCATCGCGCTGAGCGGTGCGAGCGTGACTGCATAGGAGCCAGCCGTGTGGTCCGCGACAGCAGCTACTACCCCCGAGCGCTGCAGCCTGGTGAGGCGCTTGCGTACTTCTCCGCGGACAACCGGTATCTCCCCAACGCTGTGCAGCCCACGTCCGGTCACGATCAAAACTTCGCGCACCCCCTCGACCTGCTTTTGCCGCAGCCACGCCTCTGCTCGCGCCGCCGCTTCGGTGCCGCTCGGCAGTCCCTCGCGCAGATTGAGCGTGCCCGCATCCCCGTAGCGCGCTTCGTCCAGCGCACGGTATGCAGCGGTCGCTGGTGTGGCCCGCCCCCGCCCCCGCGCCACCCCCCGCCGCCGACGCACTTAAGGGACCACTTCGCGCAGCACCCGACCATCCAGACGTTCCGACGGCGTCGCACCCACTAATGCTGCCAGCGTGGGAGCCATGTCGACAACGCGCACAGCTCGTAGGTGCCGGGCCGCGCGGATCGTTGGACCCCAGAAGATTATCGGAACACGTGCGTCATAGTCATGCGGGCTGCCATGGGTCGCGAAGTTTACACCTTCGCTGTACCAGTATGGCTTGAGTGTCACTACCACCGCCGCGGGGATATCCGGCGGCAGCATGTGCAGCCAGCGCCGCGTCACGTAGTCGCGAACAGAATCCTGCCGCGACAACTGCGATACTAGGTCCGCGCGCAGCACGCCCGGCACTGCGCGCATCGCCGCAGCGAAGGCACGCGCCAGCGAATCGGCATTGATGCCCCGCGCTGACACGGCGGGACGATCTATAAGCAGCATGTCGTTGGCGTATGCGACAGCATCTGTGCCGACGCCACGTTCGCGCAAAGGGGTGAGAAACGACGTGACCGCTGTTGCGATCGGCGCGAACCCGGCTCCGGTGTTCCCGTCGCGCGAGACGGAATTGGGGAGCGGAGCCACGCCGTGATCCGCTGTGAGCGCGAACACTACACGGGTCGGATCGCGCAACTTGAGGAGCGAATCCATGAAGGCACCCAGGTAGCGATCGAGCCTAACGATCTGATCGTGCACTTCCCTGGAGTCCGGTCCGAATCGGTGGCCCACCGCATCCGTGGCAGAGAGCGACACGGCGAGGATGTCCGTGACGCCGTCCGTCGCACCGAGGCGCAACGCCTCCAGGCCCGCGAGCGCCAGCGCCAATGTCACCTCGTCCATCATCGGCGTCCCCGCGAGGGCGGCCGCTGCTTCACTCGAGTCGTTAGGGAAGGTGTGCGGGAAGGTGAAGGCGCGTCCGCCGCTCTCCGTCGGCACGCTGTCCGGCTCGGGGTATGCCCCCTGTTCGGTCAGGAGGGGCTCCCAGCGCTGCCCGGCGTAGCGCTGCGGCAGCCGCCGCGCGTTGAACTGGCGCACCCAGGTTGCCAGCGTGTCGGCGTAGTACGTGCTGGTCGTGAAGCCATAGCCCGCATACCAATAGACGTGCTGCTTGGCTCTGCCTAACGGTAGTATCGCGCCGCGGTCCTTGCGCGAAACCGACAACGCCCGTGACGCTGGATTGCGTACCCTCAGCCAGTCGATGAGCGTGCTGCCACGAAATCGGTAGGGCGACGCATGCCCTTCCACACCGCTCGCGCGTTCGCCGAGCAGCGGCGCCTGCGGATCAGCCACGCCCGCACTGTTGGCAACTATCCCTGTGCTGCGCGGGAAGCGACCTGACATCGTCGACGCATGACCCGGTGCCGTTTCGGTGTTGGCGTGATCCTGGAATCCGTTGAGGAACACCGCCCCCGTTCGATACAGGCGGCCAAGTCCGCCGCTTAGCTGCCGTTCGAATCGCTCAAAATAGTCAGGCCTGAGCTGGTCGACTGTGACGAAGACAATAAGGTCAGTCTGGCGACTGCCTGCCGAGGGTTGCGCAGAAGAGTGAACCGAGATGGCTGCGAGCAGTAGTGTGGTGCCGGCGGAAAGCCGCATCAGTAACGCTCAACGAAAGGGTGTCAGAATCTACCCGCGAATCGGTCGGTTGGACCGCCGGCTCTACGCGGCCAGCGTGGTCTCCAGCAGGACCAGCGCCTCCGCGAGCTCCTCGCGTGTGATCACCAGCGGCGGCAGCAATCGCAGCGTGTATTCACCAGCCGAGACCAACAACAACCCCGCTTCGCGGGCGCGTGCGATGACATCGTTCGCGGGCTCGGTGATGTCGAGTCCCCATATCAGTCCGCAGCCGCGGACCGCGCGGATCGCTCGTGTGCGCTGCCTGATCCCTTCCAGCTCGCCGCCCAGCCACGCGCCTAACGAGCGCACGTGCGCCAGCAGCGCCGGCTGCGCCAGTCTATTTACCACGTGCAACGCAATCGCGGCGATAAAGGGCCCGCCGCCGAATGTCGAGCCATGGTCGCCGGGCTGCAGGGCCGCGGCAATCTCGTCTCGTGCCAGGATGGCTCCCATCGGGAGCCCGCCCGCGAGCGGCTTGGCCAGCGTCACGATATCCGGCGTTAGGCCGATGCGCTCGTGAGCGAAGAGGTGGCCGGTGCGTCCCAGGCCGCACTGGATCTCGTCGAGAATGAGCGCTGCTTTACGCTCGGTTGCCAGGGCCCGCAGTTCATGCAAGAAGCCCGTCTCGAGCACACGCACACCGCTCTCACCCTGCACGGGTTCCACGATCACGCCGGCAACCGTTTCAGGATCCATCGCGATCGCCAGGTCGTTGATATCCCGCTCTACAATCCGGATGCCGCCGGCGAGCGGCCGGAACGGTGCGCGATAGTTGGCGCGGTCCGTGGCGGCCAGAGTACCGAGGAGGCGTCCATGGAAGGAGCCGCGCAGCGCCAGGATCTCGTGCTTCGCGCTATTCGCGTCCGCCAGGCTGCGCGCCCAGCGTCGCGCGAATTTGAAGGCCCCTTCGTTGGCCTCGGCTCCTGAGTTGCAGAGGAACACTTTGTCTGCGAACGACAGCTCGACGAGTCTCGCGGCGAGGTCTTCGCCCGGCACAGTGCGGAAGAGATTGGAGACATGCAGGAGACCGTCCGCGGCGGCGTGCAGGGCCTGGCGCAGTTGCGGATCGCCGTAGCCTAACGCGTTCACCGCTATGCCCGCGGTGAGATCGATATACGCTCTCCCTTCACTGTCGAAGAGGCGCACGCCTTCGCCGCGGACAAGCTGCATCGGCGCGCGCTTGTAGACCCCGATCAGCGGGGACGCAGGCGCTGCAGTTCTCGCGGCGGAGTCCCGGCTCGTCACTGCGGCCGTTTCAGTGGGCATGCGCGAGTGTCGTAGACGCTATCACAGTTCCCGCGTTAGGCCGGACGAGGCCTTCCACGCCAACGATGCGCACGCGCTCAACCCCGGCTCGTAGCGCGGGGAGCGCGGCCTGCAGCTTGGCGATCATCCCTCCGGTGGCTGCACCCGAGGCCAACAAGTCCTCGGCGGCGGCCGGAGTCAACGTAGGGATGGGGCGCCCGTCTCCCCCGAGCACGCCCGGCACGTCCACGACGAATACAAGCTCTACGGCCGCGAGGGCGACGGCCAGCGCCGCGGCCGCGTCGTCTCCGTTGATATTGATGGGCTGACCGGTATCGGCGGCGCGGGCGACCGGGGATAGCACGGGTGTGTATCCGTTCTCGAGAAGCAGCGTGATGAGCGCAGGGTCGATGTTGTCGGGTGTACCGACCTCGCCTAACGTGCCGCCGAATGCACGTCGAGCGCAGATCAGCGCCGCATCTTCACCCGAGATGCCGACCGCCCGGATCCCGGCACTGATGCAGCGCGCCACGAGATCCTTATTGGCGGCGCCTGAAAGGCCCATGCGGATGAGATCGAGGTCCGCGCTCTCGGTGACACGGCGGCCGTCCACGAATTTGGGCTCGCGCCCGCTGAGCCGCTGCAGCTCGCTCACGCGGTCGCCGCCTCCGTGAACCGCCACGAGGGGGACGCCGGAGAGTGCCAGAGCGGCCAGGTCGTCCGGCAGCCGCGCGTCCCCCTGCGCCCGCCCGCCGATCTTGACGACATGCACTCCCGAGGTCTCGGGTCCGGCCCCCGCGATCGGCCGCTGCTTCACTGCGGCAGGCCCATTGATTCGGGGATGCCTAACGCGAGGTTCGCGTTTTGCACCGCCTGGCCGGCGGCTCCCTTCATGAGGTTGTCGATGGCCGACAGAATTACCAACGTGGGCCGGCGCATGCCGGCAGCCGCTCGCACGGCGATGCGCACGACATTGCGCCGCAACACGTCGCGCAGCGCCGGTATCTGCTCACGGATCTCGACGAACGGCTCTCCGGCGTAGAAGCGCTGCCAGAGGTCGCTTGGGTTGGGGAGTTGCCGCGGCATCTCCACGGTGATCGTGGCCAGGATGCCGCGCGAGACCGGGAGGAGGTGTGGGGTGAAGAGGATATCCGCATCGGCGCCTAACGAACGAGCCGTGGCTTGCATCTCGGCGATGTGGCGGTGCTCGTTCCCCACGGCGTAGGCGCGGAAATCCTCGATGACTTCAGCGAACAGCAGATCGGCCTTGGGAGCGTTGCCGGCCCCGGTTACACCGCTCGCGGCATTGACCGTGATTGTCGAACCCGCGTGCACCAGCTCTTCTGCGAAAAGGGGCGCTAGCGCCAGCAATACAGCAGTTGGATAACACCCCGGGTTAGCAATCAGCTCTGCTCCACGGAGTTCGGCTCGCCGCAACTCCGGCAACCCATATGGCACACCGGCTGCCCCATCGTTACCGGGCCGCAGATCGGCGGACAGGTCCACCGCCCGAACCCCCGCCATACGCACACGGTCGATCCAGGCCCGAGACGCTCCATGAGGAAGCGCGGAAAAGACGAGCGCGGCCGAACTCAGCGGTGCATCCTCCGTAGCCAGAAACGTGACCTCGGCGCCTCCAAACCGTGCGCTTTCCCCGCGTCTCTCATTCGCTGTAGCAAACAAGAGCCGCAGGCCCGGATGCGTCGTGACCAGGCGACATAATTCTCGCCCGGCGTAGCCGCTCGCGCCGAGGATGCCGATCGGAATTCTATGCACAGATAATGCATAAAATTGCGCAGGCCGCCTGTCAATTGCCCTACACGGCGGTTGGCGCGAATTTCCGGCGCCGGGCACGACCTTTCTTGGACATCCTGTGAACAAACGCCACCGACATCGGGCTATCCTGGATCTGGTGCAGGCGCAACCTATTGCGAGCCAAGAAGAGCTGAGGCGGTTGTTACATGACCGCGGTTGGAAAGTGACGCAGTCCACTCTGTCGCGAGATCTCCGAGAGCTGCGTCTGGCGCGCCTCCCTACTCCGGAGGGGCCGCGCTACTCGTCTAGCGACAGCATTGGCGGAGCGGAACAACGCGCCGAGGTGGCAGATGTCATTCCCCAGTTTTTCGCTTCCGCGGAAGGCGTCGGTGAATTACTCGTCGTAAAGACTCTGTCGGGTGGCGCACAGCCGGTCGCGGAAGCCATCGACGATGCCGGCTGGCCCGAGGTGATAGGGACTATCGGCGGTGAGAACACTGTGCTGATCGTCTGCCGCTCTGCTCCGGCGCGCGAACGTCTGGTAAGAAAGCTCGAGCGCTTAGCCCAGGGTTAACCGGGCGCGAGCCACACGCGCGAACGCCTGGCACAGACGCTCGAGCGCCTAGTGCAGGCTAAGACCGCGCACAAGCCGCGCAACTCGTGATACAGCAACGGCCTCTACCACTTGCGCGGGGGCCGTTTGTCGTATGATTATGCAGTACTGGTGAATAGAAATGGACTCCTTGGAGCATGAAGATGCAGACTATTGTCCTGGCGTACTCCGGCGGCCTCGACACTTCCATCATTGTCCCCTGGCTGCGCGAACACTACGACGCGCGTGTCGTCTGCATAGCAGCTGACGTCGGCCAAGGTGCAGACGAATTGCGCGGTGTGCGCGAGAAGGCGCTCGCGTCCGGCGCCGCGGAATGCCACATCGAGGACGTCCGCAGGGAGTTTGTCGAGTTCTTCGTGTGGCCGACGCTGCGAGCTGGGGCCGTCTACAACCGCAAGTACTTGTTAGGCACTTCGATGGCGCGCCCCATCATTGCCAAGCGGCAGGTGGACTTCGCCAAGGCAATCAGCGCGGACGCGCTCGCGCATGGCTGCACGGGAAAAGGGAACGACCAGGTGCGTTTCGAGCTGACCTATATGACGTTCGCCCCTGACATGAAGGTCATCGCTCCTTGGCGCGTTTGGGACATCAAAAGCCGCGAGGACGCGTTGCGTTACGCCGCGGCGCGCAACATCCCGGTCGCCGCCAGCGCCAAGAAGATCTATTCGCGCGATCGCAACCTGTGGCATGTCTCACACGAGGGGGGTGTGCTCGAGGATCCCAATCAGGCCCCTCCTAAGGACCTGTTTATCCTAACGACTGATCCGGCGAACGCCCCGGACACACCCGAGGATGTAAGCATCGCCTTTCAGTCGGGGACGCCGGTATCGGTCAACGGCGAGGTGCTCGACGCAGTGGAGTTGCTGACCGTGCTGAATCAGATCGCGGGGAGGCACGGAGTAGGCCGCGCCGACATCGTGGAAGACAGGCTCATTGGCATGAAATCGCGGGGCGTGTACGAAACGCCCGGAGGGACCTTGCTGTACACGGCCCTGAGCGAGCTGGAGATGCTGGTTCTGGACCGTCGGAGCCTTGCGGCCAAGGACCTGTTGGCTCCCCGTTATGCTGATCTCGTCTACGAAGGGCGCTGGTGGACGACCGAGCGTGAAGCTTACGATGCCTTTGTCAATGTGATCCAGCAGCGCGTGACAGGCACAGTGACGCTGCGCCTCCGCAAAGGGACGGTTACAATCGCCGGGCGCCGGAGCGATCACGCTCTATACGATGAGCAGTTTGTGACGTTCGGCGAAGACGCCGTGTATGAGCAATCCGATGCTGCCGGCTTTATCCGTCTTTTCGGGCTGAGCCAGCGCGTTCGCGCTCTCAAGGATCAAGCGCTGATCGCGGAGGGGAAACTCGAGCCGGCGCCGGGATCCGCGCTGGAGATCGCTTGAGGAGGCTCGAGCTTGTGTCGGACACGCCGGCGGGGGGACGCGCCGTGACGACGCCGAACGACTTCGCGCCGCGTGGTACCCCTGTACGCGACGCGGCTCCCTCCGGCGCCGCGGTGACACCGGCCGCGCCTAACGAGCCGGCCGCGCACCGGCTCTGGGGCGGGCGCTTCGGCGCCGCTACAGCCTCCGCCCTCGATGCCGTCAACAAGTCCATCGGCGTCGACTTCCGACTGTGGCCCTACGACGTACGGCTGTCGCGAGCCTGGGCCATGGCCCTCTGGTCGGGAGGAGTGCTCAGCCACGACGAGTGCCGCGCAATCGAGCGTGGCCTCGACGCAGTAGCCGAGCGCCTGGCCGCGGGTGCACGCGCTGCGCCCTCCGACGAAGACGTGCACACGATGATCGATCGCATGCTGCATGACGAGATCGGCGACGTGGCGTCGAAGCTGCACACCGGCCGCTCGCGCAACGACCAGGTGGCTACCGCGACTCGCATGTGGGTCATGGAAGCGTGCGGCACACTCGACGTCGCCGTGCGCAGCCTGCAGCGCGTGCTCGTTAGGCACGCCGCAGCCCTGCCCGATGCGGTGATGCCGGCGTACACGCATCTGCAACGCGCGCAGCCCGTGCTCGCCGCCCACTGGATCCTCGCCCACTTCTGGCCCCTCGATCGCGACCGCAACCGGCTGGCCGCTGTGGCACGCTCGGCATCGACGCTTCCGCTGGGCTCCGGCGCCGTCGCCGGCTGCGCGTTCCCAATCTCGCGCGTCCTGCTTCAAGGGAGCCTCGCCTTCCAACAGCTGTCACGCAATTCGGTGGACGCTGTCGCGGACCGGGACTTTATCGCGGAGCTGCTTTTTACTCTCGCCCTGCTCGCTGCGCACGTTTCCCGTCTCGCCGAGGATCTCATCCTCTTCGGCACCAGCGAGTTCGCTTTCGTCAAATTCGGCGATACGTTCACAACCGGGTCGAGCATGATGCCGCAGAAGCGCAATCCCGATGCGCTCGAGATCGCGCGCGCTTCGGCGGCGCGAATGTTGGGCGATCTCGTATCGCTGTTAGGCACGCTCAAGGGACTGCCCAGCGGCTACAACAAAGACCTGCAGGACGACAAGCGCGCTCTCTTCGATGCCGTGGACGCCACGTTGCTGATCCTTCCCGGCGTCGCAGGCACAGTCGCGGAGCTTACGTTCAATACCGACGCTATGCAGCGCGCGGTCTCCAGTAGCATGATGGCGACTGACCTGGCAGACTATCTCGTGGAGCGCGGCGTGACCTTTCGCCACGCGCACGGTGTTGTCGGCCAGCTGATTCGCGAGGCCGACGCGCGCGGGGTGGCCCTCGAGGACCTGCCGATCGATGCCTTCACAGCGGCGCACAGCGCGTTCGGGCCGGATGTGTACCGGTCCCTGTCACCGCAAACGTCTATTGCACGTCGCGAGGTAGAGGGGGGGACCGGCCCTGCCGCGGTCAGGGCGCAGCTGGAACAGGCTTATGCCAGCCTTACGGCGGTGCTCGATCCCCACACCGGCGAATCCGTGCGCGAGGCTGTGTGAGTGCACGTCGGCGATGGCGACGGCGTGTTGCTCCACTACCGCCGTCGCGCTTGCGCTAGGTAGCGACGGCAAGGGGCAGAGTGCCTTTCAGGCGCCCTGCCCGTTACCTCATTTCCGGCGACTGCCTAACGTGCAGCTGCCTGACATCTAGGTGCCTGACACAGGTGCGCACCCGGCGCTGGGTTGTGGTTCGCGTGCCAGGCATTCGTTCGCCGGGAACGGGAACGCCGTGAACACACGATGCGTCGCCCGATCGCGCGGCAGCGTGCTCAAGCGATTGTAGCGTCGCAGGTCGATCCAGCGATGGCCCTCGAAGTACAGCGAATACCGCTTGTTGTAGAGCAACTCGTCCAGCACCGCGGTCGCTGTAAGGGGGCCCACATACGGGCCCAGTCCGCCGGAACGGCTGCGGATCAGATTGATGTCTGTCACGGCTGCGGCGAGGTTGTTCAGTCCGATGTTAGCTTCCGCGCGCAGGAGGATCAGCTCCTCGTTGCGGATGATCGGCACCAGAGCCGAGGTCGAGTTGTAAACCGTGACGATCTTGTCGCTCGCGAGCCCTTCGCGCGTGAGAACGTCCGGCGCCTGTGCGTTCTTGCTGGTGCGATTGTCCGGCGATCCATCGGGCTTGCGCTGCGCATCGCGCACGAACGACGGATGACCCCGCAGCGCTCTCCCTGTCGGGTCGAAGCTGCCGTTGGTAACATCGCCGGCCCCTGTCGAGAATGTATGATAGGCGCCTAACGTCAATGAGCCCGCCGGATCGATGAAGGACTGGCCCAGCGTCGTGAGCGCACCGTTGAAGTCGGCCAGGTAGACGGCCACGCGAGCACGCAGCGCCCGATTGAAGCGCACGAATTTGGTCGGCGTGTTGAACTCGCTGAACCCTTCGCTCACGGGGAACGAGAACGCCGCGCCCGCGTTTTGGAGATGCGTGCGCCCCTCCTCGAGCAGCGATACGACCCGCTGGAAGACTTGTTGCCGCGTCGCGATCGGTGCCGGCGGTGCGGTCGGGTCGATATTGACGTCTATGGGTGCGCCGAAGTTGTCGCGTGTGTTGATCACAAGAAGCAAATCCAAAGCCTGGATTGTTTTGGCAAATCCGCGGAGTCCTTCTTTCTGCTGCGCTGTGAACGCCGTCACCTGATCGACGGCGTTGAGCACGATGTTCGCGTTGCGGATGTTTGCATAACGCGGCGCCCAGTGCGCGCCACCAAATGCTCCGTTGCCTCCTTCCAGCGGCCCGATCAACAGCTCCGTCTGGAACCGCGGATCGTCACCGGACAGGATGTACACTTCACGACCGAAGATGCCCAGCTCGGATACGTAGCCGATCGTGCCCACGATATTGCTACGAGCGCCGATGAGCAGTCCGGTCGCCGCCGTGTTGACAGCGCTGGGCGTCGGTGCACCCTCGAGCGTTTCCAGACCTGGGTTGTTGAGATCGGTGATGTCGAGATCATCGCAGGCGCCGAGGGCGAGCGAGCCCAGAAGCGCCGCGGCAGGTAGTGTTACTCGCATAACGAGAGATCCTCCGTCCGTTGGCGCTGGGTTAGAAAACGAAATCGAGAGTGAGGAACACCGCGCGGCTCGGCGGATACGGCGCCACGTCGATGTTGCGAGCGATTGCCTGGTTGCCGAAGTTGCTCACCTCCGGATCCAGACCTGTATAGTTTGTCCAGCGGAAGAGGTTGCGCCCGCTGAGGCTCACCTTGGCCGACTGGAGCCCGCCCCACAGATCGCTCGTTAGGGAGCGCGGTACGTCGTACGACAGCGAAATCTCGCGGACCTTGAGATACGAGCCGTCTTCCATGTACGTCGCCGCATGCCTGCCGAAACCGGCGAGCCGGCGCTGGCCCACCGTCTGTGTTCCGCTCGTCTTGTCCGCATAGTCCTCGGTGACCTGGCCGAAATCGGAGAGCAACTTCGTCAGGTTGAGTATATCGCCACCCTTCTGCCACTCGACCAAGGCCCGCAGCGCGAAGCGGTTCCAGGTGACATCGTTGGAGAATGACATGCGGAAATCGGGATTTGCGTCGCCGATCTGGCGCACCAGTACTTGGCCGGTGTTTGTCGTGTCCGTGCCCACGATCTGCGTGGCCGACTTCCCTCGCTCAATCCGGAACACGCCTAACGCCGTGCCGAAACCTCCGGTGTTGAAGGCGGGCACCGGAAGCTCAGTGATCTCCGAGCTGTTTGTCGAGTAGGTGGTCCGCAACACCCAATTGAGCTGTCCGGTCTGAATGGGCACCACACCGACAGCCAGCTCGACGCCGTCGGTTTGCAGCTCGCCGCCGTTGAATACTTCGACGGCGAAGCCGGTCGAGGGCGCCAGATTGCGCGTAAGCAGAAGATCACGGATCGTCTTGCGGTAGACCGACGCTTCGATGCTCGCTCTCCCGTCCCAGAGGGTCGCGTCCACACCTCCTTCGATCTCGCGCTGCCGTTCAGGCTTGAGGTCCTGCGACCCCGTGGCTCCGGCGACGATAAGGCCCGGGAGGCCGCCGATGTTGATCGTGGCGTTGAGCGGCGTGAAGCGTTGGCCGTACAACGGCTCGTTGCCGGACTCTCCGTATGCAAGACGCAACTTTAGATCGTCGAACGAGAACGCTTCCTGCCAGCGGTAGGACGCAGCGGCCTTCGGGAAGATGTACAGCTTCGACGCGTCCGCATTGAGACTGCTCTGATCCGCTCGTACGCCGACGGTCACGAGGAGCCTGTCGCCTAACGTATGCAGCTCCTCCTGCGCGAAGATCCCCAAGTTGTTGACGCGTGCCCGATCTTGCCGGACCTGAATAGTCGTTCCTGCGTCGACGTTCGGCTGGCCGGCAACGAGGTTGCGGCTTTCGATCCGCGCGATGTCCAAGTCGCGCCGCGCAAACTGGAGCCCTAGCGACGTCGTGGCGTTGTAACCGCCGGGTGTCCACGCATGCACAGCGTGCGCATCGAAATTGAGATTCAGGTTGTCGCTGTTGCTCAGTAGGGACGTGCCGAGCAGTCCGTCGTCGTCCTCGAACTGGAGCTCCGGCGGAAAGACGAGCGTGTTCTTCTGCGCAAAGAAGTCTGCTGCCGCGGTCCCGAGGAGCCGCAGGGATTGCGTCGCCGACGTCACGGGCGTGTACGTTATCTTATACGACGAGAGGATACGGTACACGTCTTCGTCGTTCTTCATCAGAGCCGCCGTTTCCAGCGGATTCGACGCCGCGAACGGATTTACCGGGAATGTCCCGTCCGGATTGCGGCGCAAGTCCAGGATGCTCGGCGTAAACGCGAGCGCATACCAGTAACTCGTCGTCGTGTTGTCGTTGTTCGTTAGGCCGCGCGCCGCTTTGGTGTGCAGCACGTTCGTGCTCAGATTCGATACCACGTTGGCGCCGAAACGTTGATCCAGGTTGAGGCGCAATGCCTCACGCCGGGCACGCGTGTTGTCAACAACGCCTTCCTCGTCCTGCAGCTGGCCGGACGCAAAGTACTGTGTATTCTCGCCGCCGCCGCTCACCGTGATGAACGTCTCGCGCGCCGGTGCCAGACCGTCGGTGAGGAACTTCTCATTGTCGAAAAATCCCCCGGTTGAAAGCCCACGCGGCCGGCCGTCCCTGGGCCGAACGCGGCGTCAACCTCTTGAGCCGAGCTGAAGCGGCGCGTTCCAAGGCGGTTCGCTACCTGCGAAAAGCCGACTCGCTGAAGCAGCGAAACCCGCGTCACACCGGCGCGACCTCGCTTTGTAGTGATGATCACGACGCCGTTCGAAGCGCGTCCCCCGTAGATCGCGGCGGCCGAAGCTCCCTTGAGGATCTCGATCGACTCGATGTCGTTAGGGTTGAGGTCTGCAATCCGGTTGACCTGTGCGTCTTGCGTCAACGCGGGGTTGGACCCGCCCGCTGCAGCCGTGACCGCGTTCTGGTTCGAGGGGATGGCGACATCGCTCATCAGTGTTCCGTCGACGACGTACAGCGGTTGCGCGTCTGCGTTGACCGACGTTACGCCGCGCAGACGGACTTGCACGCCGCCGCCGGGCGCGCCGCTGTTGCGCTGGATATCCGCCCCGGCAACCTTTCCCTGAAGCTGCGATTCCACGGTCACCGATGGGACGACCGCCAGCTCCGCCGCGTCGACTGTCGCGACCGCGTTAGGCGCGCTGCGCCGCTCGATAGTGGTCGCCTGGCCAGTCACGACAACCTGCTCGATGCGCAGCACATCGCGCTCCAGCGCGATGCTAACCGTCGAAGTTCCCGCCGGTACGTCCACTTCGCGCCGCCTGTAACCGAGCGAGCGCGCGATAATCGTCACGCTACCCGCCGGGACGTTACCGATGGAGAACTGGCCGTTGGCGCGCACATTTGCCCCAAGTGCCGAGCCGCGCACTGTCACCGTTCCCACCGCGAGCGGCGCGCCGCTCAGCGAGTCCCGCAGCGTTCCCGTTACAGTTCGAGTCTGAGCGCTGAGGCCGGAAGCCGCCAAAAGAACGCTCCCGGCAAAGAGATAAAGACGCCAACGTTGTCGCATAGGACGCTCCTCGTTTGGGGGACTCTGTGCGTCTTTCGTTCTGCGCACGCGGGGCAACGCTACGCCACCCGCATGCGATTGGATAGGGCTACCTAACGCCTAGCTCCGTCGCCCCGGCATGGTTGGGGCCGTTAGACGTGCGGAATATCACGCAGACGGATGCTCGGCCACCGGCAGCGGCCAGTCCACGGAACTCTAAGTCTTCGCAGCAAGCCGGACGACGTTCTCGGCCGCCGGGCCCTTTTCTCCCTGTACGAGGTCGAATTCCACGGGCTCGCCCTCCGCCAAAGAACGAAACCCGTTCGCCTGGATCGCGCTGTAGTGCACGAAGCAGTCCTTCGTTCCATCGTCAGGCGTTATGAAACCAAAACCCTTGGCATCATTGAACCATTTCACCTTCCCGGTCGCACGCATTCAGCCACTCCGATTCTGGGCGAACTCGACGAGGCCCGTTGAAGACGGTGCCCGACAAGTTGCGCGTTCCTGCGGGACGGTATCACTCGCCCCATTCTGGGAACCGCCCAACCTGCTTCACCACGAGGGGCGGTCCTGGCGAGGCCGAATATAGGAGCGACCCTGACGTCCGACAATACTAGAGGCCGTTACGCACCACGGGCCTGGGAGTGGCTGTCTCCGCCCTTACTCCAACACGCGGATGCCGACTACGAAGTGCGACGTCTCGCCGAAGCAGGACAAGGGGACACCGAGATGCTGTTCGTATGTCAGGGCGACACGTCTCCCGGCGGCAGCGTTCACTTTTGCTGCAACCGCGTCGTCGCGGACTGTGAAGGGGAAGATCTGCGCGACCGTTCCGGGCATGCTGACCATGGCAAGCTCTCCTTCCCAGGTTTTGCACAACCACCCCTTCAGTGAGAACTTCTGTACATAGCCGACGCGATCGCCGGTGGAGTATGAGAACGCGAGCGCGACGGCTGTCCAAATTGTCAGGATCAGAAGCGGGCCCGCTACGAGCGTCAGGAGCGCAAGCTTCCCCCAATGTCGCCGGAGGACACTGCGGCTCGCTCGCTCCGTGGCCTTGAGTTCCGCGACATCATTGGTCGGGTGACCGGGCGGTGGTGCTGGCTCTCGCGACTGATGGGGAGGAGACTCGTCTGGCATCGTTCATTCTCGCGTTGTTGAGTGGCGCTAGGAGGCCGGCCGTGTTGAGTGGCGCTGGATGGTTGCCGCTAGCTTTGTAGTTACCAGGTCGAGGAGTTGTTTTCGTGGCGTACAATCCGCGACGGCGTACGGTGACTGCGGCCGTGGGCGCGGTCAAGGTTGGTTCCGCGCATCCAATAGTCGTGCAGTCAATGACGAACACGGATACCGCCGACGCCGTTGCCACTGCCCAGCAGGTGGAGGAACTCGCGCTCGCCGGCTCCGAGCTCGTCCGCGTGACCGTGAACGATGACGGAGCCGCGCGCGCGGTTCCGGAGATCGTGGATCGCTTGCAGATGCGTGGTGTGACAGTCCCGTTGATCGGTGACTTTCACTATAACGGGCATCTGCTGCTGGCACGTTACCCGGAGTGTGCGCGCTCGCTCGCGAAGTATCGCATAAATCCGGGGAACGTAGGTAGCCGCCATCGAGACGCGAACTTCCGCGCCATCATCGAGGTGGCGCTCGCTAATAACAGGCCGGTGCGCATCGGTGTGAACTGGGGATCTTTGGATCAGCAACTGCTGACCGA
>JBQTJS010000373.1:0-1965 GCA_052386875.1 Gemmatimonadaceae bacterium
TCCGTGCGCTCCTCAGCCGGTTGCTCTTCGCCGCGTCCGCGGCTTCTCCCTGGACGGCGCTAGCGGGGGCCCAAGCCGCGAGCCGGCCGCTCGGCGTAGACGAGACCATCCGTGCCGAGTTTTTCGTGCAGCCGCCTAACGCGCTCGTGGACGCGGTGCTGGCGCCGCGCTACCGCAACGTATCGGTGAGCAACCTTTCGCCCGACCGCACCTGGTTCATCAACGAGATCGGCGACGGACCGGTCACGATGGACGTCTTCTCCAAGCCCTTCCACGAGCTTGGCGGACTCTTCGTGGATTTCCGAGCGCATCGGAGCCGCAGCCTAACGATCCGCAGCAACGTCGGCCTGCAGCTCATCTCCGCGACTAACGGCAGCAAGGTGACCGTGCAGGTCCCCGCAGGTGCGCGCGTCTCCAACGCCGCCTGGAGCCCCGACGGCAGATCCGTCGCCTTTTTTGTGCACACTCCTGATGCGACGCACATTTACGTAGCGGACCTAACGGGAAGATCGACGCAGATCACCCGCACGCCGGTGCTCGCCACGCTGGTGACGAGCTTCGACTGGACGAACAACAGCGCTCAGATCGCCGCGGTCCTGATCCCGGCCGCGCGGCCGCCGATGCCGCTGGCGCCGGCAGTGCCGCAAGGGCCACGCGTCAAGCTCGCCGAAGAGAGCGACAAGAACAGGCTGCGTACCTATCAGAGTTTGCTGGCGACGCCGCACGAGCAGGCGCTCCTCGAGTGGCACAGTACCGGTCAGCTGGCGCTGATCGACGTGAAGACGCGCGCGGTGAAGCTGGTCGGAGCGCCGGCGATGCTGCGCGATGTGGAGCCGTCGCCGGACGGGAAGTACCTGCGCCTAACGCGGGTCCTGAAGCCCTTCTCCTATGTCGTGCCTGTGAGCAACTTCGGCTCAGTGCAGGAGATCTGGGACAGCGAGGGCAAAGTGCTCGCCAAGCTGCGCGACGATCCGTTGAACCTCGGCGTGGATACCGCGAGGGCTGTCACTGCGCCGGGGGCCGGCGGCGACGGGCCGCAACAGGGCGGCCGCCGCGAGATCACATGGCACGCCGCCAGCGGCGGCATCACCTTCCTCGAGCAAGATCCGCCGCCGGCGCGACGCGACAGCGCGGCTGCGGAGGCCGCAGACAGCGCCGCGCAACCGAGGCGGCGCGACAGGGTGAAGCAGTGGCTGCCCCCATTTGACAGCGGCAGCATCAAAACGCTGTACGAGAGCAACAGCCGCATAACGACGCATCGCTACTCTGCGGATCTCGCAGCGCTTTTTCTCTCTGAGCGTAACGGCCAGCAGACGCACGAGTACGCTGTGTTCTTGAGTGAACCGTCCAAGCGCTACACGCTGGCGCGTTATCGCGGCGACGATGTATACGGCAGCCCCGGCCAGCTCGTACTGTCGCGCGGCTCGTTAGGCACGGGCGGCGCCTTCGGCGGCGGTTTCGGCGGCGTGGCTCCAGGCACCACGCGCGAAGTTCAGCTCTCCGCGGACGGCGAGCACGTCTATTTCTACGGCTTCAAGTACGACAAGAACCCGCTCGACGTCGGCCCCAGGACGTTCATCGACAAGGTGAACATCAAGACCGCGGCCAAGTCGCGCATCTACGAGAGCGATAACAACGCCGTCTTCGAGCGCGTCATCGCGTTCCACGATCTGGAGACGCAGCGGCTCATCGTGTCGCGCGAATCTGAACGCGAAGTGCCGCAGGCCTTCCTGCGCCGCGGCGACCGGCTCACGCAACTGACCGAGAACAGGGACTACACACCGGACCTAACGAGAGCACCGCGTGAGAGCTTCATCGTCGAGCGGCCGGACGGCTTCAAGTTCAAAGTCAACGTCACGCTGCCCCCCGATTATCAGAAGGGGACGCGCCTCCCAGCGATGTTCTGGTTCTATCCGCGCGAGTTCGCCGGGCAGGAGGAATACGACCGCGGGGCGCGCACGTACA
>JBQTJS010000374.1:0-2028 GCA_052386875.1 Gemmatimonadaceae bacterium
GATGGGGCAGGGAGTCGACCGCGGCATGGCTGACATGCCCGGAATGGAGATGAAGGGTGCCGACATGAGGGGGATGCCGACCGCGCCGCGGCCGAAGTCTCCGGGGAGGTAATCCCATGCTCAAACGCATCATCGAGTGGTCGCTGAACCACAAGTTTCTGGTGCTCCTCGCGGCGGCTGCTCTCTCGTTAGGTGGATTCTGGGCGATGCTCACGACGCCTGTCGACGCGATCCCGGACCTTTCCGACGCGCAGGTCATCGTCATGACGGAATGGCCCGGCCAGGCGCCGCAGCTCGTCGAGGATCAGGTGACGTACCCGCTCTCGACAGAGATGCTGAAGGTGCCGCGCGCGAAAGTCGTGCGCGGGATGAGCCAGTTCGGTCTCTCTGCCGTCTTCATTGTGTTCGCGGACGGGACCGACCTGTACTGGGCACGCAGCCGTGTCCTGGAATACCTCAACGGAGTGCGCGAGCGCCTGCCTAACGGCACCGTGCCTGTGCTAGGGCCCGACGCCACCGGCGTGGGCTGGGTGATGCAGTACATCCTTGCCGACACCAGCGGCCGCCTCAACCTTGCCGAGCTACGGAGTCTGCAGGACTGGACGGTGCGTCCGGCGCTCACCGCAGTCCCCGGTGTCGCCGAGATCGCTTCACTCGGCGGCTTCGAGAAGCAGTATCAGATCGAGGTCGATCCGGCCAAGCTCCTGGCGTTCAACGTGTCCATCGAGAGCGTGGTCGAGGTCCTCGAAGCGTCCAATCGCGATGTCGGCGGCAGGGTGCTGGAGGCCGGCGGCAGCGAGTACGTGGTGCGCGGCCGCGGGCGCTTCGGGAATCTGGATGATATTCGATCTGCTTCGTTAGGCACGGGTCCAGGTGGTGCTCCGATCACTGTCGGCGACGTCGCCAACGTACAGATCGGACCCGAGATCCGGCGCGGCATCGCGGAGCTGAATGGTCGCGGAGAAGTAGTCACCGGCTTCGTCGTCATGCGCTACGGCGAGAACCCGCTGGCCGTCATCGAGCGCGTGAAAGAAAGGATGGCGGAGGTTGAGGGAGCGCTTCCCCGCGGAGTGACGTTCGTAGAGGGGTACGACCGTTCGGGGCTCATCCGGCGCGCCATCGCCACGCTGCGCGAAAAGCTCGTGGAAGAATCGCTCATCGTCGCCGCGGTGGCAGTGCTCTTCCTGCTCCATGCCCAGAGCGCACTGGTCGCAGTTCTCACACTGCCGATCGGCATCCTGATGGCGTTCATCGGGATGCGCTTACTCGGGATCAACGCCGACATCATGTCGTTAGGCGGTATCGCCATAGCAATCGGAGCAATGATCGACGCCGCGCTCGTTATGGTTGAGAATCTGCACAAGCATCTCGAGCGGGAAACGGCAGGTCGCAGATCCGAGGTGGCAGGTCAACGCATTCCCGCTGCGCGGCGTTGGCAGATCGTGAGCGCGGCCTCGAAGGAGGTTGGCCCGGCGCTGTTCGTGTCGCTGCTGATCATCACGCTGTCTTTCCTCCCCGTCTTTGCTTTGGAGGCGCAGGAAGGGCGCCTGTTCAAGCCGCTCGCCTGGACAAAGACGCTGGCGATGGGAGCAGCGTCGCTCCTTTCGATCACTCTCGTGCCGGTGATGATGGGTCTCTTGATTCGCGGGCGCACACGGCCGGAGGCGGCGAGCCCGGTCAACCGCTTTCTCATTCGCGTCTACCGCCCGGTGATCACCTTTGTGCTCAGGCACCGCTGGCCGACAATTCTCGGTGCCGCTACGGTCCTTCTCCTAACGATTGTTCCGTGGGCGCGGTTAGGCAGCGAATTCATGCCGCCGCTCAATGAAGGGAGTGTGATGGACATGCCGTCGCTCTTCCCTGGAGTAGGAAGCCAACAGGCGAAAGAAATCCTGCAGCAGCGCGACCAGGCGTTGGCGCGCCTCCCGGAAGTCGCCACAGTGCTCGGCAAGATCGGGCGCGCCGAAAGCGCGACGGACATGGCACCGATGTCGATGATCGAGACGATTGCCATTCTCAAGCCGGAGG
>JBQTJS010000375.1:0-7281 GCA_052386875.1 Gemmatimonadaceae bacterium
TGGCTAACGAATGGTGTCCCAATCCGGCGCGAGAGTGGTTCAAGGCAGGGACGCAGCCGGTCGAGCGCTGCCGGGAGCATGAGGAACCCGATGTGGACGACTGGATCGGCGAGATAGGGAGAGACCTCCCCGGCGCCTTGCGCGAGGCGATTGCCGAGCGCCTGGCGCGGCTCTGGAGGCGCTAGCGATTAAGCACCCCTATGGCCCCGCGTTCAGCGGTTGCCGAGCGGCCGGCCCGGCTCTGGCGGCGCTAGCGATTACGCTCCCCGGACCCGCGTTCAGCGATTGCCGAGCGCCTGGCGCGGCTCTGGAGGCGCTAGCGATTACGCTCCCCGGACCCGCGTTCAGCGATTGCCGAGCGCCCGGCGCGGCTCTGGCGGCGCTAGCGATTAAGCTCCCAAGCGCCCCCGCGTTCCGGACGAGCCGGCTCGCCGTCCTCCCCGCGTTCCGGACGAGCCGCCTCGCCGTCCTCCCCGCGTTCCGGACGAGCCGCCCCCCCTCCCACGAACGCCCACCGCCTTCCGGCTGCGCCGGGCCGCGCACAGCTCAGAGCACGCCTAACCAGTCCAAGCGGCGACCGGCGAACCCCGGGAAGATGCGATCCAGCTGCTCGCCACCGAGATGCTTGGCAACCACTTCGGCGAACACCGACCGGAAGTCCGACGTCAGAGCGAGATCCCGTCCCTCGTACAACTGCTCGCGCTCCAGCCCCGGCCACTTGCCGAACACCTTCCCTCCCTTCACATCTCCGCCTAACAGGAACATCGCGCCGGCATGCCCGTGATCCGTGCCGCCGTTCCCGTTCTGCCGCGCCATACGGCCGAACTCGGTCATGCTCATGATAATTACATCGCTCATGCGCGGCCCCAGATCGGTAACCAGCGCCGCGATCGACTGAGAGAAGTCGCGCAGCCTTGCGGCGAGCTGCCCGTTCGCCCCGCCCTGATTCACGTGCGTGTCCCAGCCGCCCACATCGGCAAACGCAACCTCCAGACCGACGCCCGACTTGATCAGCTGCGCAATCTCGCGAAGGCGCTGCCCGAACTGCGATCTGGGATAATCGGCGCCGTTCTCGGGTTGATAGCGCTGCGGGTCGGCCGCGCGCAGCATCTTCACAGCCTCGAACATGTCACGTCCGGCGCCATGCACGAGATCGGCTTCGCCGGTGCGGTATAGCGCCTCGAGACGCGCGGCCGCGTCGCCGTCAGCACGCACAGTGAAGGCGCCTAACGAGCCCATCGCGACGGCCGGCGCGCTCCCCTCCAGGATCCGCGGCGTCTGGGCCGTCATAGCCACGGCGCGGAAGGGCGAGCCGCGCTGCGCAGCACTGCACGCCTCACACGTCCCCTGAGTCGCGAGATAGCGATTCAGCCAGCCGTCAGGCGTCGACTTGAGGTCCGGCGTCCCGCTCTCCATGTAATCCTGCGCATCGAAGTGCGAGCGCGTCGCGCTGGGGCTCCCCACCGCGTGAACCGGCGCAAGGATGCCGTCCCGATACAGCCGCTCGAGCGGAGCGAGTGCCGGATGCAATCCGAAAAAGCCGTCCAGATCGATGCATGTCTCCTGGTCGCCGCCGCGCGGCCGCGCTATCGCGATGTTGGGCCGCAGCGCGTAATAGGCCGCTTCGCCGTGCGGCACAACCATGCTCAGCGCGTCCGCGGCACCGCGCTGAAAGAGACAGATGAGCACCTTGCCGCGCTGCGCCTTCGGCAGCTCGAGAGCGAATGCGGTGCGCCGCAGAAACGATGGGCTGAGTCCAATCGTGACGAGCGCCAACGCCCCCGATCGCACGAATGCACGTCGTCCGGTAGTCATGGTCATGTCCTCTAACGCCGCTGGAACTCAGGAGAGCCTAACGCGAGGCCCACGAGCTGCGCGACGCCGTTGAGCTTGGGTGGTGGCCCGAAACCGGCCCGCGCCGAGCCGCGCGCCCGTCGTTCACTCGGTGCGTCCGTATTGGGGTCGGCCATCGGCGCCGCAGCCGAGTCGGCAGGCGCACGAGCGAGCAGCGGATTCTCGCCCCGCGCCAGGATCTCGCGCGTCGCGGCCGACGCGTGGCCGCTGAGAAACGCGTGAATCACGGCGTCGATCTGCCGCTCACGACTCAGGCCTGCCAGCGTATCACCGGCCCACGCGCGCGCCGAGGCGCCGGGGATGCGGCCGGCCGCGACAGCGAGCCCGAAGTTGATGCGATTGAGGATGGCGCCGGTATTGAGCCATGCCTCGGCGGTCTCGGGCCAGCCGTTAGGCGCTTGATGCCCGTACAGCGGCTGTCCGAGGAGCGCGACGACAGCCGCGGTCCGCGGCGTGGTGTCTGCGGCCGCCCCTAACGCGCGCAAGGCACTCACCACGACCTCGAACGGCGACTTCACCTTGGCGCGGTACGCGGCGCGCGAGAAGAATTCGTCCGACGTCACGATCGTGCGCACGACCTCGCGGATGTCGCCGCCGGTGCGAGTAAACGTCGCCGCCGCGCGATCGACCAGCGCAGGAGGTGGCGAGTCGCTTACAAAGCGCACGGCAAGCTTGCGCGCGATGTACTTCGCCGTCGACGGATGCGCTGCTACGATGTCGAGCACCTGTTCGCCGTCCTCGATCCCGCGGCCGGCCGCGAGCCTGTGCCCCAGCACCTGCTTCTCCCCGGCGTCGTGCAGCATGGGGACGAAACGGAAGCTTGCTCCCTGGCGTGCGCCGGGGACGGTCCAGCCGGTGAGGGCCCGCGCCACCTCGATCACGTCGCGCTGCGTGTACCCGCCGTCGACCCCTAACGAATGCAGCTCGAGCAACTCGCGAGCGTAATTCTCGTTGAGGCCGCGCGCCCTCTGCCGGCGCGCCGAATCCGCGGCGGGTCGGCGGCCCGCCCCGGCGGCGATCCCACGCCGCAGCCCGCGCTCGCGCCGCACCCCCGCGCGCCCCGCTAACGTCGGCTGCGTCGAATCGGCGACGCTGACAGCGTTGTCCAGATAGATCAACATCGCCGGGCTCTTGGCCACGGCGCCTAACAAGTCACGGAACTTGCCAAGAACGTGCGGCCGGATCGCCTCGCGCTCGTAGTCCGCGAGGTAATAGCGCACGACGCTTTTCCCCGAAAAAACGCTGAAGTGATTGAGCCAGAAGTCGCTGAGCACCTCTTCCAACTGCCGCTCCGATGTGACGGCGAGCGCAACGCGTGCTCCCATGACGTCGCCAAGAACGGCGCGCGCTTCACGCTGTGCGTCGCGGATCATCATCGAATCTTCGCGCGACATTGTAGAGTCGCCCGCGCGGCGCGCCTGACGGCGCAGCGCGTTCGCCGGCGGCGCCGCCTCGAAGAGAGCGCGCGCGGTCATGTTGATAGAAGGGAAAGCGCCGGCGACTAACCGCCGCGCCGCAGCATCCGCCTGACGATCGCCGGCAAGCTGCTGGGCGATCCACCGGTCGACACCGAACGCCGCGACCTTCGCGACATCGCCGGGGCGCGGCCCGAACGCGAGCCGATTCAGGGCGTGTAACGCCTGCTCCGTCTGCGTCAGCTCGCGCGGAGACTGCCGCACTGCCGCCGCTGAGATGCCGGCCGTCCCGAGAACGATCAGGAGGATCGCCAGTCGCCGCATATTCAATCCGTACAGGTTCGAGTTGGTTAGGGACGGCAGTCCGCGTGCGGACGGTCCCATTTACCGAATCAACGGTTCTCGTTCCTTTTGACGATCAGGCAATGCCGGCCGTTAAGCCGCGGCCGGCGGTCTTGCGGCGTGCTCCGGCCCCTAAGTGTCAGCCTTTTGCGCCGAACGCGGCCGAAGCTACGGCTCCGGCGCTCCGTTGGCCGGACGTAGCACGTAACCAACGCCGCGGACAGTGTGCACAAGCGGAGGCAAGCCCGCGACATCAAGCTTCTTGCGCAAGTAGTTGATGTACACGTCGACGATGTTCGTGTTGGCGTCGAAAGGTTGCCGCCAGACGTGCTCCGAGATCTGCTCGCGCGTGACGGGTTCGCCGGCATGCCTAACGAGATACTCCAGCAATCCGTATTCCTTCTGCGTCAGAGCGATGCGCCGGCCGCTGCGCATGACGTCTCGTGAGAGAAGATCGACAGTGAGGTCGCCGATCCGGATAGTCGGCGCCCCCGTCTGGCCGGAACGTCGCAACAGAGCCCGCACACGCGCCAACAACTCGTCATATTCGAACGGCTTCGCCAGGTAATCGTCCGCCCCGGCCTCGAGCCCGCTCACTTTGTCCGGCACAGTGTCGAGGGCCGTGAGCATGAGGATCGGTGCGCCGAATGCCCGCGCGCGCAACTCGCGGGCGACGTGCAGTCCGCTCCGCTTTGGCAAGCCGATGTCGAGGATGACGAGGTCAGGCTTCTGATCCAGCGCCTCCCGTAACCCACTCTCCCCGTCCATCGCAGTCAGAACGCTGTATCCGTTGCTCTCCAGCGTGCGCCGCAGCGCATCGAGCACCTCGCGTCGATCTTCGACCAACAGTATGCGCTTGGAATCGAGCACAGCTTCTGGCATGCGAAGGACAAATCTGGCAGGCGCACGCTTGAGGGCAAGCGGGTTGAGCCGCGACAACAGCAAATCGACGGCTGGCACACCGCGAGCGTGCCTAATAGCATCCTGCGTCCGTCACGCGAGCGAGATCAGTAGTGTATCAGCATCAGCAAGGCTGCCCGCCGCAGGGTGGAGACCGCGAGCGAGCCCCTGGTCGCCGTTTTCTCCGGCGGTCGGCCCGCGCCCTGTTGCCCGTCTGCCTAACGACACTCCCTCTCCCTGCCCAGCCTCCCCGCACCAGCGCCCCCGACTGGGAACGCATCGCTCAAGCGATCGTGTGGCGCATTGCGCCTCAGCCCGGCGAGCGAGTGCTCCTCGTGGCTGCGGCATCGTCCAGTCCGGCAGACTCCCTCATCGCATTTATCCGACGCGCTGTGCGGGCCGCCGGCGGCGAAGACCTCGGCGCAGTCGCCGTATCCGGAAATCCGCCTGCCGATTGGAGCACGCCGTTCTCCGCGCGCATCCCCGCGCTAAACCAAGACTCGCTCCTGAGTTACCTGCTGAGCGTCGATGTCGGCATCATGCTCCCCGGAGCGGCGCCGACGCACCCTCCGTATGCAGCAATCCAACGCCTGCTCTCGTCTGCCGGCGGCCAGCGGCGCACGATCCACTTCCATTGGGCAGGAGCTTACGGCATGTCCGGAGAGATCCTGCCAGTTACACTCGAACGCGGGTCGCTGTACCAACAAGCTTTACTCGACACTGACTACGCGCGACTCGGCCTGCGACAACGCGCGTTCGAGAACGCCATGCGCGGTGCAACTGTGCGCGTCACGACGGCAGCGGGGACCGATCTCCGCTTCAGCATCGGCGATCGCCCCGTCACCCGCCAGGACGGCGACGCATCGGCAGGTCGCGCGGGACGCGCACAGAACCTGATCGACCGCGAGGTAGAGCTTCCCGCCGGGGCAATCCGCGTGGCCCCCGTCGAGACGACTGTCAACGGAACCATCGCGTTTCCAGACGGGGATTGGGGCGGCGAACGCGTCAGCGGACTCGTGATGCGTTTCGAGCGCGGCCGAGTAGTGGCGTTCGAGGCTCGCATAGGGAGAGCAGGAGTGGAGCGCGAGTTTGCTGCTGCCGGCGATGCGGGGCGCTCTTTCCGCGAGTTCGCGCTGGGCTTCAACCCGCTTCTCGCTATTCCGGCCGAAGGAGAGCGCTGGGTCCCGTATTATGGGTACGGAGCCGGCGTCGTGCGTCTCTCGTTAGGTGACAACACTGAGCTAGGCGGCGTCGTATCCGGCGGCTACGTACGCTGGAACTTTTTCACCGACGCGACGGTCGCAGTGAACGGCGACATGTGGGTACGTGCGGGGCGGATGGTCAAAGAGTGAGCCGGGCTCGCCGAACCTTTCCAGGTCTGATGGCCGCCGCGGGGACGGCCGGTGTGATCGTGGGAGACGCTTGGCGCAGCGGAAGCGCCATCGCTCCATTCTCCGAGGCGGGAGCGGCGCTGCTGCCGCCGGGAGCGGCGTCCATGGTGCTTCTCGCGATAGCGGGACTACTCATCCACGGACTGCTCTTCGTGTTGTGGGGAACCTGCTTCAGTCTTGTCGCCACGTCTCTACGAGGAGGCAAAGTCTTCTTAGCAGCCGTCGCCGCGACGGGGTTCCTCTGGCTGCTGGCGCGAACTGTGTTCCCGCGCGCGTTGGGCGCGGTGAGCCTGCAATGGATGAGTGGCGCCCACACGCTGCTCTATCTCGCGACAATCGCGATCGCGTTGTCACTCGGTACACGAATTGCCCGATACGCATAAGCGAATCCTTGGGTTGGGCGCAGTGTACGACGAGTTGCAACGCGGGTCACGTCGGCGTCACTAGCGAGTCGCGAACTGTGTCGAGTCGCCCGCTCGTGAGGTCTATAGAGTAGCGTGGTTCGGGCTCCGCTCGCCGCTACATCGCGCGTCCGGCTGGACGCACCTGAGCGCACGGAGCGTTTTTTGTAGGAGGAGCGATGGACGTTCTCGTTATGTTGGATGAAAACCTGGAGCATTCCACTGTGCTGGCGCACGTGAACTCCGTGCCGTCGCCACTCGACTCGGATCGCCCGACGCGCGACGTGGTCACGCTCTACGGATTGCCGACCGTGCAATCGTTGGCACTCGCGTTGGCGGCGGCGGTGGAGTCGCGCCGAGTGCAGCCGTCCGTCGCGCCGGGGACGATCAGGCATCTCGGGTTGTGGCCCGATCGCGGTGCGGTCGGCGACACGGCTTGGCGCGATGTGGGGAGCGGCCGGCTGGTGTCGCGTGACCTAACGATTCCGCTGGATCGGCTGCAAGCTACAGCGGCGGATCTCCTTAGCTCGGCGGGGCCGCAGTTCCAGCGGCTAGTAGCCGGCTTGACGATGTCCGATTGGCCTGAAGGGACGCGGCGCGCGATCTCATTCTCACTGACCTCACCGGCGCTGGCCGAGGCTAGCGCCGGTGAGATGAACGGTGGCGGGATCGGAAACGAGGGGGCCGAGGGGGGCGAGGGGGGCGACGGCGCGGGCGGGAGAGCGGCAGGAAGCGGGAGGGGTGCAGGGGACTTGCTCGAGACGTATCGGTACTCCGCGGGACTCACCTACGACAACGAAGGAGATTAAACCGCTACTGTTCCGTCAGACTGAAGATCGAAGGCCGCCTCGAACGGGGCGGCCTTTCTGCTGGACGCCCAGCGCCGATCGAGCGGCTGAGACGCCTGAATGGGACGGAATATCCCTAACGCGAGGTTCGACCTTCCTGAAGGTACGGATCCGCTTGGTACCGTATTGG
>JBQTJS010000376.1:0-13208 GCA_052386875.1 Gemmatimonadaceae bacterium
AATGGGATCCTTGGGAACTGGTAACCGAATCGATCGGCCGCATGACCAAGAACGGCGACGTCATGCGGTCGGACCGGCTCAAGCAGGTCATGCAGGAGATCGATCCGTCGTTCGACGAGAAGAACGCCGGATTCTCGAAGTTCTCTCGTTTCGTCCAGGAGGCCTCTGGCAAGGGTCTCATCAAGCTCGTGAAGCTCGACAACGGGCAGCTCGAGGTCGCCCCGGTCGCCGAGCGTTTTCCGATTCCGCGGACCCCCGCGCGCGGCACTGCAGCGGTGTCCGAAGAGCGCGAAGACGCGGCGGGGACGGCGGCGGGGAACGGACGGCGGCGCCGCGGTCGCCGCGGTCGCGGCGTGCGCGAGCACGAGGCTGAAGGCACGGTGGAATCTGTGCACGGCGCGTCGGCGCCTAACGCCAGCGAGCCGGCGCGCAAAGTGCCGCTGTCCGCGATCGGCCGATCAGGTGATCGCCTAACGAAGCAGGAAGCCTTCGACCTTGTGCACCGCGGCCTCGAGTCGCTCGGCAACGCCAACGGCGGCGTATCAGCGCGCGACCTGCGGCGCCGCGCCTTCGAGCTGCTCGGGCACGACAGCGAGAGCCTGAGCGAGCGCATGTTCGTGCACATCCTCAAGGACGCGCACGACGCGGAGCTGATCGACTTGCGGCGCAGTGGCCGCGACTACGAAGTGGAGTCGCGCCAAAAAGTGGGGGACTCCGTTGCCCCTGCCAGCGTCTCGGACAGCCTGAATCGCGCGGCCGCCGCAACGCAGCACAGTGGCCCCGCGCCCTCAGCTGATACTGCGCCAAAGACTGCGACTCCCGTTCCGTCGGCACCGAGTACCGGTATAGGACGCATGGGCCGACGCGAAGTGCGCGGCGCAGGAATCCGGCGTGGCGTCCCGCCCGCTGATCTGCTGCTCGTCGGAGTTGTGGACCACGTGCCGACGCCGGTTGCCACGGCCACGGCCCAAGCGGGGGGCGGGGGAGGTGAAGCACTAGTAGTTGGTTCAGGGGCTGGCGAAGCTGTGGCGGCGCGGCCCGTTAGGGCGAAGCGCGGGCGCCGCGTATCAGCTGCGGCGCCTAAAGCCAAGCGGCCACGCCGTTCGGCGGCCAAGAAGGAGACCGGTCCGAAGCCGGACGCGGCGTGACTGCCCCGCGAGTCCGCCGAGCGAAGGTGCGGCGGCTCGCGCGGAGCGTGCTGCCGGCGGAGTTCTTCGACCGCGACGCGGACGCGGTAGCTCGCGACTTGTTAGGCGCCGAGCTCGAGACGCGCACGGCCGGCGGCTTTGCCGCGGGCCGCATTGTCGAAGTCGAGGCGTACATGGGCCCGCACGACCCGGCGTGTCATGCCGCGGCAGGCCTAACGCCGCGGACGGCGGCGCTCTTCGGTCCGCCGGGAACCGCCTATGTCTACTTCATCTACGGCATGCACTGGTGCGTCAACGCAGTGACGCGCGAGCGGGGCTACGGTTCCGCCGTGCTGATCCGGGCCGTGGAACCGCTGCGTGGTATCGAGCTGATGCGCCGGCGCCGGCCGGCGGCCCGCACGGACGTGGATCTGACGAACGGGCCGGGCAAGGTGTGCTCCGCGTTAGGCATCGACCCCACCTTCAACGGACGGCCGCTGCGCCATCCTATGTTGCGCATCGTCGGCGGCGCTCCGCTGGCTCATAGCGCTGTAGCCGTGTCGCCGCGCATCGGTATCACCAAGGCGGCCGACGCGATGCTGCGCTTCTTCGTCGCCGACAGCCCCTGGGTCGCGCGCGCGAGCGGCGCCGTCTCCGCGCGAGTGGTTCCCTACAAAACGACAGCGCGCAGCGACAGCCGTTAGGCAGCGCGGCGCGCCTCGCAGTTGCGCCGGCGAGCTACTTTTCGAATGCGTCGCTGATCCTGTACCGGATGCCCCCCTCGAACATGAAGGTGTTGGAGGAGCCGTTGATCAGGAATCTGTCACGCGTCGGCATCGTCGCCGCCTGCGCGAAAAACGCGAAGCGGCCGGTCTGCGCCTGAATCCCCGCCGTCACGACGAACGACGCACGCGAAGTCTGACGATCGACACGCGTGAAAACCGAGTCCATCGCCTCTTCGCTGCTGAATGTCCCACGCGGCGACGCTTCTTGAATCACGTTCGCCGCGTAACCGATGCCCAGATACGGCCGCGCCCCTCCCCAAGAAACCGGGAATGCGAGCACCCCGACGTGGTAACGCCGCATATCGCTGATGTCGACTGCCCGGGCGCCGCCCGGTGAGGTGGGATCGAAGACGGCGGCCACCTCGTCGAAGAACGCCTGCTCCACCGACAATACAAGCGCTCCGCGTGTACGGGTGATGAGCCACTCGCCACCGACCGACGTCGCGTTCACCGATTTGAAACCACCCGACTCCGTGTCAATTGCGTCGAAGCGGGTCACGCCACCCTTGGCGCCCCAGAACCAGCCGTTGTCGAAGCCGCTCTGCGACGACGCTAGCGCCGGGACCGCGGCGGTCGAGACTACAGCGACAACAACCGTGCGAACTAAGCGCATACGCCCAACCTCAGAATGACGCGCGAATGGTGAAGCGCCCACCCGCTGCGCGGGCGTCACGCCGCGCAATTGGGCGCCGTTAGGACCAATCGGCCGGCGTGCGCGAATGTGACCGACATCACCGAGGTCGGCGACCGCCCACAGCTGGCCACGTGAGGGACGATGCTCAACGCCGCAGCGTCACGCGGCAGGCCGGGGAGGGCCAGGCGCTGAGCTGCAGGCCCATAAGGTCATCTCGCCCCGCACTCTCCGGTGCGGCAACCGCACTCTCGAAGGCGCGAGTGCGCCACCGAGGCGGCAACCCACTCTCGAAGGCGCGAGTGCCACCGAGGCTAGATGATGCCCAGCTTACCACCAACCTTTTTGAACGCGCCAATCGCGCAGTCGAGGTCGTCGCGCGTGTGAGCTGCGGAAAGCTGACAGCGTACCCGTGCCGTCCCGTGCGGTACAACGGGGAAACCGAATCCTGTGACGAAGACACCTTGTTCCAGCAATCGATCGCTCATCTCGATAGCCTTGGCTGTCTCGCCCACGATTATCGGAACGATTGGCGTGTCCCCGGGGATTGGTTTGAAGCCGGCTTCGCTGAGCGCGCTGCGGAAATAGGCAGTGTTGGCTCTCAGCTGAGCGACGCGCTCCGGATGGCGCTCGATGAAGCGCACGGCGGCGAGTGCGCTCGCCGCGACGGTTGTGGGGAGCGCGTTGGAGAAGAGTTGCGGCCGCGAACGCTGCGTCAGCATGTCGCAGACGGCTGCCGATCCCGCGACGAAGCCGCCGGCCGCCCCACCTAACGCCTTGCCCAACGTGGAAGTGATCACGTCCACCTCGCCCACGACTCCCCAATGCTCCGCGGTGCCGCGCCCGGTGCTGCCTAACACTCCGGTGGCATGAGAATCGTCCACCATTACTACGGCGTCGTGCTCCCGCGCGATGTCCAGGATCGCCGGCAGCTTCGCGATGCTCCCTTCCATCGAGAAGACGCCGTCCGTCCAGATCAGCTTGCGCTTGGCTCCGGCGCTGCGTGCCTGCTCCAGCTTCGCCACCAGATCGTCCATATCGCCGTGCTTGAAAACGGCCGTTGTGCATTTCGTGATCGCCTTAGCGAGCCGCATCGAGTCGATTATAGACGCGTGATTCAGCTCGTCGGAGCAGACAAAGTCAGTGCCTTCGACAACAGTGGCTGTCAGCGCCTCGTTGGCGGTCCAGCAGGACACGAACGACAGCGCCGCCTCAGTCCCCACGAATCTCGCTAGTTCCGCCTCCAGTTCGCGATGCACAGTGTACGTCCCACAGATGAAACGAACGCTCGCTGTGCCGGCGCCAAGTGTCTCCAGTCCCGCGATCCCCGCTCTCACAACTTCGGCCTCATTCGCCAAACCGAGGTAGTTGTTGGAAGACAGGATGAGCACTTCGCCGCGGCCTTCCATGTGGACGCGCGATCCTTGCGGCGACTCCAAGTAATTGAGGTGCTTATAGACTCGATCAGCTCTGAGCCGGTCGAGCTTGGACTGGAGGTCCTGCACGAAAGCTGCGTTGAGGGCCACTTGTCGCGAGGTGTGAGTACGAAGGGCGAGGAGAGCTATCGGGGGCTAGCAGGGGCTAGCGGATAGCAGCGATGATGCAAGGTCAGAGTGATGTGTGGAAGTTCTCGGTGCCGATCCTGCGGAGACTAATTTGGCGGTTCCGCGGACACCACGCGCCGCAACGTCTCCAGTGCGACATTACCGCCGCACAAGACAACAGCGACGCGACTCCCGCGAACGTCCTGCCACTGATAAGACAACGCCGCGAGCGCGACACCGGCCGCTCCTTCAACAGGCTGATGATGCTCGGCGATGAAATCGCGCATCGCCGCGGCGATCGCATCTTCGGAGACGAGTACCCAGTCGTCGACAAGTGCGCGGCAGAGGTCGAACGTGATGGAATCCGGCTCCACCCCGCCGGCTGTCCCGTCCGAAAGCGTCGGCTGCCACGGATGCTCGACAATATGACCTGCGCGGATTGACAGCGCCATCACGGGCGACAATTCGGGGAGCGCGGCGACAACCTTCACGTTAGGCAGCCTCGCCTTGACGGCGGCTGCCACACCGGCGATGAGCCCGCCGCCGCCGACAGCCACGTAAACGCGGTCGATGCTCGCTAGCTGCGCCAGCATCTCCATCCCTATCGTCCCCTGTCCGGCAACGACGTCGGCATCGTTGTAGGGCGAGACGTACGGCATACAACGCTTCTGCGCATACTCGCGCGCGAACAGCTCCGTATCCAGCCCGTCGCTGCCGTACGTCTCCACCTGCGCGCCGTAGCGCCGGATTAGCGCGACCTTGGCCCCGGAGGCGCCATCCGGCACGAACACGCGCACAGGCACGCCGAACGTGCGGCCCGCCCAGGCACAGGCGGCGCCGTGGTTCCCTGACGATGCGGTGACAACCCCTCCGCGGCGCTGCTCTGACGTTAGGCACAGCAGCTTGTGTGCAGCCCCCCGAGCCTTGAACGAACCGCTGTGCTGCAGATGCTCGCTCTTGAGCCAGACATCCGACCCGTAGCGCTCCGACAACGCGTCACTCCGCACACACGACGTCTCGCGGATGTACGGCCGCAGCCGCTCGCGCGCCGCGGCGATTAGTTCCGGAAGCCGCAGCAGCAGCGGCGCTTGCTCCATTTACGCGACCTCGAATACGACCTTGCCGGCCTCTCCCAGCTTGATCACTCGCATCGCCTCCTCATACTCGGTCATCGGGAAGCGGTGCGTAATGACCGGTGTTGGATCGAATCCCCCGCGCCCACCGCCTCTGAGGAACCGCGTCATCTGCACCCACGTATCGTACATGCGCCGGCCGATAACTCCGTAAACCGTCAGCCCCTTGAAGATGATCTCCGTCGCAAAATCGATCTCCATCGCTTTCGCCGGAATCCCCAGCATCTGCACACGCCCTCCCGGACGCGCCAGCTCGAATGCCTGATGGATGGCGCTCGGGGCACCGGCCATCTCCAGAACGACGTCGGCGCCCACTCCGCCAGTAGCCTGCATAACGACATCGCGCGCCATATCCGGCGTCACAGCCTCGTCAGCGCCCATCCTGCGCGCAAGCTCGAGCCGCTTCCTAACTATATCCGTCGCGATCACACGCGAAGCGCCGGCTGCCTTGCAGATGCCGATCGCGAATAGCCCAATGGGTCCGCATCCTGTAACCAAGACAACGCTTCCGGGGATCTCGGCTGTGAGCGCCGTGTGGAATGCATTCCCCATCGGGTCATGGATGCCACCGACTTCATACGAAATACTCTCGTGCAGATACCAAACGTTGCTCGCCGGCATCGCGATGAACTCGGCGAAGCAGCCGTCTCGGTCGACGCCGATTATGCGCGTGCTCGGATCGACGTGCCCGTCTCCGGTTCGAGCGAATATCGAATGCTCATCTATGATGTGGCCTTCTGCAGTGACCCTATCGCCGACCCGTATTTTCTCAACAAGGGCGCCAGTCTTGACTACATCGCCCGCGAACTCGTGCCCCACGATGAACGGCGGCTTGCAGCGGGCGCTTGCCCACGCGTTCCATTCGTAGATATGCACATCGGTGCCGCACACACCGGCGCAACGGACCCGGATGAGGACCTCGTTATCGCGGATCGCGGGTTCGGGGACGTCGCACAGAGCGAATCCGGGGGCGGCGGACGGCTTGATTAAAGCTTTCATGCGGCCGAGGAAACTGGCGCCGCTCGCACCTAGACAATAGTCCCTATCTGCCCGCCGTCGATCTGAATCGCTGCGCCGGTCACGAAACTCGCGCGCTCGCTGGCCAGGAACGCCACCATGGCTGCGAACTCCTTGGGATCGCCCGCGCGCCCCATCGGGATTCCGCTCGCGCGCTGGCGCATGATCTCATCGATCGATTTCCCCTCGCGCTCTGAGCGCATGCGAGCCAACTCCAGCGCGCGCGGTGTGTCGAAATGGCCCGGCAAGACTGTGTTGACGGTTACGCCGTCCTTGGCGACCTCGGAGGCGAGCGTCTTGACGAAGCCCAGAAGTCCCGCGCGTGCCGTGTTCGAGAGCAAGAGGCCAACGATCGGCTGTTTGGCGGCCATCGATGTGAGAAAGATTACGCGTCCCCATTTCCGTTGGCGCATCCCCGGCACCGTCGCGTGCGCCAATCGTACAGAGGCCATCAGATTGAGGTTGATAGCGGCCTGATATTGCGCTTCCGTCGTGTCGGCGAAGGCCGTCGATGGCGGACCGCCGGCATTGGCGACGACGATATCAATCGGCCCGAGCACCTCCTCGGCGGCACGGGCCACGCGAGCTGGCTCGTTAGGCAGCGCCAGATCGCCCGGTACCGGAAGCGTGCGGCGCCTTGTGCTCGCTGTAATCTCCGCTGCCAGGCGCCTGAGGTCGTCCTCACGCCGCGCGACCATCGCGACCGCGGCCCCCTCAGCCGCAAGCTCGCGCGCTATGGCGAGCCCAAGGCCGGAAGACGCGCCCGTGACAAGCGCCACTCGATTCGTTAGGCCGAGTTCCATCAGTGTAGTCCGAGTCGACTTTATTCTACTACGACGATCTGCGACACCGTACGGCGAACTCGTAGCCGCCGCCCCCGAGCGTCCTCTCTCACGGTAATCACCGGCTCGCAATGCGCTGGACTGCGACATCCGGTATGCATGCTCGTTAGACCCAGGCGGTCAATCGCCCGCAACAAGCTCGCCCTGAGCTTGCTTTGCCGTTCGACCCGCGACCTGCGACCTCTCGACTTTGACCGCGCACACTTTGAATTCCGGGATGTGCGCGTACGGGTCCAGAGCGGGGTTCGTAAGCAGGTTCACCGCGGCCTCGCGGTAATGCATTGGAATGAAAACCTGGCGCCGTGCCACGCGGTCCGACACACGCACACTGATGCGCATCTCCCCACGGCGCGATGCCACGCGTACCTCGTCGCCGTCTGCGACTTGCAATTCCGCCGCATCATCCGGATGCAGCTCCACGATCGGACCCGACTCGCGCGCGTCCAATGCGAACGATCGCCGCGTCATCGTCCCTGTGTGCCAGTGGTACATCTGCCGGCCCGTGTTGAGCAGGAATGGATACTCCTCGTCAGGCAGCTCCGCCGGCGGTAAAAACTCGACGGCGACGAACGTCGCTCTTCCGTCCGCTGTCGGAAATGCGTCGTCGAAGAGGAAGTCCGTCCCCATGTGCTCCGCGTCGATGACTGGATACTGCAGACCGCCGGATCGGCGCAGGCGCTCGTGCGACACGCCGCGCCAGCTCGGTGTGACGCGAGCAATCTCTTCCATCACCTCGGCCGAATCGCAGAACGGAGTCGCCAGCCCGACTCGCTTTGACAGTTCGACGATGATCTCGAGGTCGCCACGTGCGTTGCCTGGCGGGTCCACGGCCTTTTCCGCCAGTTGAATACGTCGCTCGGTGTTGACGTACGTTCCGGTCTTCTCCGCAAACGATGCTCCCGGCAGCACCACATCTGCATAACGTGCGGTTTCGGTGAGAAAGAGGTCCTGCACTGCCAGGAACTCCAATTCCTTGAACCAGTGCTCGGCGTGCGAGACTTCCGGATCCGAGAGTATTGGATTCTCGCCCATGATGTACATGCCCCGCACCGGCGATCCATCCGCGACAATCTGCGTGACTTTGAGGCCTACCTCGAGTGGTATGCGCTCGTCAGGCACTCCCCACGCACTGGCGAACACGTGGCGGATGCGCGGATCGGTCACCGGCTGGTAGTCTGTGTACACCATCGGGATCGCTCCGACATCGCTCGCCCCCTGCACGTTGTTTTGGCCGCGGATCGGAATCATCGCCGCCCCCCAACGCCCGATCATCCCCGTTGCGAGTATCAGATTCAGTAGTGACGCTACGATGTCGGTCCCTGTGCGATGTTGCGTCAAACCCATCGCCCACAAGGTCGCGCTGCGAGGCCCGCGCGCGTACCACTCGGCTGCCTGACGAACGAGCGCTGCCGGCACGCCCGAGATCTGTTCCGCGCGCTCCGGTGTGTACGGCATCACCGCGTCGCGCACCTTCGCGAAGTCATGTGTCCGCTCAGCGATGAACTTCGAGTTCTCGAGACGGCACGCGAGGATGTGCTGCAGCATCCCGTTGAGGAGTGCGACGTCGGTCCCCGGAAGCGGCTGCAGGTGGATGTGCGCTCGCTCGGCAAGCTCGATACGACGCGGGTCGGCGACGATCAGCTTGGCACCGCGCTTCACCGCGCGCTTGATGGCGGCACCGAACACAGGATGGCTCTCGGTGGTGTTGGCGCCGAGGATGAATATGACGTCCGATTCTGTCTCGACCTCGCGCATCGAGCCGGATGCAGCGCTGGTGTTCATCGCGCGCTGCATTGCGCTGACGCTCGATGAATGACAGAGGCGCGTGCAGTGATCCACATTGTTCGTCCCGATCGCGCCGCGGAACAGACGCTGGAGCAGGTAGTTCTCTTCGTTGCTGCACTTTGCGCTCTGGAACACGGCGAGCGATTTCGGCCCGTGCGTATCACGCAAGCGAACTAATTCCTGTGCGACGATTTCCAGCGCCTCGTCCCACGTCGCTTCGCGAAACGGCTCGTACCAACTCTCCGGTGTCGCTACGCGATCGCGTGGATCACCAAGCGTGTCCAGTCCCGTCGGTGCGCGACGTAACGGATTCGTGCGCGGTGGTCGGCGTTTCTCTGTATTCGATTCGGCCTGCACCTCGGCCCACGGACCGCCGCGTCTTCCGTATCGGTCCATTCCATTGAGAGACGGATCGAAGACCCATCGGCCGTTCCGCTTCACCCAGCCTCTGCGCACGAGTGGCATTAGAAGTCGATCGCGATGTTGCGCGAAGTCGTAACCAAAGCGGCCTTTGACACACGTCGAGCCCATGTTCGGCGTGTTCTCTTCAATCCACGGCGAACTCACGTGCACGACTTGGTTGTCGCGCACTTGAAGGTCGATCTGGCAACCGACGCCGCAGTAGGGACACACCGAGCGCGTCGTATGATCCGGCTCCGGCATGTCCTTGGATCGCATGCGCTCGACAATGGCGCCGTTGTTGGCGCGCACTGCGAGCGGGAGTATGTCGTGGATCGCTCCTGTGGGGCAGACGCGCACGCATTCGCCGCACCAGGTGCATCCCGCATGCTCCGGGTTACCGTCTGCGCCGACAATGATCTGCGCGTGGTCGCCGCGGTACGCGACGTCGAGCACGCCGACGACTTGGATGTCCTCACATGCCCTCACGCAGCGTGTGCAGAGGATGCAAGTGGACATGTCATGACGGATGATTGGATCACCGTCGCGCTCGTCTCCTTCGCGCAACGGAAGATCGCTGCTCCGCGTGGTCGCGACGTTATACCGGCGTACGAGCTGTTCGAACTCGTTGCGAGATCCGTCGTGCGGAATCTCATCGACGGGGTAGCGCTCGAGGAGCATCGAGAGCACGCCTTGTCGGCTCTTCACGGCTGCGATCGACTCGGTTGTGACAACCATTCCGTCCGCTGCTTGCGTCGCACAAGCGGGCAGAAGCTTCGCATTCCCCTGCACGCTGACGAGACAGATGCGGCAGTTGCCGACGATCGGAAGCTTGGGATACCAGCACAGAGTCGGCACAGCGATAGCGAGTTCACGCGCAGCGTCGAGAATGGTCGCGCCCTCGCGAACATTGATCGTGCGACCATCGACAGTGATTGCAGGCACGTGCTTCAGTCCTCACGCGATGCTTGCAAACAAGATGAGGGACGTGCGATGGCGGATGTAAGTGGCGTTTGCTTGCATTGTATTGCGTATTGTGTGCGTAACTTCTATATTCGCGCCCAGATACAACGGAGCGCGCAAGAGGAATCGCGTGGGTTTATCCCGATCTGAGTTCCTCGACGTCGAATTGATCGCAGCAGCTCGCGATGGACACCGTCTTCAGCGCACCGCGTGTTCCGCATCGCGGGAGTTTGCGCTCCCTGTTTTTCTCACCTTGGCAAAACACTTCTGCCTGACGAGACCTGCACATTCGGTGGTCAGCGCATTCCTTCCTTCCTTGCCATTTCGAGCCTCTGCAGCGTGCTGCATGAAGTCTGTGTACGCCGCTGAGTCGCGAGATTGTGCGAGCCGCTCCGGGGCGACTCGCATGGTTCGCGATGCCGCGTCAGGCGGCGAGGCTCATCCTTTTGCGTTCGTCATGTAACGAAGCGCAGCATCGATCGTCCGAGTCAAAGGCTTCTCGCGATCACTGCGTTTGAGATGCTGTTTGAAAGATTGAAGCTTTGCTGAGTTGCGCTGCTCATGCAGCGCGTAGGACCAACCGAGTGCATGAACGGCTCGGTTGTGGCCCACCGATCCACCGGGGGATCGGACGGGCGATCCACACTCGTCATGGAGACATTCACCATGGCTGCAAAGAAGAAGAAGGCTGCAAAGAAGGGTGGAAAGAAGAAGGCCGCGAAAAAGAAGTAGCGCTGCCTTGGCCTACAAAGAAAGCCGGCGGAGTTCGCCGGCTTTTTTTGTTCCCCTTCTTCTCCTTCCCCTTCCCCTACGCGTTAGGAACCGATTCTGCCTTACGCGGTCTTCCTCGCGGGCCTGGCTCCGATCGTGGCGCTTCGGCCCACACGAATGCTGACAGTCGCGGAGCTGCTGGAATCACCACGCGGCCCAGAATCACGATGCCAACCGGCTCGTCCGGTGGCGACTGCTCTTTGATTTCCATCGACCAACCCCTCACGCGAATGAGCGGGGCCGATAGCACCGGCGAGAACGGTTCGGCCGGGCTGGCGACCCCTCGCGCAGCCCTAATGCTGCGCGCCGCCGCTGCCGCATTGCACAGCAAGTGCCACCTGCCGCGGCCCCAGCGCCCCTTCAATCGCAACGACTTACACGCTGCGCGCGAGAGCGCTCTAGAGAGCGGCGTTACGATTCGACACGTGCGCCCGCGACAGCCTGTGTCGTTATGCGACGAGCTTGCGGGCTACGAAGGCTTGACTCGTGTCGCGGTCGGGGACAACCGAGACGGCCCATCCTTTGTACTGTGCGTTCAGTTCTTCGAGTGACAGCCTGGAGTGCCCGGCGGCGAGCGCTTGCACGAGGTGGAAGCCTCCGTCCAGCGTTGCGCTCTTCAATAGATCGATCACGCGAGAGCGCTCTCGCGGCGTCAGGCGCTGCAGTGCTTCCGACGTGCAAACAACAGCAGTGAGCGGCGTGTCGCGCGGAGGTTCGAAGCGGTCGAGACCGCTCACGCACGGCGTGAAGCGCGAGATGAGCCCCGCCTCGCCCGCGACGTGGATCACGTGATCGACAAGCTCGGGGTCTTCATCGAGCGCTGTGACGCGGCAGCCTCTGGCAGCGAGAAAGATCGCCGGACCTTCTGCGCGCGTTCCGGCTACGAGCACATGCGGATGATCATCGGCACGGATCGCGGTAGCGAGAGGGCCGTCCGCGGGGAGTCCCCAACGCTCAGGACGCCGATACTCCTCGAGTCGGCGCAAGCGCCGCCGCTTCCACGTGTTGAAGGCCGGGATACGCAGACGATTCCGGATGATGCGGTCTACTTCGGCCCACAGCAGGATCTCGTCGAACGAAGTCTGCTCTTGCTCGCGCAGGCTCGTGACTGCCTCGTCACCGATACGGAGGAGCGCGCCGCGGGGGACCGAGTCTTTGTAGTGCTCGATCTCTTGCTCCACGAACAACTCGTACTCGTAGCGAAGCGATCGTGCGGTGAAGGCCGCCATGCGCTTGGTATGCTGCGTTGAGTCGGCGATAAGTTAGGCAGCGTTAGGTGCGCGCGCTAGTCCAGGGCCTCCAACACGGCCCCTTTGATGTATCCGCTTTCGGGAATCGTCAGGATCTCCGGATGATCCAGCGGCTGAGCGACGAGCTGCCGCAGAGTCATGCGCCGCGCACTGTCCTGCGCGGCGCGCTGCAACATCTCGACAAAGAGGGCTTTAGTCACATGATAGCTGCAGCTCGCGGTGAAGAGCACGCCGCCGCGCGTTAGGAGGCGCATCGCCCGCAGATTGACTTCCTTGTAACCCGCCAGGGCGCGCGGCACCGACGACCGGTTCTTGGCGAACGCAGGCGGATCCAGCACAATGAGGTCGTAACGCTCCCGGCGCGTCTCCGCCTCGCGCAGAAAGGCGAAGGCGTCGGCTTCGACGAAGCGGATGTTCGCGATGTCATTGATGCGTGCGTTCTCTTGGGCACGGGCGAGCGCAGGTGCCGAGGTGTCCAGAGCCGTCACACAGCGTGCCCCGCGAGCGGCGTGCAGCGCGAACGAGCCGTGATAGCTGAAGGCGTCCAGCACCGACTCGCGCCCACCCGCGAGGCGGCTGACCAACAGCCTGTTCTCACGCTGATCGAGAAACGCACCGGTCTTCTGTCCGGTCCAGGGTGCGGCGAGAAAACGCACGCCGCGCTCCTCGACGATGATCTCCTCCGGTACTGACCCATGCAGCAGCAGCGTCTCGCGCGGCAAGCCTTCGCGGGTCCGCACGCTCACGTCGTGCCGCGCGAGGATCCCTTGGCACCCGGTGAGCCTAACGAGCCCCTCGACCAGGACGCCGCGAAACGCCTCCAGGCCGGCGCTCAGAAACTGCACGACGAGCCAGCGGTCATACCGGTCGCACAACAACGACGGCAGCGCATCCCCTTCGCCGTGCACCAGCCGGTAGGCCGTAGCGATCTCCGCTAAAGTCTCACGCCGAGCGATCGCTG
>JBQTJS010000377.1:0-24480 GCA_052386875.1 Gemmatimonadaceae bacterium
TTCAAGGGGACCTCCGCGAGCTGGCTGTCGCCGTAGTTGATCGGAAGCGTCAATCCGGTAGTGCCGGGTGGATAGCGCCGCTGGAAGACGGACCGTCCGGCGGGATCGAGCACGGCGATCTCGACATCGGCGCCTAACGGCACCCCTGCGTGCGTCGAGTCGAAGTTCACGCTGCTGATGAAGAGCATGTAAGTGCCGCGCCCCCAGACCCGAAAACGTGTGGCAGTCCAATCACTCGGCCGGGAAGGGTCGATGGCAAGCACGGGCTCGCCGATGCGACGGTCGCGCACCACACCCTGCAGCACCAGCACCAGGCAGAAGAGACCGAGGCCGAATGCAACGAGCCAGCCGAGCCAAGCGAAACGCAGCTTCCACACACTCATGCGAGGACGCCCCCTCGGTAACGGTGCTGAGCCGACGTGTTAGGCAACGCCATATAGCTGGACAGCGGACGGCGTGTCCTGGTAACGGGCCGTCCAGCCGCACTTCGCCCACAGCCACGAGACGCTGTACGCATCCGTCGCCGCCGTACGACGCCGCCCGTCGTCGGCCTCCCACCCGTTCAGTGCTCGGCACCGTCCAGCCGCACTTCGCCCACGGCCAGGAGAAGCTGTACGCATCCGTCGCCGCCGTACGACGCAGCCGTCCTCGGCCCCCCCTTCAGTGCTCGGCACCGTCCAGGCGCAACGTCGCGCATGCCGACTTGGGAGGCTGGCTGTCCGCCGTGTGTGTCACATACTGGGGCGCAACTCCGGCGGACTCGCTTGGGTTGTGGGCGGCATAGGCCGTCAAAACGACCGACTGTCTGAGGCTGGCCAAAGCGGGTGGAGCGCCGACCTTAAAGCGGGTTGCGCGGCGCTGATGCGGCCCGGTCGCATCGGCCCGGCGCTCGCGCGGCAACCTGGATCACAAACGCCGGCGCGGGGTCAGTTGGCGGCAGCGTGGCGCGTGTATTTTGCAGCATGGCCGCTCCCGGCATCCGATCCTTTGCCCTGGTAGACCTCGACGCCGTCCGCGAGGCGGCTGCGGTTATTGATGGGGTAGCGCTCCGTACGCCGCTGCTGCCGTCGCCGGAGCTATCCGAGCTTGCGGGTCTGCCGGTATGGCTCAAGCCCGAATGCCTCCAGCGAGGAGGAGCGTTCAAGTTCCGCGGGGCATACAACTACGTCTCGCGGATCCCGGGGGCCAAGCGCGCGCGCGGCGTGATCGCGCCGTCGTCGGGGAACCACGCGCAGGCTGTCGCTCTGGCCGCCAAGCTGTTTGGGGTGCCGGCGACCGTAGTGATGCCGACGACGGTTACTGCTGCAAAACGGGCCGGAGCGGAGCGTTTGGGAGCGCGCGTGGAGCTGGCCGGAACGACGACGAAGCACCGTTTGGATCGGGCGCTGGAGTTGGCGGAGCGCGACGGCATCGCGCTCGTGCCTCCGTACGACGATGCGACAATTATAGCGGGGCAGGGGACAGTCGGTCTCGAGATCGTGGACGACCTGCCCTCGTTAGGCACCGTGCTCGTGCAAGTGGGCGGGGGTGGACTCAGCGCCGGGGTCGCCGCGGCGGTCAAACAGCTCCGTCCCGGCGTGCGTGTCATCGGTGTGGAGCCCGAGGGGGCGGCGAAGCTGAGCCGCGCGCGGGCGGCGGGTGCTCCGGTCACGCTCGAGAACACAGCGAGCATCGCCGACGGACTCCTGGCCGTGCGCATCGGCACTCTGAACTTCGCGCACCACGAGGCGTATCTGGACGCCGTTGTGAGTGTCCCCGACGCGGCGATTATCGATGCCATGCGCCTGCTGCTGGAGCGCAGCAAGCTCCTCGTGGAACCGAGCGGCGCTATCACCGTGGCAGCTTTGCTCTCCGGCCCGATTGCAGCCGCCGGCGACACTGTCGCGATCCTGAGCGGCGGGAACGTCGATTGGCGCGGACTGCGCGACTTGTTAGGCAATGAGTAGCGCGCGCATTCTCATCGCCGACGACGATGCCGCCATCGTGCAAACGATGACGTGGGTGCTCAAGGAACACGGCTACGAAGTCGCGGCCGCGCTGCGCGGCGCCGATGTGATTCCGACGCTCGAGGCGCGCCTTCCCGACCTTGTGCTGCTGGATGTGAATTTCCCAGACGCCGACGGCTACCAGATCCTCGAACGGATCAAGAGCGACGAGCGCTGGCGCGATCTCCCCGTCATGATGATCTCATCGCTCCCGCCGGAGGAAGCGTCGGTGCGCACGTTAGGCCTCGGCGCGGCCGATTTCGTTCGCAAGCCCTTCCGCGTCAAGGAGCTGCTCGCCCGCATCCAGGCTCAGTTGCGCATGAAGGCGATCCTCGGATCGGCGCACCAGGCACTACGCGAGCGCGAGCAGGAACTGCACAGGGTGCGAGAAGAGGCGGAGAGCCGACGCAAGCTCGTCGACATCCTGCACGAAGTCACTGAGGACCTCTCCTCGGATGAGATCTACCATCTCCTGGCGCGCCGCGTCGCGCGCGCACTGGGCCTAACGCATTGCTCGGTGATCCTGGCACGCCAGGGAGACAGACCGCGCGTTGTCGCCACGGCGTTCGAGCAGAGCCATGCGAGCGATGACGGCGGCCGTGCGCCGGCAGGGTTCGAACTGGACCTCGCGCTGTATCCGGAGATCCGTGCGGCGTTCGACGAAGGACGGCCGGTGCTCGTGGAAGACGTCTCCAGCAGCCCGCTGTACGCCGAGGTGCGCCAGCGTTGGCGCCGCGACGGTACGCAGGTGAACACACGGTCGGTTGTGGCGCTCCCGTTTGCGCTCGAGCCCACACAAGCCGGGGTGTTCTTCCTGCGCCGCAGCATCCACGAACCGCCGCTGACGCCGGCCGACGTCGAGTTCGCAGATACTGTAATCAAGGCCGCTGTCAGCTCGATTCAGCGAGCAAAGCTCATCGAATCGACGATGGCCGACAACCGGCGGCTGGAGCAGCTTGCGCAGACCGATCCACTCACGGAGGTATTGAATCGGCGCGCTCTGACCGACCGTCTGCTAGCGGAGATCGAGCGCGTGCGGCGCTACGATACGACGGTGTCGGTGTTGCTAATCGACCTCGACTTCTTCAAGCGCGTGAACGACACGTACGGCCATTTGGTCGGGGACGATGTGCTGACCGAGGTTGCCGCCCTGCTGCAGGGGGCCGTGCGCGCTGTGGACGTCGTCGCTCGTTATGGCGGCGAAGAGTTCGTGATCGTGCTTCCCGAGACAGGTCCGGCAGGTGCTGCGGCGTTCGCCGAGCGCATACGCGAGATCGTCGAAGAGCAGCAGTTCGTGCGGGACCAGGTCGGCCCGGGAGCCGGGCCACTGCGCATTACAACAAGCATCGGAGTGGCCACGTACCCCGCGCCCGGAGTGCAGACTCCTGACGATATCCTGGCCAAGGCGGATCAGGCGCTGTACCGCGCTAAGGCGGAGGGTCGCAACCTCGTCCGTGTCTGATCGATGGAGAGCGGCGGGATGAGCGTCACTCGCGCGCTGCTCGTGTGGGCGAGAGCAGGAGTCCTGACGCTGTGTGTCGCGCGTTCCTCATCAGGGCAAGGGGCGTTAGGTTCGTCGCGCCCCGGTATCGACATTACGCATTACGCGTTCGATCTGGAGCTGCCGGCGCGAGGGGGCTGGATCGACGGCAACGCTACGATCGCGCTGCGGCGGTCCGCTCGCGTCGACACTCTGGAGATCGACCTTGTCGGATTGCAGGTCGAATCGGCCGCGATCAACGGCCGCCCCACGTCGTTCGCGCAGACAGATTCGGCGCTGCGCCTAACGCTACCTCCCTGGGTCGGGGTGCCCGACTCGCTCCTCGTGTCCGTGTGGTATGCGGGGGCGCCGCGCGACGGCCTGATTTTTTCGACGGATTCGACGGCCGGAGCGGCGCGCTGGCAAGCCTTCGGCGACAACTTCCCCAATCGTGCGCGATTCTGGCTGCCTGTCGTCGATCACCCGAGCGACAAGGCAACGGTAGCGTGGACTGTGCGAGCACCGGCCGACCGGCGCGTGGTAGCTAACGGCGAGCTTCTCGAGGAGACCCCCCTCGCCGGGGGGCGCACACTCACGCGCTGGCAGACGAGGCGCCCGATAAGCACCTACCTCATGGTGATAGGCGTAGCCCCGTTCACCTATGTCGATCTCGGGGAGAGTGCCTGCGGGTTGGGCGAGCTGCGCGGCTGCGTTAGGCAGTCGCTATGGGCGTCGCCCGGTGTGCGCGACTACCTCCCCGGACCCTTCGCCAGAGCACCCGCGATGCTGGAGTATTTCGCGCGGCTCGTCGGCCCGTACCCGTACACCAAGCTCGCGCATGTGCAGAGCGCCACGCGTTACGGGGGGATGGAGAACGCGAGCGCGATCTTCTACAGCGACGCCGCGTTCAGGCGCCGCAACGTCGGCGAGGGGCTGATCGCGCACGAGACGGCGCATCAGTGGTTCGGCAACGCTGTCACGGAGCGCGAATGGCCCGAGGTCTGGCTGTCCGAGGGCTTCGCTACATACTTTGCGCAACTGTGGACGGAGCATGCGCATGGCGACAGCGCGTTCCGCGCCGGGATGCTGCGCATGCGCGACGCGGTGCTGCGCTCGGATATCACACTGCAGAAGGCAGTCATCGACACGACGCTGCGCGATCTGGCGCAGGTGCTCAACAGCAACGTGTACCAGAAGGCTGGGTTCGCGCTGCATATGCTGCGCGGCGAAATAGGCGATTCAGCCTTCTTCCGAGCCATCCGCGCGTACGTAGCGAAGTATCGCCACGCAAACGCAAGCACCAGCGATCTGACCCGCGAGTTCGAACGCACGGCAGGCCGCTCGTTAGGCTGGTTCTTCGATCAGTGGTTCCGCCGTCCCGGCGTTGCCGATCTTACAGTAGGCTGGCGCTATGACGCTCGCCGGCGGCGCGTTTCGTTAAGCGTGGAGCAGAATGCGGGCGCACCTTACCGTGTGCGGCTGGCGGTCGACATTGTCGCCGAGTCCGCGACGGCGCAAGCGGGACGCCGCTCAGGCCGCGGCAACGCTGCGAGCAAGCGCCGCGCCGTCGTCACAGTTCCCGCGCAGCGCAGCGCTCAGATCGAGATACCGCTGGCGCTCGACAGAGCGCCCGTGCAGGTGATCGTGGACGCCGACGGCGCCGTCCTGGGAACCGTGCGTTTGCGATGAACGAGAATATCCGGGTTTTGATCGCAGACGATCACCACATGGTACGCGAAGGCCTGCGGGCCATGCTATCCGAGGGGGATGGAATCGCTGTCGTGGCGCAGGCGGCGACAGGCGAGGAGGCGATACGTGCGGCGCTGGCCCACAGTCCCGACGTCATCCTCATGGATCTGATGATGCCTAACGTGGATGGACTGGAAGCGACGCGCCGCCTGAGCGATGCGGGGTGCCGGGCGAAAGTGATAATGCTCACGAGTTATGTGGAAGAGGCCAGCGTGCGCGAAGCCGTGCGCGCCGGCGTAGTGGGGTACATTCTGAAGGACGTGCAGCGTGCGGCGCTTGTCGCGGCGATCCGCAATGCCGTGGCAGGCATACCCACGCTGCACCCTCTCGCACAGCGCCACCTCATGCGCGGAGTCGCGACCGGGCCAAGCAAGTCGCCCTTCGATGCGCTCACGGCGCGCGAGCGCGACGTCCTGCAGCTCATCGCACTCGGCAAGAGTAACAAGGAGATCGCTGCTGCGCTTGGCCTAACGGTTGGAACCGTGAAGGGTTACGTGAGCGATCTATTCGAGAAGCTGGGCGTGGACGATCGCACGCAGGCCGCGCTGTTTGCGGTCAAGCATGGCCTCACGTAACGTGGTAGGCCGCTCAGCGCCCGATACGCTTGAGTTCCGTCAACAGACAGCGATCTTGCACCACGTCGATGCCGGCGCGCGCCAGGTCTTCCGCCACGGCGTCGTGCGATATGCCTAACTGGAACCACACCGAAGGCGGCCGCGCGACCAGGATATCGTCGACGTGCGGCGGAATGTCTTTCGGCCGGCGGAAGACGTTCACCATGTCCACGCGCTGAGGAATCGCGACCAATGTGCGATACACTCGCTGGTCCAGGATTACCTTGACATCAGGGAAATAAACCGGCACGGGAATGATCTCGTAGCCGGCGCGCTGCGCGTACTCCGGCACGTAATAGGCCGGCGGATAACCGTCTGCTGTCTTGATGCCTAACACCGCGATCCGGCGCGTCCGCTCGAGCAACTCACGGATCGCGCGCGGCTCGTCGATGAGGTGCGACTGCCAAGAAACAGCTCGAGCGCGTGCGGGCACGACCCCTATCGTATCACTGAGTGTGGCTGACGGTTAGGGGAATCGCCCGGGTAGGCGCGGTCCCGCCCTATCTACTGAATGCGGCCAATGTCGCGCCCATTGCGTCGATCGTCTCGAGCGCGGCGCTGCGCTGAAGGCCGTTGTAGATGAAAGCAAATGCAAGCAGCTCGCCATTGGCAGATCGCACATAGCCGCCAAGCGACACGACATCGTTGAGTGTGCCGGTCTTGCCATGGAGATTCCCCGCGGCAGGCGTTTGCCGCATGCGCCGGCGCAGCAGGTCCGTGCGGCCGGCAACCGGGAGCGAGGCGTGGAAGTCAGCGGCCCACGTTGCGCGGTGCGCATAGCCGAGGAGCTGCGCGAGCGAACGCGGAGTGATGCGATCCAGTGTCGAAAGGCCGCTGCCATCGGCGGCGGCGACGGCTCCCGGGGCCACGCCGGCTCCGAAAGTAAGCAGGCTGTCGAGCGCGAAGTTGGCGCGGTCAAGCGATCCGGCAACGTCACCGGAGCGAGCCGCGTTGTGGTAAAGCAACTCCGCGAAGTGGTTCACGCTCTCGCCGTTCATGATTGCGGCGAGCTGCGCCAACGGTAACGACGCCACTGTGGCAACCGGCAAACAGTCGTTAGGCGCCCGCGCCACAACGACGTCTCCTTCTATGGCGATGCCGCGCTGCGCCAGGGCGGATCGGAACGCTCCGGCCGCGAATAACGCCGGATGAGTGATCATCACCGAATAGGCGCGCGCCCCACCGCTGCGCCCCAGTGTGCCGCTGACGACGATCGTGGAATCGTCCCTTTGCGTCGCCGCGACGCGTGACCGGCGCCCGGCGACAGTACGCACCTGATTGATAACGCGCATCGTCGCCGAGGGCGGTACCAAATCCGCCCGCGCCCGCGAGCCGGCAGGGGTCAGATAAACCAGCGCCATATTCTCGTTGAGCGAAAGCGCCGAGATGCGCGGCGCATAGCTCGCGCTCAGGTAGCGGTCGGGCCAGCCTAACGGGATACGACGCGCGTCGAAAGCAGTCTCATCGGCAATGAGGTTGCCGCGGACGCGCCGTATCCCCGCGGCCGCGACATGCGCCGCGAGAAGCTCGGCGGGGGCGGCGGGTGAATCGCCACCCATGTAACGCCACGACAATGCAGGGTCACCTCCCCCGCGCAACACGAGATCGCCGTAGACCGTCCCGTCCGGCGACATCGGCCCCGTGCGTAAGATCTCAGTGCGCAGCTGGTGCCGCGGGCCCAGCCGCTCATAAGCGACAGCCGTCGTGTAAAGCTTCATGACGGAGGCCGGCACCATAAGCGCGTCGGGACGGTACGAAAAGAGCGTATCTCCTCGAGTCAACGACGCTACGGCGATCCCCCAGCTGCCGCGCGTCGTGCGCGCACGGAGCATCCGTGAAAGCTCGCTGGAAAGTGCGCTGCTCCCGACGGGCGCTGTGTAAAGCAGAGGAGACCGCACGCGGCGCGATTTCGTGCTGCGCTTGCGTGAAGCGGCACCGGATGTCGCGCGATCGGCTGCTCCAATCGAAGACTGCACGTTAGGTGGCTTCTGAGCACACAGCGGTTCCGCACTCCCCGCGAGAGAGAGCACGCCGACCACGACACAGGATAAGCGGGAGACGCGACGTCGCATCACGTTACGGATTGCTGGCCGAGGACAGTGAAGGGGGATTGGATGGGAACGCCAAATCACATGCGGCATGCGATCCGGCTCACACCCGGAGGTAAACCCGGCGGCGGTACATGATCCACAAGAGTCCCACCCAGACCAAGACGAAGGTTACCGCGAACAGCAACGATGCGTTGCGAGGATCAAGCCAACTGGCGAAGGCAGACTCATAAATCGCGCGCTGGACCGGTACTGTTTCACCGCCGTAGGGGACGCGGATGACGGAATAGATGAGACGAGCCACCGCCCCGGAACCGATGAAAGCGAGGAGCGGATTGACGCCGAAAACGACGAACGGCGTAGTCCACCAGCGGATGCGCAGGACATCGACGAGCCAGGTACACGTCGCGAGCGTCAGGGCAGCCATGCCCCCGGTGAACAGCACGTACGAGCTGGTCCAGAGGTTCTTGTTAATGGGGAAGACCCAGTTCCATACGAGGCCGGCGACGATGAGCAGCGCAGCCACGCCATAGAGGCTCGTCAGGCGCTCCGTGAGCGGCCGCTGTGTGCCTAACCAGCCACCGGCCAGGACGCCCAGGATGACGGTTCCGACGGCCGGGATTGTGGAGAGGATCCCCTCGGGGTCCCACGTTTTGGACGAGCGCCAGAGGTGGTCACCGAACAATGAGCGATCTAGCCACGCCGCGAGCGAGGCGGCCGGCGTATCCAGCAACGCGCGCCCGCTCAGCACCTGGCCGGGGACAGGGATCAGCGTCATGAGCGCCCAATAGCCCAACAGCAGCGCCGCGAGCATGCCGATCTGTTGCCTAACGTTTGTGTGGAGAGTGAGAAGAGCGCCGGCTGCGTAGGCGACGCCGATACGTTGCAAGACGCCGGGGATGCGCACTTCCGTTATCCGTTCGAGCGGAAAGAATGGAAACGCGTTGAGCAGCAGGCCCAGGAGGACGATCAGCGAGCCGCGCAACAGGACCTGCCTAACAAGCTCGCGGTCCGTCGCACCGCGCGCGCGGCGCGTCGAGCGCGATATCGCTGTGGTTATCCCGACGATGAAGAGGAAGAACGGAAAAATCAGGTCCGTGGGCGTCCAACCGTGCCAGCGTGCGTGCTGAAGCGGCGCATAACTTGCGCTCCACGTGCCGGGATTGTTGACAAGCAGCATGGCCGCGACCGTAAGGCCGCGGAAGACGTCGAGGGAGAGCAGCCGTTCGTTAGGGATGCTGGCCGGCACCATGCAGATTAGAGGGGGGGCGCAGCACGATAATAACGGCTCGGTCCGCTTGCGCGCAGGCGGGATCGGTGTTGACATCCCCAAATCTGCGCGCTGCGTGTCCTCCACCGGAGAGCGGCCATGCGACGATTTGCGACTGTCAAGGAAGGGATTATCACCGGGGTGATCGGCGCCAGCGCGGTGGCGATCTGGTTCCTCGTGGTCGATCTTGTGAGCGGACAACCGTTTCGCACACCGGCAACGTTAGGAGAGGCGGTGAGCGCGGTTTTTGGCCCTACGGAAGGGGAGTCCGCCTTCCGGCATGTGGCACTTTATACGCTGTTCCATTACGCCGTTTTTGGGATTGTGGGCACCATCGCAGCATGGGTTCTCCGTGGATCGCACCGCGAGCCGACGGTTCTGATAGCCCTGTTCATCCTCTTTGTGGCGTTCGAGGTGGGCTTCTACGCGCTGGTCTACCTGCTGTCGCTATCGCCCAGCTTCGGCAGCCTGGCCTGGTACCAGGTGGGGGCCGCGAACCTTGTGGCGGCTGCGTTGATGGGCGGCTATCTGCTCAAGCGGCACCCTCACGCCGCGCGTGATCTGGCGGATACGCTGGCCGCACGCGTCTGAAACAACGAGCACGTCACGCGCTGCGTACGCGCGTTAGGCAGCGGATCTCGAAGCCGCACTTGCGGCCTAACGCCCCCGGAGCTGTGTCTCGTTCGAGTCCTGGACCCGTCGTCAGGCCGACAACTTCGCGAAAAGGAACAGCAGGCCGAACAACGTCGCGACGGCGATTAGAAGCGGGCCGGTGAACAGCGCGCGGAACAACTTGTGATCGTACCGCAGGTGCATGTAGAAGAGCACCACAGTCGCGAACTTCACTCCCGACATGAAGAGGAGCGACGGCACGAAGAGCTTGGAAGCTACGAAGCTGGGGATGTAGTAGGCCCAGACCTCGAGCACAGTAATTACTGTGAGGAAGAGGCCGACCTTCCAGTACGTAGGCCACTCGGGATGCTCGATATGATCCGTGTGTGCCTCCGCTGCGACAATTGCGGGAGAGTTATCGTGCTCAAGAGGCTCGTGCGCCATCGCTCCCTCGCTACCTGATCAGGTAAATCAGCGTGAAGATCGCGATCCAGACTACGTCCACGAAGTGCCAGTACAGGGCGGCGATGTCGACTTGCAGCGCGTCCTTGGGTCCCAGTCCACGTTTGTAGTCGATGGCGAGCAGGGAACCCAGCCAGATGACACCGACTGTGACGTGCGTTCCGTGGAAGCCGGTGAGTGTGAAGAAGCTGGAGCCGAAGAGGTTTTTGCGGATGGTGAGCCCTTCGTGCACGAAGGACGTGAATTCATACGCCTGGAAGCCGAGGAAGCCGGCGCCCATGATGCAGGTCATCCAGAGCCACAGCTTGGACGACGCCAGCGCTTTCTGCCAGGCACTTGCGTTAGGCGGAGGCGGCCGATTCTTGTTCTCGACAGCGGCCAGCGCGAGCACCATCGCCAGCGAGGAGCACAGCAGCACGAATGTCGAGACCGAGGTAACCGGAATATCCAGGATCGGCTTGAAGAGCTGATCAGCCGGGCAGTTGGCGATCGGCTCGAACGCTCGCGCGTTGGTCGCGGCGCACCAGTACTCGTGCGGCCAGGGCCCCGTGACGCTGCGGCCCTTGTAAATGAGATACGTCGATATCAGCGACGCGAAGAGCATGCATTCGGACCCGATGAAGGTCCAGATCGCAATCTTCTTGCTGTCGAGCCCTGTCGACGTGTAGTGATGCGATGCGTGCGCTACGTTCGTTGCCATCGACAGAAAGTGTGGTGGTTATTCAACGGGTGTCGTGAGCCAGTTGTAGATGAAGTAGATCATCGTAGCCGCACCCACCGCGATGAGCGAGAAGGCGACCAGCTTGGAGCTTGCCAGGAAGAGCAATCCCGAGATCATGACGACCATGCCTAACGCCACCCATAGCGGCTTGATCGAGGGATGGGGCATCGGGATTCCCAGCTCTTCGGCCGTTTTGCGCTCCGACTCTATATGCATCGGCGCGATATCGGCTTGGTGGGCGCCGCTCGCCGTCACATGTTCGCCCGTGCGCTGCACGGCGTCCTCGTGGCCGATGGGCGCGTGCGGGATCTGCACCGTGCGCTCGGGGTGCGTAAGGTCCCACAGCGGATAGCGCGACGTCACCATCGGGATCTGCGCGAAGTTGTATTCCGGCGGCGGTGACGGGATGGACCACTCCAGCGTGGGGGCGTCCCAGGGATTCTCCGGTGCGATCGCGCCGCTCTTTTTGCTCTTGAGGAAGTTCCACAAGAAGATCGCCGTCGCGACTACGAGCAGGTACGCGCCGATGCTGGACATCATGTTGAACCCGTCCCACCCCTGGCCCGAATCATATGTGTAGATGCGGCGCGGCATGCCTAACATGCCGGCGAAGTGCATCGGGAAGAACGTGAGGTTGAAGGCGACGAAGTTGAGCCAGAAATGGATGTTGCCCAAGCGCTCATCCATCATCCGGCCGTAGACCTTGGGGAAGTAGTGGTAGATCCCCGCGAAGATCCCCAGGATCGAGCCGCCGTAGAGGACATAATGGAAGTGCGCCACGATGTAGTACGTGTCCGTCTGCTGCAGATCGCTCGGCGGCGAAGCGTGCGTGATGCCGGAGATGCCGCCGATGGTGAACATCGCAACGAGCGCGATGGCGAACTTCATGGCCACCGTGAAGCGCAGCGAGCCCCCCCACATCGTGAAGATCCAGTTGAAGATCTTCACCCCGGTCGGGATGGCGATGAGCATCGTCGTTAGGGCGAATACAGTGTCGGCGATCGGTCCCATGCCCACGGAGAACATGTGGTGTGCCCAGACGCCGAAGCCGAGGAAGCCGATGAGGATGCCGGAGTACACCATCACCGGGTAGCCGAACAACGGCTTGCGGGAATTGGCCGGGAGGACCTCGGAGACGAGTCCGAACGCCGGCAGGATGAGGATATAGACCTCGGGGTGGCCGAAGACCCAGAAGAGGTGCTGCCAGAGCAGCGGATCGGCGCCGGCGGCGAGCGAAAAGAAGTTGGTGCCGAAGAAGCGGTCGAACTGGAGGAAGAAGAGGGCGATAGTAATGACTGGGAAGGCGAGGATGATCAGCCACTGGACGACGAACGACATCCATGTGAACATGGGCATGCGCATGAGCGTCATGCCGGGGGCGCGCATGTTGATGATCGTGGTGGCGAAGTTGAACGCTGCAGCCAGCGACGAGACGCCGAGGATCTGAATGCCGAGCACCCAGAAGTCCATGTTGTGCTGCGGCGCGAACTGACGCGTGTTGAGCGGGGCGTAAGCGAACCAGCCGCCGTCGGGGGCGCCTAACCAGAATATGGGCAGGGTGATGAAGATGCCGCCGAACAAATACACCCAGTAGCTGAAGGCGTTGAGGCGCGGGAAGGCGACGTCGCGGGCTCCGATCTGCAGCGGAATGAGGAAGTTGAAGAAGGCGGCGGACAACGGCATGATCGCCAGGAAGATCATCGTCGTGCCGTGCATCGTGAACAGCTGATTGAACGCATCGGCGGAGATGCGCAGCCCGTTAGGCGTCATCAGCTGCCAGCGCATCAGCACGGCTTCCGCGCCGCCGAAAACGAAGAAGAAGATGGCCGTGTTGAGGTACAGCTGGCCGATCTTCTTGTGATCGACTGTGGTGAGCCAATCCATGATCCCGTAGCGCTTGCGTTCTACGGGAGGGGCGTAATCGGGAGCAGCGGCGGTTGTGGCCATGACAATGGGCTAGGGCAGGGGGAGCGCGGAGCCAGGGACCTAACGCCTGACTTCCGCTCCCTGCTGCATCATTTCAGCGCTTGCAAGTACGCGACGATATCGGCGATCTCTTGATCCGTAAGTCCGACATTGAGAACTGTCTTCCTGATCGGGTCGTATTCTCCTTTTCCCAGCGTGGGCATGCTGGAGAACTGGAGCGGTTTCATCTTGCGTGCATTCTTGATCCAGAGCGCCATGTGGCGCGTATCGTTGAGAAAGAGGCCGGAGCCGATTGTTAGGCGCGACCCCACGTGTGTGAGATCCGGGCCCGAGACTCCGACCGATCGCGGATTCCCGGTGATCTTGTGACAACCGATGCACGCGCTGCGCGAGTAGATCTGCTCGCCCCGCGCCACATCGCCCGGCAGATCCTCCGGGAACGCAAGGTCGTCAGGAACCGGCGTCGCAGGGATTGCGTGCGGCGGCACACGCTCGCGCGGGAACTCGTATACGGCCGCAGCGACGGCCGGCTGTCCGGCCGCGGCCGCAGAATCGGCGGGGGGAAGCGCGGCCGCGGATGCCGGTGCTGCGTTAGGCGCGCCAACCGCGCCGGCGGCGATCGTCTGCACCGCCGCAGGGGTCCGCTGATGCGCCACCCAGCGATCGAACTCGCCAGGCGGAACCGTGAACGCGCGGAAGCGCATGTTCGCGTGCGACACGCCGCAATACTCGTTACAACTGCCGTTGTAGACCGTGTAGTCAACCGAGTCGGGCGTGAACCAGAGATAGTTCGTGCGATTGGAGACGAGGTCGCGCTTGCCACCTAACTGGGGGATCCAGAACGCATGGAGCACGTCGACAGTTCGCAACGAGAAGCTCACCGGCCGACCGATGGGAAGGTACAGCTCGTTCGCCGTAGTGATCCCGTACTCCGGATAGCGGAACTCCCACCACCACTGATGCCCGATCACATCCACCTTCACCGCATTGGCCGGGGCCTCGCCTTGCGTGCGGAAGATCGCGCGAACGGTAGGGATCGCGATTATCCCCAGGATCACCGCCGGCAGGATGGTCCACGCCAACTCGAGCGTAGTGTTGCCGTGGACCATCTGAACCGCGGGGCCATCCGGCCGCCGACGGTACTTCCAGATGACGTAGACGAGCACCGCCTCCGTAATCACGAACACAATCGTTCCCCAGAGGAGCAGCGTGTTCCACAGCGAGGTCGACTCGCGGTTGAACTCGGTTGTGGGATTGAAGGTCGTATTCGGATACTGCGAACAGGCCGCGAACGTCAGGACGGCAAGGATACAGCAGGCCAGTCCGGCGATCTGTCGCGTCCGAAGTCGTGAGCGCATCCGCTGCAGCGATGGGGAGGGAAGGAGAGCCGTATGCCGGCGATCGCCTAAGACCGAGGCGATCGCAAAATCCCGCCAAAGCTAGGCCAGCACCAATAGAGGGGCAAGCGCGCTTAGCATCACACATCCCCCTGCTTGGAAGATGCTTCGGGCTTCACTGTGTGTACCTCCTTGACTCGATTAGCCGCTGCCTCGAGCTGCACTTTGAGCTGTCCCACGCCTTCGCGTAAGGCACGCACCCTGATCTTATCGCTCCCACTGCGCGAGGTAATCAACAGCATCTGCGCAACGTGCTCCGAGATGAGCCCGAACTGCGGCTTCAGCAGCGTCACGAGAGGGGCGGCCGCGCGCTTGATTTGCTGTGCGAAGGTCAGGAGGCCTTCGTTCTTCCCCGCAGCGGCAGCCATACGCTCAACGAGTCCATGCAGCCGCTGGGTCATGAGTGTGGCTTCATCGAGCGTGGCCATCTTCAGGCGGCCGGGACCATCGAGGGGATCGCTCACGTTTGCTATTGCGGACGGACCATCGCCGCGGGATTCAACAACTCGTCCAGCCGCTCGCGCGTAAGGAGCTGCCGTTCCAGAACGATATCATAAACGCCGCGGCCGCTCTCGAGCGATTCAGTAGCGATTTGTGAGGCGATGTCGTAGCCCAGCTCGGGAACGAGTGCGGTGACAATGCCGATCGACGACGTGACGAAGGAACGCATGCGATCGGCATTCGCGCTGATGCCGTCGATGCAGCGCGTGCGCAGCACGTCACACGCGCGCCGCAGCGAATCGATGCTGCGCAGAAGTCGATACGCAATGAGAGGCTCGAAGACATTCAACTGAAGCTGGCCCGCTTCGGCCGCGAGTGTGACTGTGACATCGCCGCCAATGACGTCGAAGCAGACCTGGTTCACAACCTCGGGGATGACTGGATTCACCTTCCCCGGCATAATCGAGGAGCCCGGTTGCATCGCGGGGAGGTTGATCTCGCCGAATCCTGCGCGCGGGCCCGAGGAAAGGAGCCGCAGGTCGTTACAGATCTTGGAGAGCTTCACAGCACAGCGTTTGAGCACGCCCGAGAGTTGCACGAAGGCACCCGTGTCGGAGGTGGCCTCCACCAGGTCCGGTGCCGTGATCAGGGCGAGCGAGCTAACCTCGCTGAGCTTCTGCCTAACGACTTCGGCGTATCCCGGCGGCGCGGTTATGCCGGTGCCGATGGCCGTCGCTCCCATGTTTATCTCGCGGATCAGCGAGAGCGCTTCGCCGAGTCTGTCGACGTCTTCCAGCATTGTGTGGGCGAACGCGGCGAACTCCTGCCCCAGCGTCATCGGCACCGCGTCCTGAAGCTGCGTGCGGCCCATCTTCACGAGTCCGGCGAACTCGTGACCCTTGGCGAGCAGGGCCTCGCAAAGCGTACGCATGGCGCCGCGCAGTCCCTCGATCTCGACGTGCAGCGCGAGTCGCAAGGCAGTCGGGTACACGTCGTTGGTCGACTGGCTGAGGTTGACGTGGTTGTTAGGATGCACGTGCTCGTAGTCGCCTCGCGGGCGGCCCGACAATTCCAACGCGCGGTTCGCGATGACTTCATTGGCGTTCATGTTGGATGACGTTCCCGCGCCACCCTGGATCATGTCCACGAGGAAGTGCTCGTGATGCCGTCCCTCGCGCACTTCGCGGCACGCGCGCACGATCGCGTCGGCGACGGCATCGTCCAGCAGCCCGAGCTGCTTGTTGGCCAGCGCGGCGGCCTCCTTTACGGCGGCGAGCGCCTCGACGAGGCTGGGGAAATCGCGCAGCGTGACGCCGGTGATCGGGAAATTCTCGAGCGCGCGCAGTGTCTGCACGCCGTACAGCGCGTCGTCAGGCACTTCGCGGTCACCTAACAAGTCGTGTTCGCTGCGCGTCCGTTTGCCACCGAACCCCGTAACGCGGCCGCGACCCACGATAGTTGCGTCTGTGGCTGCCAGGCGCTGCGCGATCGCTCGTGCTGCGCGCCCGACGAGCGCAGCGTAAAGGATCGGGTGCTCCGAGCGCATGGCGACCACGCGCTCCAGCGTCAGGACGTATGCGTCGGTCCGCTGAAGGGCACGCGCGCTGGTCCCGTGCGTGGCGTCTTCCACGTCCAACAAGATCCCCTCGCCCACAGCCTCGCCGGCCCCGAGCGTGACGAGCCGCACCGGGCGACCGTTCATCGACTTCTCGATGGCGACGGCGCCCTCCACCAGCACCGCCATGAACCTGCGCGGCGCTCCTTCGTCGAAGAGCTTGGCATCGACAGCGAACTCACGCGGCTCGACCATGTGCGATAGCTGGTGCAGGGCGGTGTCGGTCAATCCGTTCAGGAAGCGGGAGCTGCGCAACTGGTCGCGGATTGCGTGAGTGTTCATGAGCGGCGAGGGGCGGGATGCGAAGTGCGGTATGCGAGAGGGGTGCTGAGATGCGAGATGCGAGATGCGGGGGCGCTGGCGCCAGCTCAAGTATCTGTCGCCATCGTACGATCCGCCAGCCGCCTAACGCGCCGGCGCGACGGCACGTTCAGCGAGCGCCAATGCGCCGTCGACCAGTAGGGCCAGGGCGGCCGCCGGAAGGGCCCCGGAAAGGATCATCCGCGTGTCGGATAACGCCAGCCCTGCCACGATTGGATCGCCCAGGCCGCCGGCACCTATGAACGCAGCCAGGGTCGCCGTGCCGACCGCGATGACGCCGGCCGTGCGGATCCCCGCCATGATGACAGGAGCGGCGAGCGGCAGCCGCACATAACGCAACACTTGCTGGCCCGTCATGCCGAGCGCGGTGGCTGCGGACACGGCGCCCGGGTCGGCGTTGCGCACGCCTGCGTAGGTGTTGCGCACGACCGGATAAAGAGAGTAAAGGAAGAGCGCGACCAGCGCGGGAACAATGCCCACGCCTAACGCGGGAAGCATGAACGCCAGGAGCGCGATCCCCGGTATCGTCTGCAGCAACCCGATGCCGCGGATTACGCTCTCGGCGGAGCGCGGCAGCCGCTCCAGCGCCAATCCCAGAGGGACCGCCAGCAGGATGGCGGCGGACAGCGAGACCGCGACGAGCAGCAGATGCCGCGCCGTCATGCGCGCGATTTGAGAACGTCGTTCAATCAGATACGACGTGAGGCTTCCGTCGTCGCGCCCGGCAGCGGGTCGCCGTCCCTCGAGCGCGCGGGCGTCAAGGAGCCCTAACTCGCTCAAAGCATCACGGGCGACAGCCGGCACGGCTTCTCCGCGCACTTCGACACGCTCGTTGAGCGCGCGCATGCTTGTGACGTCGATGCGCCCGCTCAGTTCTGTGAGCACGCTGATGGCGCGCGGCACTTCGCGCGCGAGTTTATTGTGAACGAGGGCGGCCGCTTCATACGGAGGGAAGAACGCGCGATCGTCCTGGAGCACGACGAGGTTATAGCGCCGGATGAGGCCGTCGGTGGAGTATCCGTCGATAACATCGACGGCCTCCTCTGCGAGCGCCTGATATTTGACTGCGGGGAGGAGCGAGCGGACCTCGTCGAAGCGGATGCCGTATGCGCGCTCGAGGCCCGGGAGTCCGTCGGGTCGCCCGGTGAAGTCGGCCGTGAATCCCCCGCGGAGTCGTGAGGCGACGCGCGCGAGGTCGCTCAACGTGCGCAGACGCAGCGAGTCCGCCGTGGCGCGCCGCACAGCGATTGCGAACGTATTCTCGAAGCCTAACGTAGGCAGCCAACGCACGTCGAATCGCCGCACGAACTCGCGCGAGATGTGGTCGAAGACCTCCCGCTCCGTCGCACCGCTGCGCGGCGGCTCACCCAACACGACGAGCAGGCCGGTGCCGGTGTACTCCGGATAAACATCTATCGTAGCCGAGCTGAGGGCGCGAAACGCCAGAGTCGTGCCGCCGAGTCCGAGCCGCCGCTGGACGCGGAGCCCGCGCGCTTCCAGCAGTTGCGCGAACATCTCGGCGAGGAGGTAGGATTCTCCGAACGGTTTGGACGCGACAACGACAGGGCGGGGAGCGTCCGCCTGGGAGCCGCCCGCGGACGGCACGGCAAGTGCGCCTAACGCGAAAGCGGCATGCCAGGCGCGCTTCATGCCAGTGCCCGTTGGACCAGCTCGCTGACGTAAGGCGTGGCGGGACGCGATTCCAGCTCGGCCATCGCGGCGTCCTGTTCGATGCGGCCGTGGCGCATTACAGCCACGCGATCTGCCAGCGCCCGCGCCTCACGCAGGTCGTGAGTGACGAGCAGCGTCGTGACGTGCAGGCGCGAGCGCAGCTCGGCGAAGGTGCGCTGCAACTCGCTGCGCGTGATGGCATCGAGCGCCCCGAACGGTTCGTCCATGAGCACGATCTCCGGCCGCGCGGCGAGCGCGCGGGCGATGGCGACGCGCTGGCGTTGGCCGCCGGATAGCTCGCTGGGGAGCCGGACACCGAACTCTGCGGGATCGAGTCCCACCAGCTCCAGACTGGCGTCGGCGCGCTTGGCGCGATCGCTCTGGCCGAGGAGCCAGGGGACGAGCGCCACATTGCGGTGCACATTCCAGTGTGGCAGCAGGCCGCCGTCTTGCGGGACGTAACCGATGGAACGGCGCAGGGTCACCGGGTCGGCTGACTTCACGTCGCGGCCGGCGACTTGGACGACACCCTCGTTAGGTTCGACCAGACGATTGAAGGTATGTAGTAGTGTCGTCTTCCCCGAACCGCTCTCGCCTACCAGGGCGACGCATGTCCCTTCCTCGACTGCGAGGCTGACCTGATGCAGCACGGCGACGTCGCCGTAACGCGCCACGACGCCGGCGGCGTAGAGCGCCTGGCGCAAGGTCACGGTGCCAGCGCGTCCACAACCTCGTGCGCCGGGGAGCGTTCGCGGGCGCTGAAACGGAGCACGAACTCGTCCACGCGCTCGGCATCCTCCGGGTGGATGAAACTGTCGCCTAACGCGAGCCAACCCTCGCGCGCGATCCGCCAGAGGTCGCGTGCGACGCGTGCGATGGCCGGATCAGCGAGGGCGCAGCGGCCGGCGCGGGTAAGCAGCTCCGGACCAGGCGATCCGACGAGCGCCAACGCCGCGCGTGCGCTGGGTGGGTGATACGCCAGACCGGCGAGGAACGCCAGAGGCGCGACGTACAATTCAGGCGCGATGGCGTCCGCCGAACGCACCTCGAAGTAGCCGCGCGGACGCACCTCCGGGAAGAGCGTCGTTAGGTGGGCGTCCCACTCCTCGAAGCGGAGACCTCGCGCGGCAACGTGCTGCGCGAATGTCTGCGGCGCGTCTTCCTCCGCCCCGAGCAACATCGTCGTTGCCTGCAACGCGAAGCGCGTGTACGCCAGCGTCGCGTCAGTCTCGTCGGCGGCGAGCCCGGTCCGTGCCGGATCGAGGGAACGCCAGGTGTGGGCTCGGAAGCTGGCATGTTGCGTGGCAACTCCCTGGTACACCGGCGAGTTGGCGCATATCGCGACGAGGTAGGGGGCCAGCCCTTGCAGCAGTCGCCAGCGCTCGTGAGGATCCGTTCCGGCGTCGAGACAGATCTGCAGAGCGGCCGTTTGGCGCATCATGCGCGAGCCGAACGGACCGATGCGCGCGAAATGGCGGTCCATGCGCCGGTAACGTTCCGCGTCCAGCTGGAGCTGCGTGGCCTCGACGGGCGTAAACGGGTCGATCCCTAACGACACGCAGGCAATGCCGGCGTCGGCACACGCGTCGCTAACAAGGCTCATGGTGCCGCACAGGTCGCGGGCCAACGCGCTAAGCGACGTCACCGGGGGGGCGCTGTACTCCAGCTGGCCCCCGGGCTCGAACGTGATACGCCCGCCGCGCGGCGTGTCAAACTCGCTCACTCCCGCTTTGCCGGAGCGGCGCTCGGGCCACGCCGATCGTCGCGCCAGAGCGCGGATAACGGCGAGCGATCCGGAGCCGTCCGGCGCCGCGATGGGGGCCGGCTCGCGCGTAGCGGCGTCGAGGAGCAGCACTTCGACTTCCGCGCCTATGCGCTGGGGGCCTGTCCTTGGGCGAGCCAGCGCGAACAAGCGGTCGCGCACGTCGCGCTGCAGCTGCGCGACCAGACGCCGCGAGAGGCTGTGCCCGTTAGGCGAGGCGAAGCGTCGATGGCGCAGCGGCACCGCGACAGTCAGCGCATAACGAGCATCATCGTCTTGCCACCAGTTATGCATTGTGAGTCCCGCGCGGCGCAGCAGTAGCTCGACTGTCGCGCGGTCGTACTTGCAGCAGATCTCCGTGCGGATGGACTCGCCGGCGCGGAACTGCACGCGGCCGACGCCGGGGACATGCACAAGCTGATCGCGCTGCGCGACGAGGTGCATCTCCACACGCCGTCTGTCGGCGACATACGGAGCAGCATGCCGGAAGCCCGTTACATCGAAGTCGGCACCCAGCTCACGATTCAGCACGCACAACACATTCCGGTTGAACTGCGCCGTGATACCGGCTGCGTCATTGTAGGCGCGCTCGATGACGGCGGCGTCCTTGTGCAGGTCGGTGCCTAACAAAAGCACGTCGCCGTCGTGCATTGCCGCTCGCACGCGCTGCAGCAGCGCCGTCGCCTCGTCGGCATCGAAGTTACCGATCGTGCTGCCGAGAAAGGCGAACAACATGGGCTGCTCGGCGTCGCGCGGCGGGACGATCGGGTGGCCGAGGTCGGCGACGATGGGAGATACGCGCAGTCCCGGGAGTCTGGCGCTCAGGCTGGCGGCCGATTCCGCGAGAAACTCCGCGCTGATGTCCAGCGGGTAGTAGGTGACGCCGCCGGCCGTGGCGCGCAGCGCCTCCAGGATGATGGCTGTTTTTTCGCCGCTGCCGGCCCCCAGCTCGAGCAGCGAACGCGCCGCATGATCCCTGACGAGCTGCGGCATCCAACGGTGCAGCAGCCGGCGCTCTGTTCGCGTTAGGTAATACTCCGGCAGCGCCGTAATCTCCTCGAACAGGCGCGAGCCGATGTTGTCGTAGAAGTATTTGGGCGGGAGCGTCTTCTGTGCGCCCGCGAAGCCGCTGCGCACGTCGGCCAACATCGCCGCGCGGCGTGCGTCGAGCGCATTCCAGCGAGCCGAGGGACGCGCGCGCCTCTCCAACACAGCATCGCGCGAGCTAGTCATCGCACGCGCAGCGGAAGCCGCTGAAGATCTGCCGCCGGATGGGATAGTCCCAGTTGCGGAAAGTGTTGCGGATAGCTCCGGGACGCGTGGCCCAGGACCCTCCGCGCAGGACCTTGTAATCGGTGCCGAAGAAGGCCTCGGAATATTCCGGGTAGGGGAATGCCTGGAAGCCCGGGTAGGCGGCAAAGTCGCTCGAGGTCCATTCCCAGACGTCGCCGATCATGCCGTAACAGCCGATGGGGGACACGTTAGGCGGGTACGCACCGATCGGCGCCGGCTCGAACGAGAGCTGATCGATATTGGCGTGCCTGTGCGTGGCCGGCTCGTTACCCCAGGGGTACTCCCGGCTGGTGCCGCGCAGAGAGTCCCATGCGGCTGCAGCTTCCCATTCCAGCTCGTTAGGCAGCCTTTTCCCGGCCCAGCGCGCGTACGCCTCGGCTTCGTAGTACGAGACGTGGCACACCGGTCGGCGCCGGTCGACAGGGCCGCTCCTGTCCATATAGCGCGTGTGCCACGTCCCGCCCGCACGGAACCAGTACTGCGGCGCTGCGACGGCGGCGTCCTGCAGCCAGGCGCGTCCGGCAGCGGACCACAGGTCTTGCCGGCGATAGCCGCCGTCCTCCATGAAAGCGAGATAGTCTCCGGTCGTGACCGGCGCGACATCGATGAGGAACGGCGCTAACCTAACGACGTGCATTGGCCGCTCGTTGTCGTAGGCGCTGGCGCGATCCATCGTGCCGATCGTGACCTCGCCGCTGGCGAAGCGCACCATCGCCCCCGGTACCAGATCGAGCGCCGGCTGCGGCACTTCCCATGCCCGCGGTGCGCGATACGGCTCTCCCAGCTTCAATTGCAGCGTCTGCAGCATCGTCTCGTTATGCTGATACTCGTGCTGCAACACCATCGCATACACGTACCCCGCGGCCAGCAGCGGATGGCCGCCGTCCAGCTCGGCGGCATCGAGCCGCGCCAGCACGGCGGCACGGATGTCGGCCAGCAACTCGAGAGCATCTTGGCGCGTGGGATAGGCCAGCGCGCCGCGCGTCCGGCGCGGATGCTCGAAGGGGTTGTACATCCCCGGCATTTCCACGAAGCGGATCTGGCCGTCGAGGTTCTGCGTAAGCCACAGCTCCTCGAAGTGGCCGATGTGGCCGAGGTCCCAGAGTAGCGGACTCATCAGCGCGTCATGCTGACGGATCAGGTCGGCATCGCTCACACCCTCGATGAGGGCCAAAGTGCGCGCGCGGGCCTCAGCGAGGCGCAGCATAATCTCCCCCGCGAGGGGGGAACTCGATCCGGCAAGAGCAGAACCCACGGCTGGGGCCGACATAAACCTCCCGCTTGCTTCAGAAAGAGCGCGGCAATCTGTGCCGGGCACGCTCGGGCGCTAGTGCGACCGCAGTGCGCCAGCAGTTTGCGTGCACCGCGGGTACGTGCGGCAGGAACGCTTAGGTAGCCGCGCGGGCGTCGCTGAGTTCCCTGCTGGACTTGGATGCCTGGATGCGGTGCCGGGGGGCGTATGGCGTGAGCGCGATAGGGAACCGGGCGACGCGGGTCATGATTGGTGCGGGCATGTCACAGGCTGTCGAGGCGCTCGTTCGCTGGGAGCGTCTGGGATCGGTCGCGCCGGAATCGCTGGTTGACGCACGGCTGCAGCTGCATCACGCGCTGCAGGTGATCGTCTCGGCGGCGATCTCGTATCTCGAGCCGCGCGCCGACGATAGTCACACGAATCTCGAGTGGTTGCCGGCGCAATGCGCGTTAGGCACGAACTGGCTCGCGGGGGGGCGGCGCCTGCGCTTCGCGCTGCAGCCTGCCGGGCCCGCACTACTGGCGATCGACGATCGCGGAGCGACGGCCCAGCTAGAGCTGCAAGGGCGTCGTGTGGCCGATGCCCTTGCATGGCTGCGCGAGCAGCTTGGCGGCGCCGGTTATGACGGGAGCGCGCTTACTGCGCAGAGACATTACGAGATTCCTGCACACGCGGTCGCCGCCGGTTCACCGTTCGAGCTTGGCGACGGCCGCGCGGCCGCGGAGTTGGCGCGTTGTTACGCCGATGCGCACGAGCTGGCGTCGCTGGTCGGGCGCGAACGTGCGGGAGCTTCGCCGCCGCGTTGCTGGCCGCACCATTTCGATCTTGCGACGTTGATCACGCTCGGCGAGCTGCCGGGGCGCGGTACGCGTACCGTTGGCGTAGGGCTTTCGCCGGGCGACGCTTCGTATGCGGAGCCGTACTTCTATGTGGGTCCGTACCCGCACCCAGCCGCGGAGCGTCTCCCCTCGTTAGGTTCGTTAGGTCACTGGCACACACAGGGATGGGTGGGTGCTGTCCTGCGCCCGAGCGCGATCGCTCACATGGAGGCCGCGGAGCAGGGCGCGAGCGTGCTGCGCTTCGCCCGGACGGCGATCGACGCGAGTATTGCGGCTTTGAGCCCGCCGGAGCCACAGGACGGGAACAATGCGCGGATGCTGCAGGAGCGCCTAGGTCGTAGCGACGGCTAGTTGGTGCGCCTTGCGCCCGCCCCGCGCAATTGTGTGCGGCGCCTCCTCGTGGTCGAGCAACACGTGCGCCGTGTCAACGGCGCGCGCGACGAGCATGCGCGCTCCTTCGCGCAGCTCCTCGCTCTTCATCACATAGTCCACGTTGCGCTCCATGTCCTCCGCCGACCAGCCGCGCGAGTGTGCGATGAAAGGAAACTGCGGAAAGTGGAAACCAAGCTCGGAGAAGAACATCAGCATCTGACCGGCGACGCCCTGCACGTTGTCCTGGCCGCCTGTGATGATGAACGCGGCGACCTTGTTGCGTATGAGCACGCGATTGGCGATGGTAATCTGGTTCTGCACGCAATTGAGGCGCTCGGCCATGCGGAAGTAGAGCGAGCCGGCGGATCCCCAGCGGATCGGCGTAGCGACGAGGACAACGTCCGCCCAGTGCACAATCGCTTCGTAGACGCGGTCGAGCTGAGCGCGCTCGATCCTGCGTGCCAGAGGAAACGGCTCGTGCTGTCCGCGAGTACGTTTGGTGGCGGAAGCGAGATCGACATAGAGTTCCCCGTTCTCGACCCTGGTCTTGTAAGCAGGCGCCGCGTCGGCCTCGTAGCCCGGCTCGCCGACTCCGTTCGTCCGATGGTACTTCCAGTTGTGCCAGGGGCAGACGACGTAATCGCCGTCGA
>JBQTJS010000378.1:0-4999 GCA_052386875.1 Gemmatimonadaceae bacterium
TGATCTGCGCACCGGGCGCGACGAAGCGCACGCTGTCAGTCAGCTCAGCCGGCAGCTGCGCCAGCCAGCGCGCCAGATTGGCAGCGGCCTTGAGGAACCCGCTCGCCTCGAGATAATCGATGCGCCAGGTCCCGTTGTCCTGATTGAAGAGCGCCTGCATTCCCGCGATGACGTCGGGATGATCTTCCGCAAACGAGCGCGAGCCTAACGTCCCCTGCTCTTCCCCGCCCCAGTGGCCCACGAGGATCGTCCTCTTGGGCCGCGGATAGGCTTCTGTAAGGATCCGCATCGCTTCCAGCATCATGACAGTCCCCGTGCCGTTGTCCGTCGCGCCCGTCGCGCCGTGCCAACTGTCCAAGTGCGCCGAGAGCATTACGTATTCGTTAGGTTTCTCCGCCCCGTTCAGCTCGGCGATCACGTTGAACATCGCTACTTCGTTAGGCGCCGCCTCCGCATCGGCGCTGAAGCGCACGCGCGGCCCTTGATTGTTCGCCGCGAGGCGATGCAGCAGACCGTAGTCCTCGCACGAAATGTCGAAGGCCGGTGCCCTCTCCGACTGCGTGCCGAAGATCTTGTTCACCCCCCAGCCGCCGGACCAGGTGAGTGAACCGATGCCGGCGACGCCTGCCGAGTCGAGGCGCGCGAATACGGCCCGGAGAAGCTGCTGCGCCGGTGTGTTCGCGGGCGCGAGCGACCGCAGACGCTCCGCGCCCTGCCGCGCGATCTCAGCACGCCGCTGATTGATGCGTTGCACAGTGGCCGCGCGCGCGTTGCGCTCCAACTCCTGCGGCGCGCGGCACATGATCTCGGGCGGTGACGTCAGAATGAACTTCCCTCGGATCGTGCCTAACCATTGCCTAACGGCAGAAGTATCGAGTTGCGGGATAATGACAACCTCGGCGTCGATTGCGCGGCCGCCGGTCCCCACGCTCCAGGCGAGCAGCTCCACATCGAGCACCTGTGTTCGCGGCGCTGTAAGCGTCATGTGGAAGTCGCCCGCGCGCCAGCCGCGCCATGTTCCGTAACGTTCGCGGCGCGCCGTGATCCCGTAGCCCCGATAGGTGTGCTCCAGCCATTCGGCAGAGGACTGAAACCCCGGCGTGCCGGACAGGCGCGGCCCGATAGAGTCCATGAGGACTTGCGCCAGGCGCTCGCTGTGCGACGAATCCATGCCGAGTCGCCACATGCGCCGGATAACCGAATCCGCGGTGCGGAATGTCTGCGATCTGGCGGCGGACGGAGAACACAGGAGCGCGATCGCAACGAACACGAAGCGGATGGACCCAGTGCGCATGATTATCTCGTTAGGCGTGGCCATAGCCACTCGTTGCGGCGGACACCGCGTCGCAGAGCGGCGGCCTCGGAGCATACTGCCGGTCGCGCCGCTGTGAAGGCGAGACCCGACATGCGCGGGCGCTTCGCCTATCGCGAATCAGGCTACGGCGTGTCCCATCGCCGTCGCGTTCTGAGCCACGCGGTCATCGCGAGTCACCACCGTTAGGAGTTGCGGTGACTCACCAAGCAGGACGATTGTAGAAAGGTGAATTGCATCCAGTGTGCGAATAGGCTCCACCGGAAACGGACGCGCCGCGCGGTCGAGCACCTCATTCGACACCGCCACAAGCGCACAGCGCCGCGCAAACGTGCGCAGACCGCGCAGCGCGGCACGCTCTTGGTCAGCGGTCAAACGGCCTGTCAGCCGCCCGCGTAGCAGGGCGCGATGAGCCTCGGCCAGCGTTAGGGCCGACGTGACGCGCCGCCCACGCGCTCGGATCGCACGCCTTGCTGCCCGATCGCCCTCGAGGAATGCAGCCAGGAGTGCGCTCGATTCGATGTACCACGTTTGATCGGTGCCTGCGGCCGAGCGCGCCGCGCCTGCCGGCTTACGGCTCGGCACGGTCCTCGTCGACGAGGAACGAAGCCGTTCCGCCCGGCAAGCGCAGCAGCGGCAGATCCGCCAGTGGGTCGCCGCGTTCGAGCGGCGCCCGGATAATGCCGGCCGTCAGAAGCTCCTGGTAACGCGATGGTGAGTGCGCCGCTGCATCGCCGGGCGGGGGTACCAGGGCCGCAACGACGCGTCCGCGGTCGGTCACTAGCACTCTGTCTCCGGCCGCCACGCGTCGCACGTAGTAGCTCAGTTGATTCTTGAGGTTCCGGATGCCGACTGAGGTCATGTTGGCAATGTAGCTGCATGTAGCTACATTGCCAAGAGCAGCTTCACGTCTGACCGAGCGAGGCGCCCAAGCCTTCGGCCGAGACAGCAAGCGCGGCCTATGCGGTTCTATGGGCACGCAGACCGCAGCGGACGTCAGCGTGTGGGAGAAATCACGTTTTGACCGGCGCGCGCGGGTCGTCTCCTCCCTCCCGCGACCGTTTGGCAGCGCGCGGCTGATCCCCGGAAGCGGGTACGACGTTCAGCTCGCAGCGGAATCATCGGATTCGCGCTAGCATTTAGAGGCACACCTTCACGTAGCCGCAATTGTCGCATCCTCCTCCAAGCCGAAATGACCCGTGCCCCTGCGGTTCGGGACGGAAGTACAAGCGCTGCTGCATGGAGCGGGAGCAGCCGCTCCCGTTCGCCGATCGACCCCTACGACTCGTCGACGGAGGTCCCTCAAAAGATTCGCGTATCTTCGATCCGGCGCTGCGGCCTCTGCTGAGCGACGACTGGGAATTGGAAGCAGTTCCCTTCCCCGCTCGTTATGCTGACGATCCCGCCGCGCGGCCCGTCGCTGTATTGGTCGGATCGGGACCGCTCGTGGTGCACTGTAAGACACTGCGCACGGCGCCGGCCGAGCCTGACGAACTGGCTCGCGTGCTGGCGCATGAGGTCGACGTCGCCATCGGAGCCGCCCAGCGCGCGCCGCGGCGCATTGACGTTAGGCATGCGAGCATCGCCGATGCGCTGCGTCCGCTCCTCCAAACGCGCGGAATCACGGTGCGCGGCGTGGGGAGCCTAACGAACCTTCGGGAAGCCGCCCAGTCGCTGTGTTCGCACCTCGCCGGCAAAGAAGACGCGCCGATGGCTTCGCTGCCGGAGACATGGGCCGGGTGGGGCCTGCCCCGCGATTCCGTCGCGCGACTCTTCCGTGCCGCAGCCGCATATTATCGCGCCCGGCCATGGGAGCAAGTCGCGGACGATCGACCCATAGTTGCGGCGCTCGCCGATGGTGCCGAGTGGCACGCGTCTATTCTGGGGAACGCCGGCCAGGAGTTCGGTCTCGCGCTCCATTCAGATCGCGAGGATCTCGAGTTGCTCTACGGCAATACCGACCCGAAGCGCGCACTGCTGGAAATGCGTGGCATGGTGCTCTCCGTCACTTTCAGCGCGAAGGACGATTTGCCGCCGCGCATGCGCCGCGAGATTAGCGCCTCCGGCTGGGAGATCGCCGGGTCCGCGGCGCACCCGCTCCTTATGGTCATGGGCACACCAGGCGGCGGCGTTAGGCACAGCCAGGCAGCGGAGGTGATCGCGCTGCTGCGCGCCGTCCCCCGGTTCGTCGCTGCCATGCAAGGCGACATCTCCCGCGGAGGTAAGCCGTCAGAGCGCTGGACGGATGCGGAAACCGGCGCGGTGTTGAGCTTCGATAGTTCATCGCGTGCCGCTCCTGAAGCGTTTGGGACCAACCCGAGCATCTGACGGCTTGTGGACCCGTCGGACCGGACGCCAAACCCGACGTTGAGCTGCGAGACGAGCCGGACGAGGTGCGCGAAGCGCTCGTTAGGGAGACGCTCGACAGTTTCACGCACTACTGTCAAGCAGAGGGCCGCCGCTATGCCGCCGTCTCGGCGGCTACGGCCGAGAAACATGCGAGCGTTGCCTGGCTCTTCCTCCACTTTCTCACGGGCTACCAAGGCATAGCGCCGAGCGCGGTGACCGAGTTCGATCTGCGTCAGTTTCTTTACAGTTGGTATCCGCGTAAAGTGATTGACTCGGAGGAGTCGGCGAAAGCTGTGTGCGGCTCACTGCGCCGGTTTTTCGCGTTTCTAGCAGAGGCTAAGGGGATCGAATGTCCCTGGGCGGATGCGATTCTGCACGATCGCGCTGCGTTTCTCGTTATGTGGCATCGCGCGCGCGACGAGGGTGATGAAGGGACGAGTGGCAATTGGCTGGCGCCTCTCACGGCCGATCTCGAATACCGCGCTTTATTGCCTGCGAATGACGCCGAGGCCGCGATCGAGTGGGGAGGGTTGATGGGGGAGAAGGAGGCCACATTGTTCGATGAGGTGCAGCGCCTGTGGCTGCGTTGGCGTGACGAGATCATTCGCGGCGGCACGACCCATCGGGATGCCGTGTACGCAGCACTCAGGGAGCGGCAGCGTGCGTGGGCGAATACGCCTAACGCGTTAGTCGGCGGCGAGTCGCCGGCGCGCGCTGTAGCCCGAGAGCGCGCACGCTCACGAGGGTCACGGCGTCACTAGCTTCTTAGCCGGCGCTGCTCCCCTGTGCCGTTGGCGCTGACCGGATCCGCGATGCGCTGTTTCGGGGGCGCGGCGATCACCGTCATGGCGTGCGCAGAGCAACGCGGCCAACGACACGGATCCAATTGACTTGGCCCCTCGAATCGCGCACGAACTCGACCGATTGACCGCGTTGGGGCCCGTCGGTTACGACCGCGCGATCCGGTCCAAAGAACAGCACCGGCAACTCCGCGTTAGGCTGTCCCTCGTTAGGGCGCTCCTGCACGAACAACTTACCGCCTTCGGCACGCACGACCACTGAGTTGCCCGGCCGCATGTACGTGCCGACATACGGCGCCGGATCGGGTTGTTGCCCGAGGGGCTCCGCGGAGGGAAGAGTCTCCACGAGTCCGCGGTGCGCAATAGCCTGATTCGGCGCGTACGTCGCGCCCAGATATACCTTGAGTGCTTCGCGCTCGACGTCCTGTATCACGCGCCAACCTGTATTCGAGTTCGTTAGGACGGCGATGGCGAAGTTGCGCTCGGGGACGATCTCCAGCAGCAAGATGTGCCCGCCTAACGTGCCTCCGTGCGACGC
>JBQTJS010000379.1:0-4321 GCA_052386875.1 Gemmatimonadaceae bacterium
GAGCCTAGTTTACAGGGTTAACCCACTCTCTCATTCCCGCGAACCGGGGGCGATCGCGTTTGTCTGAAGTCATCATCCACGAAGAGGAAAACTTCGAGCGTGCTCTCAAGCGCTTCAAGAAGAAGATCGAAAAGGCCGGCATCCTGTCCGACCTGCGCAAGCATCGGCACTACGAGAAGCCTTCGGAGCGACGCAAGCGAAAGATGAACGCCGCGCGCCGCAAGGGTCGTCGGTCGCGCCCAGCGTAGCGACCCTCGTCGTGACCGCGCTTCGCGTTAGGCGAGCCGGCGCACGACCTTGCGAGCCCGGTCCGGCGCTCACGCGCCCGATCGGGCTCGCGGCGTCTGGGGACCCATGAATCCACACGCGCTTGCCGTTCTCGAGTATCGCCGTGCCCTCGACGGCGTCGCCGAGCGCTGTGCGTCGTCGGCTGGGGCCGCCGTAGTGCGCGGTCTCCTGCCGACTAGCGAGCACAGCACCGTCGAGCGGCTGCATCAGCGAGTCGCCGCAGTGCGCTCGATGCTCGAATCCGACGCGGGGTGTCCGTCGCAGACGATCCCCGACTTGGGCGATGCCCTGCCGCGGCTCACCCCTGTGGGCAGCGTGCTCAGCGGCCCGGCACTCGTGGCACTGGCGACCCTGCTGCGCTCGAGTCGCCTAACGAGCATTGCACTCGCTGATGAGCGCCACAGCCCCATGGCATCGGCGCTCCTCGCGGACGTGCGCCAACGACTGATTAGCGCGCCGCGCCAGGAAGAACGGCTCACGGGCACTTTGCAGCCGGAGGGGACGCTGCGCGACGACGCCTCGCCCACGCTGCGCCGCCTGCGCCGCGACCTGCGCGGCGCCGAAGGGGAGTTGATCGCGCTCCTCGAGAGAGCGATGGCCCGCCTTGAGCCGCATCAGCGCGTCGCAGACATGTCCGTCACGATGCGCAACGGCCGCTGGGTGATACCCGTCCGGCGCGACGCGCGCGCAGCAGTCGGCGGGCTGGTGCACGATACCTCTGCCACCGGGAACACGCTGTTCGTCGAACCGCCGGCGGCAATCGAGGCGTGTAACCGGATGCGCGAGCTGGAAGCCGCCGAACTGGAAGAAAGCGAACGGATCCTTGCCGAGCTGAGCGATGCGATCCGGCCCCTCGCGCAGCCCATGGCCGATGCGCTCGCTGCCCTGATCGAACTGGACACGCTGCGCGCCCGCGCGCGCTACGCGCTGGACTTCCAGTGTGAAGCTGCGTCCTTCGGCACGCCGGCAGAAGGATTCAGGATCGTTGCGGGGCGCCATCCGCTGTTGCTGGCGCAGGGGGTCGCCGTAGTCCCTTTCACGCTGAGCATGGAGCCTAACGAGCGAACCCTGCTCGTATCCGGCCCCAACACCGGGGGCAAGACGGTGCTTCTCAAGAGCGTGGGTCTGTTCGCCGCGCTGGCCCAGAGCGGGATCCCCGTCCCGGTCGGCGCCGGCAGCCGGCTGGCGATCTTCGACGAACTCTTTGCCGACATCGGCGACGAGCAGTCCATCGAGGCGAGCCTCTCCACATTCAGCGCGCACGTCAAGAACCTCGCCGAGATCCTGCAGCGCGCGACGGACAACACGCTCGTGTTGATCGATGAGCTGGGGTCCGGCACCGATCCTGTGGAAGGTGCCGCGTTAGGCGCCGCGATCCTGGAAGAGTTGACCGCTCGCGGCACGCTCAGCATTGCCAGCACTCACCTCGGCGCGCTCAAGGAACTCGCGGCCGCGGTACCCGGCGTGGTGAACGCCTCGCTCGAGTTCGACGAGGAAGCGCTGGCCCCGACGTATCGCTTCAGCAAGGGGATCCCGGGCCGTTCCTACGGCCTGTGCATCGCGCGCCGCCTGGCGCTCCCGGCCGGCGTCCTCTCCCGCGCCGAGGAGCGAGTCCCGCGCGCGGAACGCGACGTAAATGCGCTGCTTGCGGTGCTGGAGTCGCGCGAGGCGCAACTTGCAGCGCGCGAGCGCGACGCGGGCCACGCTCAGGAAGTGGCTCAGGCCCGCGCGGCGCGTCTGGGGGAACGCGAGAAGAAGGTGCGCGAACGCGAGCGCGGTGCGGAGCGGCAGGGACGCCAGGATGCGCGGCGCTACCTGCTCGACGCGCGCGCTCAAATCGAGGGCACGATCGCCAAGCTCAAAAAAGCGCATGCCGGCCGCCTTTCCGATGCGGCAAGCGCGGCGCGGCGCGACGTCGAGCAGCTGGCCCAATCTCACGCCGAGCGTTTGGAAGAACTGGAAGCAGCGCAGGGCGCGGGCGGGCTGCCTAACGAGGAACCGCTGCCCGTCCGCGAGGGACTCGCGCCGGGCGACCTCGTGGAAGTCGCCTCGATCAGCGGCCGCGCGGGACGCCTCGTCGAGCTGCGAACAGACAGCGCGCTCGTAGCCTTCGACTCGGTGAAGGTGGCCGTCCCGCTGGGCCATCTGCGCCGCGGTGCCGCTCGCGCGGACGAGCTGCGCGCGCCGGTGTCGGGCGACGTCCCCGAAGTGCAGGCGGCGAGCGAGGTCGATGTGCGCGGACTGCGCGTCGTGGAAATCGATGAACTCGTTATGCAGGCCGTCGACGCGGCCATCCGGGCCGATCTCAAAGCTCTCCGTATCATCCACGGCAAAGGAACCGGTGCACTGCGCGCTCGCGTGGGCGAGATGCTGCAGAAGGACTCGCGCGTGAAGGCCTTCCGTTTGGGCAACTGGAACGAAGGGGGCGCCGGCGTTACAGTAGCGGAACTGTGACCATTCCACCCGCCTCAGGCTGCCGCATGCCGTGATTCCCGAAGAAGAGGTAGAGCGCGTGCGCGCGTCCGCCGACATCGTGCAGATCATCGGCGAGCACGTCAGCCTGCGCCGCGTGGGCAACGATTGGCGCGGCCCATGCCCGTTTCATCAGGGGACGCACCGCAACTTCTCGGTGTCGCCGCGGCGCCAGCTCTACCATTGCTTCGTGTGCGACGAAAAGGGGAGCGTGTTCACGTTCCTGCAGCGCCGGCTCGGCATCGACTTCCCGGCGGCGGTACGCATGGTGGCCGAAAAGTCGGGGATGCAGTTGCGCGAAGTGCGCAGCGGCCGTGAGGGCCCGGATCCGCGGGAACCGCTCTGGGAAGTAAACGCCGCAGGGGCGGAGTTCTTTCGCTCGGTTCTCTGGGATGACCCGTTAGGCGCGGCGGCCCGCGACTACCTGGCGAGCCGCGCCCTGCCGCGTGAGTTGGCCGAGCGCTTCGCACTGGGCTTCGCCCCGCGCGAGATCGGTCTGCTGCGCGTTCATCTCAACTCGTTAGGCTACAGCGACGAGCGACAGCTCGAGGCCGGCCTCCTCTTGCGCCGCGAGGAAGCCGAGGAACCGCGCCCGCGCTTCCGCGGCCGCCTCACGTTCCCCATCCACGACCCCAGCGGCCGCGTCGTCGGCTTCGGCGGCCGGATCCTCGATCAGGGTGAGCCGAAATACCTCAACTCGGCCGACTCCAGCATATTCAGCAAGAGGACGCTGCTCTATCGCTTGCATGAGGCGCGGCTCAGCGCGCGCCGCGACGACCGCATGCTTGTCGTCGAAGGGTACTTCGACGTCATGCGGATAGTCGCAGCCGGAATCGAAAGCGTGGTCGCACCACTCGGTACCGCGCTCACGAGTGAACAGGCGCAGCTCGTCGCGCGCTACACCCGCAATGTCTTTCTGCTGTACGACGGCGACGCCGCGGGGCTGCGCGCTACTTTTCGCGCCGGCGACGAGTTGCTGCGGACGGGGGCGACTGTCCGCGTCGTAACTTTCCCCGATGGCGAAGACCCCGATTCGTTCGTGCAGCGGCACGGACCCGCGGCGCTGGAGCACTTGATCGCTAACGCAATCGACGTCTTCGAGCGGAAGATCCAGATTCTGCAGCGCGGCGGGTGGTTCGGCGACCTCCCCAAGCGCCGGTCTGCCATCGATCGTCTCCTCCCGACGCTGCGTGCGACCGCAGACGAGTTGCTCCGGGACCTCTATATTGCGCGGGCCGCCGAGGCGTCCGGCGTCGATCGGGGGGTCTTGGCTCGGGAGGTCGCTCTTCCAGCTTCGGAAGCGCGATCAATAGGCCGCGCAGCTGTCGCGTCAGGTGGCGTCCCCGCTGCCGCGGGTGCCGAGCCGCAAGGGCGCAGGCGCTCAGTCGCCGGCACCGCGGATTCGCCGCGCGCGCGACCGACATCGGCGCATGCAATCGAGCGCGAGCTAGTCAGAGCGTTGTTGCGCTCGCCGCACCTGGCCGCCGATGTACGCGCACGGCTTCCGGGGAGCGGTCTGCGCGATGAACGCTATAGCGAGATATTTGAGCACCTGGTGCGA
>JBQTJS010000380.1:0-20431 GCA_052386875.1 Gemmatimonadaceae bacterium
CCACGATAAGCTTGAGCTCCTCGGCGTAGTCGGAGCCGAGCTGCTCGAGAAACTCAGTCGTGCGCTTTGCTTCCTCTTCGTCGATCTTGCTCAGCGCAAAGCCCACGTGGATGAGCACCCAGTCGCCAACTTCGAGGCCATCCGGTGTGAGCAGTCCGACGTTGATGGCTCGCCTAACGCCGGACACTTCAGCCTTCGCGAGGTGTCGCGCTGGGTCGAGGAATGCGGTGATGCGGCCAGGAACGCCTAGGCACATGGCTCCTCCTGGCAAGCGATAGTCGCCACATAGGCCTGACCAAGTGACAGACCGCCATCGTTGCAAGGCACGTGGCGTGACAACAGCACTCGAAAGCCTCGTTCCGTGAGTCCTTCGGAGGCGCGTTCGAGGAGGAACGTATTCATGAAGACGCCGCCACTGAGCACGACTGTCGTTAGCCCTGTCTGCGTCCGCAATCGCTCACAGCCGCGCATAACGAGATCGCTCAATGTGACGTGAAAGGCGCCGGCGATCTCGGCGGGCGGAACACCACGCGAGCGATCCTGAAGCACGCCTTCGATCAATGGACACACATCGACCGTCCAGTCCTCTCCATCGCTGAAATCGACGGAGTAACTTCGCGTGACGTGCGGATCCGCGGCCGCTTCGAGCATCATCGCTGCTTCCCCTTCGAAACGCGCCACCTGACGAAGGTCTAGTAACGACGCGACGGCATCGAAGAGACGCCCGACACTTGACGTGCGCGGCATACTGCCACTCGAGCGTGCGAGAAGCCCGACAACAGCTGCCCATTCGCGCTCCGGCACGCTGTGGGGCCGCTCGTTAGGCACCCCATGCAACTGCGCCACATGCGCCGCCGCGCAACGCCATGGTTGCCGAGCGGCTGCGTCGCCACCGGGAAGCGCCACATAGGCCAGGTGGCCACGGCGCGCGAAGCGCGCGCCATCAACGACGAGAAACTCTCCGCCCCAAATGGCACCGTCCGTCCCGAGCCCGGCACCATCGAACACTACGCCGATGACTGGCTCGCGCTGGCCATGCTCGGCGAGGCATGCGGCGACGTGAGCATGGTGGTGCTGCACTGCGACGCGACGCTGAACGCCAAGCTCCCGCGTGAGTTCCTCTGCCGCGTGCGTGGACGCGTAGTGGGGATGCAGATCATGCGCGATCACGTCGGGCTTGATGCCAACAGTATGCAGCGTCCAGCTGATCGCCTCGCGCAAAGCCGTCCGTGCCGACAGCGTACGCAAGTCGCCGATGTGCGCCGAAAGATGCGCCTGGCCACCGCCCGTTAGGCAGATCGTGTTCTTGAGCTCCGGCCCGAGCGCAAGTGCGGCGGGACCTATGAGCACGGGGCAAGCGATGCGCCGCGGCGCGTAACCGCGCGATCTACGAATCGTGCGCATGGCTCCAGCGCTGTGGTGCACAACGCTGTCGTCGCAGCGCACGGCAATCGCGCGATCGTGCACGAGAAAAACATCGGCGATGTCGCCTAGCGAGATGTGCGCCTGCTTATCATCGACAACCACTGGCTCGTCGCTGCGATTGCCACTTGTCATAACGAGCGGTCGCTCGAGCGCCACCAGAAGCAAGTGATGCAGCGGAGTCGCCGGCAGCATCAGCCCAAGTCGCTGCTGCGATGGTGCGACCGAGGGGGCGACGTTCGCGCCAGCGCGCTGCGACAGCAGGACCACCGGTCGCTCAGGGGATTCCAGCGCAACCTGCTCAGGCTCTGAGATGGTACAGAGCGCCCGCGCAGCTATGACGTCTCGTACCATCACAGCGAATGGCTTTGCGACGCGACGCTTTCGCTGGCGCAAACGCGCGACAGCACTTTCAGAGGTTGCATCGCACGCGAGATGAAATCCGCCGAGGGCTTTGACGGCGACGATCTCACCGGCCCGTAGTGCCGCGATCGCGACGTCGAGCACCGCGGCACCAAGCCGTGTCGTGTTGCCGACAAGGGCTGCCAGTCTCGGACCGCAGGACAGACACGCAATCGTCTCGGCGTGAAAGCGACGGTCGAGCGGATCCTCGTACTCACGCTTGCACGCGGCACACATCGCAAAGTGACCCATCGTCGTGCGCACGCGGTCGTACGGCGTGTCGCGAACGATCGTGTAGCGGGGCCCGCACTCGGTGCAACTAATGAATGCGTGCCCGAATCGACGATTCGCTGGATCAAACAGTTCTGTGAGACAACGATCGCAGGTCGCTATGTCTGGCGGCGTGTGTGACATGGCCACACGCTCGCGCGCCGTGTCACTGGCGATGATGCGAAAACCGTCGTACGCGGCAGGTGGAGCCGTCGTGACGTCGACGCGAACGATATCAGCGAGTGATGGCGCGTCAGCTGTGAGGGAGCGGTAGAATTCATCCACGCGGCGCGAGTCGCCTTCGACATCGATGACAACTCCGCCTGCGTCATTGCGGACGAAACCGCGCAACTCTCCCGCCGAAGCCAGCCGGTGCACGAAAGGACGGAAGCCAACGCCCTGCACGACGCCCTCGATCGCGATGAGCCGGCGTTCGACCACAGATTACCTCGCAACGGCGCGGACGCGTTATGCGCCAATTCCCAGTATCCGACGCTACTACATGCGCGGAAGCGGGGCAATTCTGCTTCGATTGATCAAAGTGCAATCGCTGCCGAGCTCGCTACGTCAGATCGATTTCCGTGAGCAATTGTCGCAGACGACTGAGCAGCTTGGTGCCCGACTCAGTGAGCGAATACACGGTGTGGGGTCTCTCCTCGGAGTATTGGCGACGATCGACGAGCCGAGCGGCGTCGAGTGCGTGAAGCGTTTCAGCTAATGTCGAGCTACTCGCCGCCGGGAGCGCGGCTGCCAGATCGTGGTAGCGCGCCTGCCCGCGAGTGTGAATCGCGTTCAGCACTGCGAGCGAATAGCGACGTCGAATGACCCGAAGCAAATCTTCTACTCCACAGTAACAAACCGACGCGCTCGCCAAGCCCGGCTCGCTGCAGCCGCAGGGCGGAAGTTCTGGTTGACCATGGTCGGCTGAGGTCATGCACCAACGTCGCGCTGACGCGAGTCGCGAGCAAGCCAAGATGGCGCTGCCGCGGCTCTTACGACGCACGAGACTCGCAGCGCACATTCTCGCGATGATGCACTCCCCCTCGCTGCGTGCACTCCGCTCGACACTGATAATCCTGGTTCCCCTGGTTGCGGCCTGCGCGAGGAGCAACGGAGGACGAGACGACCGGAGTCTCGTCGCAGCGCTGGATAGCGACCCGGGGCATCTCAATCCGGCGATCACGACCAATGGGGGTGTGCACACGGCGTCAGCGCTACTGTACAACGGCTTGCTCACGCTGGACGACAGCCTAACGCCGCGTCCTGAGCTTGCCGAGCGATGGGAAGTGGAGGACGGCGGAGCGCGCTATCGCTTTCACCTGCGACACGACGTCCGCTGGCACGACGGGAAGCCATTCACGGCAGGCGACGTCAAGTTCACGTTCGACTCGGTGCTTCTCAAGTTTCACGCGCGCACGCGTGCTTCGGTGGCGCCGTCGCTGCTGCGCATCGATGCACCCGACGACACAACGGTCGTCTTTCAATTCCGTCGTCCGTACGCGCCTCTCTTGCAACAGCTCGACGTCGTCGAGGCCCCGATCCTTCCGCGGCACGTCTTCGCTGGAACGGATCCGCTAAAGAACCCCGCCAACGTCGCACCCATCGGAACGGGTCCCTTTCGTTTCGTATCGTACCGCACAGGAAGCGAGATCCGCTACGCAGCGAATGACGATTACTTTGCCGGCGCTCCCGCAATTCGGGATCTCGCGCTGCGCGTCATCCCTGACGCGAGCACACAGGTGATCGCACTCGAAGCGGGCGAGGTCGATTGGCTCTTCAATGCGCCGGGGCCAGACCGCGAACGGCTTGCGCGCAATCCGCGCGTGCAATTCCTCTACACGACGGTGAGCCCAGGCGGCAGCAACTGCCTAACGACGCTCGGATTCAATCTCGATCGTCCCTGGTTCAAGGACGTGCGCGTTCGCCGCGCCGTCGCGCACGCGCTGAACAGACAACAGTTCGTCGAGCGCGTGCTGTTTGGCAGCGGCCGAGTGGCGACCGCGCCGATCTCGTCAGGCATCGCCTTCGCACACGCCGATGATCTGCAGCTACCGGTGTACGACACCGCCCGGGCAGCACGGCTCCTGGAGGCGGCAGGTTGGCGGCGTACTGACGATGACGTGCGTGTCGCGCACGCCGTACTTGGGATCGCCGACGGTACCCGCTTCGTAGTGGGGTTCAAGGCGTTGCCCGGCCAGATGACCTACGGAGAACTCCTCCGGGCGCAGCTCCGCATGGTGGGGATCGACCTCCGCCTCGAGCCGCTCGAGCAAGCCGTATTCGTGAACGTCGTGTTCACGGCGCGCGACTTCGACACGGCGATCGCTTCGTACTGCAATGGCATGGACCCCGAGATCGGCGTTAGGCGGCAGTACGTATCGTCAAGCATCGCGCCTGTGCCGTTCTCCAACATGGCCGGCTATCGCAACGCGACAATGGACGGGCTTTTCGATAGCGCTGGCTCCGCGCTGGATATGACCGAGCGACGCAAGGTGTACCACCAGATCCAGGAACAGGCGCTGCGTGATCAGCCTTACGTATGGTTGGTCGAGACTGTCAACGTGCGTGCGTACACCACGCGCTGCCACGGCTACCGCCGGACGGCACACTTCGCAGCAAGCGCCGAGTGCACGCATTGAATTCGCGCTTCGTCGTTCGCCGTCTGCTGCAGGTTATACCGACAGTCCTGGGAATCGTCCTGTTCTGCTTCATCCTGATTCACGCAGCGCCGGGCGATCCCATCGTCGTGCTCGCTGGAGAGCACGGCGACGCCGGCTACTACGCGTTCATGCGCGAGCGCTTCGGTCTCGATCAGCCGTTGTTCGGTCAGATCGTTAGGTACTTCTCCCGGGTGGCTGTGGGAGATTTTGGAGTATCACACGTGCAGGGCCGCGCCACACTTGCGATCATCATGGAGCGCGTTCCAGCCACGCTCCTGCTCACCAGCAGCGCGCTCATCGGCGCGCTCATCCTGGCCGTGCCGCTCGGAACGCTGGCGGCGCAGCGCCCGCACGGCGGCCGGATTCTGACAGTCAACCTGCTTGTTGTCGGTTTGTATTCCGCCCCGGCATTCTGGATCGCGCAGCTCGCCATGCTGTTTCTCGCCCTCACGGCGGGACTCTTCCCCGTCCAGGGGATGACCAGCGCAGTGCCGGGCATCATCGGGCACTCGAACGTGGTCGACGTGCTTCGACATCTCGCGCTCCCCGCCGCCGTGCTCGCGCTCCAGGAGCTCGCGGTGTTCGTCCGCCTAACGCAGACGGGCGTAAGCGACGAGCTGCTGCGCGATCACGTGCGCACGGCGCGAGCGAAGGGGGCGAGCTCACTGGCTGTCCTCGTAAGGCACGCCCTGCCGCGCGCGCTGTATCCGGTAGTGACTGTCGTCGGTGCGCGCGTCGGGCAGCTGATCGCCGGTGCTGTCGTCATCGAGATCGTGTTCGGATGGCCGGGAATGGGCCGCCTCCTTCTCGAAGCGCTGCAGACGCGGGATACGCCGCTGCTCCTCGGCCTGTTCATGCTCGTCTCATTCACCGTCGTTCTCGCGAACCTGGCAACTGATCTCGTCTATGCAACAGTGGACCCGCGCGTTCGCCACCGCTGAGCTCCAGCCGCGCAGCTTCGCGTTCGAGCCGCTGCGTGCATTGGCGCGGCGCCCGCTGCTGCCGTCACTCATTGCCAGGCCGGCGGGACGAATTGCACTCGGTCTCATCACGCTCACTCTAGCAGCCGCTTTTGTTCTCCCGCTGCTGCCGCTCGTCGACCCATTCCTGCTTGTTGGGGCACCGCTGTCAGCACCATCGCTTGCGCACCCCATGGGTACCGACGCGTTAGGCCGTGATCTGTTCAGCGGCGTGATCAACGGCGCGCGCATGTCCCTGTTTATCGCGATGGCGGTTACAACCCTCGCCTTCGTTTGCGGCGCGGCCGTTGGACTCCTCGCGGGTTACTACGGAGGCGCGATCGACGACGCGCTGATGCGCCTGACTGAACTCTTCCAGGTTGTTCCGCGCTTCTTTCTCGTTGCTCTCGCCCTCGCGCTGTTCGGACCAGGGGTCAACTGTCTCGTGCTCGTGCTTGGCCTAACGTCGTGGACCGTTCTCGCGCGCGTCGTCCGCGGCGAGGTACTGGCGCTGCGCGAGCTCGACTTCATCCGCGCGTCACAATCGCTCGGCGCAACGGACATGCACATCGTGCGACGCGCGATGCTGCCGCACGTATTGCCCAGCGCGATCGTCGTCGTCGGCTTACTCTTTGGTCAGGTGCTGCTCATCGAGGCAAGCCTCGGCTTCGTCGGCCTCGGCGATCCAAACGCGCTGAGCTGGGGTTCACTCGTGGCGCGCGCGCAAGGTTTCGTGCGCGCTGCATGGTGGCTGCCGTTTTTCCCTGGCCTGGCGATCCTCGTCGCGGTACTCGCGGTCAATCTGCTCGCCGACGCACTCTCCGAGCCGAGCCTGGTTCGGGGCCGCGCCTGACTGGATGTGCCGCTGAACTTACGCGCCGATCAGAAGCCGGTGAGCCACTTCCTAACGCGATAGTCCCCCGCCAGCGGCGCAGGTGCTCGACCAACGCTCGTAGCGCGCGCGAGGCATGCCGCCGATGCGGATAGTCGCGCCCGTTTTCGGTAACTCCCAGCTGTAGGGTGGAGCGTCCGCCGTCGGGTGCCAGTTGAGGCAGTCGTGCTCAGTGAGCTCGCGCGGGTGCGTCGGCACGCCGCGCCGCGCGAAGTAAGGCGGGGCGCCGACTTGCCGACGGCGGCGACACGTCGTCGAGTGCTGGCAAGTAGATCGACCGCCATGCGCGCGCTTGATTCCGGAGACGCAATCCACAACGATGCGCCTAACGAGGCAACTCGGCGGCTATGACGAGGGAAATGTGAAATGAAGACGCGCACGTTAGGCCGCAGTGGCCTCGAGGTCTCGGCGCTCGCGAACTCGTAGGGATGTAGCTTGTAAGCCGTTAGGTGGGTTCCGAAAGTCCGGCCACGTCTCGTTCGGCAATCCTGGCCACCTTGTAGACGAAATTGCCGAGGGGAAACACCTGGCGGAAAGTATCCGCGCAGGACGAGGTGATCGCCACCTTGAAGCGGCACGCGATTCGGGTGCTGTGCCAAGCGGGTCACGCTAAGACGAGATCGCCGCCGTGGTGCCGTCGGCAAACGCAACCATGCAACGCGTGGCCGATGATCACCACGATCACTGACTTCGTGCGCGAGCCAGCGCGGGAAAGGGAAACAGCTGTGCCTGAGGGATGGGTGAAGAACCACTCGCGTGAGGGCGGCCGCACACGCTGCGTTAAGCTGACCCCTATCCGGTAGACAGTTGGGAACTAGACTTCCGAGGTGCCTGACGAGGAGGCATCGCAATGCGGGAGTCCCGATTTACAGAGTACCAGATCATCGGGACTCTAAAGCAAGGAGAAGCCGGTGTTCCTGTGCTGAGCCAGCTCGCAAGCACGGGCCTGAGGGTAAGCACAATGATCACCGATTCCCGCCGGTAGATCGCCCCGCATCGCTCCAGTAGGGGGCGCGCAGCTCCTTCTTCAGAACCTTGCCTAACGCATTACGTGGGAGCGCCTCGCAGAACTCAACGCCGGCCAGCCGCTGGTATTTGGCCACTCGCTCATTCACCCACTCAGTGATCTCGCGCTCGGACGCGGCGACACCGGCCTTCGGAATAACGATTGCGAGTGGAGTCTCTCCCCACTTCTCGTGCGGAATGCCGATGACCGACGCGTCCGCCACGCGCGGATGTGTCAGCAACACGTCCTCGATGTCGCGCGGAAAGACGTTGACTCCTCCGGAAATTATCATGTCCTTCTTGCGATCGAGGATGTAGAGGAACCCGTCCTCGTCGAGCCGGCCGATGTCACCGCTGCGAAGGTACGTCCTTCCCGAAGCATCCCGCCAGATTGCCTCTGCCGTCTGCTGCGGTCGCTTATGGTACCCTCGCATCAGCGCCGTGCTGTAGCCGACAATCTCACCGGGCTCCCCACGCGGCAGCTCACGACCGGCATCGTCGATGATCTTGATGTCGCCACCAAGGAGAGGTGTCCCGACCGAAGCGATCTTGGCGCGAACCGACTCCGGCTTGAGCGTAGTCGCTATCCCCTCCGTCAGCCCGTAAAGCTCCAACAGGCCGCCGCCGAGGAGGCGCAGCGTCGCCTCCTTCACGCCTAACGTGAGAGGAGCCCCCGCCGAAACCATTATGCGCAGGGAAGTCGCGGCGGCACCGGGCGTGGCCTCGATCCACTGAACGATTGCCTGATAGTGCGTCGGCACCATGAAGGTGTGAGTGACGCCTTCGCGCTCAGCCAACGCGAGGACCTCTCCCGGCTTGAAGTGCGCAAGCACCAGAGTAGCTCCCGTTATGAGCGCGGGGAGGAACATCAGCCACGTACCGTTGGCAAACAGCGGCGTCACGACAAGGGCGACAGCCGTAGCGTCGAAACGCAGTTCGATGGCGAGCACCTGGGCAAACTGCTCACGCGCTCGATGTGTGTGCACGATCCCTTTCGGGACGCCGGTCGTTCCTGAGCTATAGATGATGTTGAAGTCGTCGCTCAAGTTCAGACGCACGCCCGGCTCGCTGTCGGGATATCGCTGCACCCACTCCTCGAACGACGTCCAACCCTCACGCTCGCCGCCCACGGCCAGATATCCCTCCTCGTGTCTCTTCAGGTTAGGCAACCGCAAGCGGAGTGGCTCGATGACGTTCGCGAACGAGGCATCAGCAAAAAGAAAGGTCGAATCCGAGTCGTCGATCATCGCCGCGAGAGCTTCTGCATTGACCATCACCGAGAGCGGGACAATCACCCCGCCAGCCTTGATCGCGCCGAGCATGACCTGCACCATGGCGATGCTGTTCGTCATGAGCACGCTGATACGATCCCCGCGCTCGAGCCCTCCAGCCAGCAATCCGTTGGCGACGCGGTTCACAGATGAATTCAACTCGCGCCACGTGAACCGCTCTGCGCCGCAGACGAGGGCCGTTCGCTCCGGCTGCCACGTGGCATGTCGCGCCACGGAATCGGTTACGGAAGCGTACGCAACATCGAAGGTGTCCACGGCTGCCTCCAGGAAGCTCACTCGCAGGGTTAAATCAATCAGCGTCGTCCCGTCGCCGCGTTCAAAGAAGACGCTCGCGCGACAACAGCGGAGATACTTTCTTGGGCACTGGAGTAAGCGATGGGATCCGTCATGTCGGCGATCTCGCTGTAGCGCTCAGCGATCATCTCCGGCGTGATATCACCGGGAGCGAATTGGACCCCATGGCTCTCGACTACCTGGGCTCGTGTGTACGATCCCGCGCCGGCGCTGATGATATCTCCGCTCCGTGTGCACTGATCGCTGCAGAGATATGCGACGGCAGGAGCGACCAGCTCCGGCCGCAACGCCGTGCTCAGTGCAGCCGGTAAGACCGTCGCTCCCATGCGCGTGAACGCCAGCGGGGAGATCGCGTTGACGAGGATGCCGTAGCGCGCGCCCTCGTGCTTAAGCGAGTTCATGAACCCGACGACGCCAAGCTTGGCGGCGCCGTAGTTGGTCTGTCCAAAGTTGCCGTACAACCCCACCACGGACGTGGTGACGACGATGCGGCCGTAGCGCCGCTCGCGCATCACTCGGAAGGCGGCGCGCGCTACGTTCACGGTGCCTAACAGATGCACGCGGACGACGCCGTCGAAATCCTCCGGCGTTAGGTTGAGAAGGGTGCGGTCGCGCAGAATCCCGGCGTTGCAGACGACGGCGTCCACCGTGCCGAAGGCGGCGACAGTCTGCGCGATGAGCCGTTCGGCGCCGCTCACGAGCGACACGTCGTCTGTGTTGGCCATCGCTCGGCCGCCCGCGGCGATGATTTCGTCGGCGACGCTTCTCGCTGATCCATCCGAAGCGCGATTGCCGTCCACGGCGACGCCCAGGTCGTTGACAACTACGCGCGCGCCGCGGGCGGCGCAGAGGAGCGCATACGCGCGTCCGAGCCCTCCGCCGGCGCCGGTTATGGCGACGACTCGTTCGTCGAAGCGGATGGGGTCCATAATGCTCGTTAGGCTGTACTGGTCCGGGCAAGCTCCGGCTGCCGGCCGCGGCCGGCGTTGACGAGATACCCGTACGCGGCGGCGGTCGCGAACATGATGAGACTGTAGATCGCCGGGGCGATGGACATGGCGGGATTGTTGAGGAGGGTGCCGGTCACGAAGAGCGCCAGCGTTCCGTTATGCACGCCGACCTCGATCCCCAGCGTGATCGCCTGGCGCCGTTCGATGCCGGCCGCGCGGGCCGCGAAGAAGCCTAACGCGAGCGCCGCGACGTTCAGCGTCAAGGCCGGCAGCCCCGTCGCGACGAAGAATCCGCCCAGTCTGGATCCGGTCTGTATGCACACGCCGGCGATCACGACGAACAGAAAGACGAGCGACAATATCTTGATGGGCTGTTCCACGCGCGCGGCGAAGCGGGGGACGAATTGCCTAACGAGCATGCCCAGCGCCACCGGCGCCAGCGTCACGAGAACGAGCTGGCGGATCGTCGCGCCGATCGGGAAGGCAATCTCCGTGGCGCTACCCATCAGCCGCGCCATGAAGAACTGTCCCAGCAGCGGGATCGTGAACGGTGTCACCAGGCTCGACAGCGCAGTCAGCGTTACCGCCAGCGCCAGATCACCCTTGGAGAGGTAGGAGATCATGTTCGACGTGGCCCCCGCCGGGCTGAAAGCGAGGATCATCAAACCCATCGCCAGCACAGGGCTCAGCGCGAACAGCTTGACGATTATGTACGCGATCAGCGGCAGTGCGGCGAGCTGCAAGCCCAGCCCCAGCGCCACCGCGCGGGGATACCGCGCAACGCGCGCGAAGTCGTGCACGACCAGCGTCAGTCCCAGGCCGAACATGATGACGACGATCGCAACCGGAAGGACCACCCGCGTCAACAGCGTGGCTTCCATACCTTGCTCCTTGTGCAGGAGGATATGACGTTAGGCACACCCAGCGACCATGCTGTCGAATCGGCCAGCCCGCTCCCCCTCGCTCCCCTCCGAAAGCCGCGCCACCGATCCCTGGATGGCCTGCGAACTCGTGCCGTCGCCTACCGCGCCTGTTTGAGGAAGTGGATGTTGCGCACCCGCTCCCCAAGACTGACCCGCAACCCGGTTACCCTGCCACCGGTATCGCGCTCGTATCGCAGGAGGATATTGCCGTTAGGATCCATGAAGGCATCCTCGAAGGTGGCTTCAAGGACAACGACGTCGCTGCGCGGTCGCTCAAGAACGAGCTTCCCGTGGCGCAGCCCGATCTTCCAGACGAGACCCAGCTCTTCGCTCGAGTACGTCCCGGCGCCCGAGGCCAGTCTTGCCCATACAGTGTCGGCAGGCCTAACGCCCCGAAATACATTAGGACGCTGACCGGATCCGGCGACTTCCATTCTCGGCCCGTCGGAGGCCGCGCGAAAGGAAACGTCGGCCGGCGGCTGCTCGCGCATCACGAATCGATCGTTCCCGAGCGGCATAAGCTCGCTCTCATTTGTGCCGCCGCGGTTGTAGAAGAGTTTTCCCTCACGCAGCACGATGCGGCGCACCACGTTAGTTCTCTCGTTCAGGTACACGCCAACGAAGCGCGACAGCTCGCCGCTTGTAAGCGATGTCGCACTGTGCGCGGGCGCGCTCTCCCCTGACGCGACAGTTGCAAGGGCGCTGTCCAGGTAAATATCAGCCACGCGCTGCGCGAGAGCGTCGGTGTTGGCAGTCGCGATATTGCACAGCACCGCCACCGAGAAATGCTGCTTTGGAAAGCGCACCAACTGCGAGCGATAGCCGCCGTACGCGCCGCCGTGCCGGATAGTCGTCGCCCCTCGATAGGCGCTCGAGTCCAGGGCGAAGGCGTAGGTCGTCAATTCACCGTCGCTGAGCACTCCGCGCGTGTGAATCAGCTCGATAAACGCAGGACCGCCGACGCGCGGGTCGTAAAAGTTCGCGTCCCAGCGCGCCAGATCTTCCACAGTGGAGTACATCCCGCCGTCGCCAACCATATCGAAGTTCGGCACGCTCATGCGGAAATCGCCGGCCGCTCGCCGCGTGTAACCGATCGCCCGACGAGGTATCGGGAGCGTGTGATCATCGCGGAACTGTGTGTGCGACATCCCCAGCGGCGCGAAAATGCGCTCCGCCGCGAAATCGCGCAGCGACTTGCCGGACGCCCGCTTCACAATGATGGCCAGCAATACATACCCGGTGTTCGAGTACGAGTACTGCTCGCCGGGCGAGAAATTCAGCGTGCGCTGCCGAGCGATCAGATCGAAAAAATCAGCCTCGGTGAATGGACTGTCGGTACGACCGCCGGTAAGTCCGAAGAGACTCAAGTAATCGCGTAACCCGCTCGTATGATGAATGAGGTGACGGATCGTGATCGGTCGTCCGAAGTCAGGCAGCTCGCTCACGTATTTGCGCACATCATCGTCCAGCGACAGCAACCCCTGCTGCGCGAGCAGCGCAATACTCGCCGCCGTGAATTGCTTGGACGTCGACGCGATATAGAATGCCGTCTGAGGCGTGATGGGGACGCCCTGCTCCAGATCGGCGATGCCGTATCCCTTGGCATAAACGACCTTCCCCGACTGATACACGCCGACCGCGCATCCGGGACTATCTGTGCGATTAAAGGCGGCGAAGAGCGAATCGACACGCGCACCCGGCTGCTGCGCGAACACCGGCGAGGACGCTAGCGAAACCGACCATGCGAGCCTAACGCAGGCACGGCGCAGACAATGATTCATGGCAGTCGGGAAGAGAGGCGCACCTCGGGGTACCTCGACGAAGCTGGATCGAGCAGCGCTGAGCGCCGGCCGCGCTCGCCCTTAAGGTGCGTGTCGAAGAACGCGACGAGGTAGTTGTTCATGATCTGCTGCATGCGCTCGCCGTCGATCGGGCCCAGAAAGCCCATCTTCTTGAACACGGGCGAGAGCAACGAAAAGTCGCTGTAGTTGAAGTGCGTGCTGCCGGCAACGTTCACGCTGTACGCGGGGCCCATTGCGCGCTCGTATACAGGATCATTCAGCCCGCTAATGGAGCTTGTCATGAACATGAAGGGAACGCGGAGCGGAACGTCGATCGGATCACCGTACTGAGTTCCGTCCAGGTTTACTCCTGCTTTGCAGCGAGGCTCCACCACGCATACCTGTCCAGCCGTCGTCCCGCCGAAGGACATTCCAAAAACGCCGATACGCGAGAGGTCCAGCTTTCCCGTGAATGCAACGCCGCTTGATGGACCGCCCACAGGCGTATCATTACTTGTTAGGCGCACCAGCTCGTCCATCACGAAGCGTGTGTCCTGGGTCCACACTTCAAGGCTCTCGTGCAGGAGTCGCGGCTCCGCGATGGCCTGGCGAAAAAGCGCCGCCCGCTCCGCTCGGTCTTTGCTCGCCGCGAAGCGCTCGAGAGCGCGGCCGCTCGCTCGCATCCCTCGGCCGATCGAATCCATGCGCGTCTCGCTCACGGTGACGACTCGCCCGTCGGGATAAGCGACCGCGATGGACTCGTACGGGTGGCCGATGCTGAACACTGCGTAGCCGTGACTGGCGAGTTCCTCCATCTGCGGCGTGTTCTGGCCCGGAAAGCCCCGATATAAGCCGTGCGAGAAGATGAGCACCGGAAGTGCAGCCGGTGCCGCGGCTGGTGGTGCGTCGGTGTAAGCGTGCGTGCGCACGAGCGCGAGGTGGTCGAACAGAAAGGCGGGGAGTCCAAGCGACGGTGCGAGGCGCGATGTGATGGTGCCCGGCGGCCCCCAGAAAACCGCGCGCTGTCCGCGGCTGCCTAACGTATCCGTTGGATACCACGCCTCCACGAGCAGACTGCGCCGGTCTGCCGGCTCGGTACTGAAGCGTTCCTCCCGCAGGGTGTCCACCAGAGTGAAGCGCGTAAAGCCCACGCTGTGTTGTCCGGAGGGCTGCGGGAGGCGGAACACAGGGAATAGCGCAGGAAGGGCCGCGGCGGCGACGAGAAAAAGCGCGGCGACCGTAGCACCGCCGATCCGAAGCGCAGTGCGCGCGCGCGAGCGCCGTTCTTGCACCTCCGCTTGTCTGCGACCGCGGATCGCCACAGCCAGGAACAGCGCCGCCATCGTGTACGCGGGCACCATTTGCCAGCGATATCCTTCGACCGGGATCTGCACGAGCGCAACGAGCGCGGGCACGGCGTTGCGGTAGCGCCAGCGCTTGGGGCGCAAGCGAGGCGGAAAGAAGAGCCACCCCACGACTACAACGAGCGCTATAAGCAGTAGGACTTCAAACGGCCGCATGCTTCTCTCGTACTGCGTTCGCGATGTACCTAGTTAGGCAGTCAAACGCGCGGGTCATCAACGAGCTTCCTGGCGCGTGACTACCGGCAGGTCGATGCGCGACGGGAACGCGCGATTCCGCTGGACGAGCAGCGTCGGCGGACTCGCGGGGATAACCGGAAAGTGGTCGCGGTCGGTTCCGGCCACGGCGACGCGAATCCTTCTCCCTTTGCGGAACAGGTAGGATGTGGGAAGGAGGTCGAACGTGAGCTGGGCGACCTGTCCCGGCACCAGCGGCATTGCGTCGCGCCGGAGATAGGTGCGCTGCGGAACGAGGGAAGCGTACTCCGCTGGGTCGCTGCTCAGTTTGCGATGCAAGGCGCGCAGCGCTCCTTCAGTCACGTAGCGGACGCGGTCCGTCTCGTCTACTTCCTCGAGATATACCAGGAAGATTCCGTCGCCGGCCGTCGAGTTGACGAAGAGCCTAACGACGGGATGTCCCGTGACCTCCACGTCAGCCGAGAGCGGTTCGCTTGTATACGTCAGGAGCTTCCTGTCCTCGAGGCCGCGATCGGGATAACTCACAGGCCCGCCGCCCACGAGAGTATTCCAACGCGATCGCGAACCGGTGCCCGCAGTGGTGTCCACGCGATAGGCATCGGCTGCATCCGCGTCGCGCGGTGTGTTCGCGCTGAGAGCGTTCCCTGACGCGAAATACCAGGAACGCATCCGCGTCCCCGGCACAGGCCAGGTGTGCGCACTCTTCCAGCGCTCTTCACCCATCGTGTAGTAGCGCACGACGGGCTCGCTCGCGATTCCTGTATCGATGCCTTTCAGGTGATGGTCGAAGAACCGCAGCAATGCCCGCGTGTGCGGGAAGCGCGATGCGAGCGTGCCTAACGAGGGGCTATTGTATGACCCCCCGCCGTGGTTCCAGGGGCCGAGTATAAGACGGCTCCCAGCGGTGCGCACGGCACGGAAGCGCAGCGCGGCGGAACGAGGGTAGGCGCCATCGTACCATCCACTGTAGTTGTATATCGCCGCCCCGGCGGCGCGAATATCGGCGAGCTTCGCGTGCGGACTTACGTCGTCCAGAATCCAACCCGCCATCGCCGTATCGTCGCGGAAGACGATGCCACGCAGGTTCTCATGAATGTTTTGGTTCGCTGCGTGATTTCGAATCGCCTCAGCGAGCAGTGCGGCGCCGGAGTCACCATCTACCGGGCGATTCCCGATGAAGTAGCGCCGTGCAGGCTCCGCCAGCTCGTTCCGGTCCATGGGAGCGATCGCCGCCTGCCACGTCGTCGTGAACCACGTATTGGGAATCCCGGCCGGCAGCGCGATGTCGCTATAAGCATCGAAGAGCGAGAACTGCGGTGCGATGGCCTTGACCGCTGGGTGACGATTCACGAGCAACAGCTCCGCGGTTGTCCCCACGTACGACACTCCAGTCGCCCCTACTTTTCCGTCAGACCAGGACTGCCGAATAATCCAGTCGACGATCTCATATCCGTCGCGCACCTCGACGGGGCCAAGCTCGATATTCCGGCTGCCAAACGAAGCTCCGGTTCCACGCACATCGACGACGACGTACGCGTATCCGCTACTTACGAAGGCTGTGATCTTAGCGCTTGGCCGGTCCAAGCTGTCGCGCAGCTCGGGACGCGGCTCGAGGGAGCGCCGATAACGCGTTTGTTCGAGGATCGTCGGTAATCGCTTGCCAGGTTCCAGCGATCGTGGGTGGTATATGTCGAGCGCCAGCCGCACACCGTCGCGCATTGTGATGTAGCGGGACTCGCGAACGACAGCGTTGTACCGCGTGGACGACGCGCCGGCAGCATCGGTGACTGTCCACCATGGCCCGTCCGGCGCGATAGAAGATGGACCGGTGCTTACTGCTGACGCGGTTGATCGTGCCGCGGCTGTGGGCGGGGTAACCATCGCCGGCCGCGACATGCACGCGGCCAGGGACAGCGCCAGCAGATAGTGGTAAGGGCGCCCGCTCATCTCTCGAAGCACGATTATTGTATCCAGTAGCGCGTACAAATGCCGCGCGGCAGATGCGAGCGCAAGAGGGAACAGGTACTGGGTCAGTGGACCACTGCCAGGGAACGCCGTACGCGGATCAGCCTACGCGCGGCGGCCCGGCGGCCCGGCGGCCCGGCGGCACGGCGGCGCGGCGGCGCGCCCAAACACGTAACTTTGAGTCGAGATGCTGAGATGCTGAGATGCTGAGATGCTGAGATGCTGAGATGCTGAGATGCTGAGATGCCGAGACCCCGAGGCCCTGGTGAGCGCGCTAACGTGCGCGTATTCCGAGGGGCGAAGTCACTAGATCTCCACGCCGGAGGGACGCAATGGTAGGTCGCCGCGGGTTCGTATCTTCGCTGGCTCGTTACGCAGTCGCGGCTCCCTTGCTGCGGCCCGATGCATTCAGCCGTCTCGCCGAGGCCAATACTCACGCACATGGCCGCTCCGGCGGCGCCCTCGCCGACGACGAGGAATACTGGGCCCAGATCTCACGCGCATTCGACGACGATCACTCAGTGGTGAACCTGAATAACGGCGGCGTAAGCCCGGCCCCGACGCACGTGCTCGAAGCGATGATCAAGGATCTGCGCTTCTCGAATATGATCCCCGCCGACCACATGTGGAACATCCTCGAACCGCGCGTCGAAGTCGCGCGCCGCCGGCTCGCGGACATGTTCGGCTGTGACACCGAGGAGATGGCGGTCACACGGAACGCCTCGGAGGCAATGGAGACGCTGATCTTCGGGCTCGACTTCGAGCGCGGTGACGAGGTGATCATCACCAACCAGAACTACGGACGCATGATCACCACATGGGACCAGCGAGCCCGGCGCGACGGCATAGTCGTCAAGAAGCTGTCGTTCAAGGTCCCACCCCCGAGCGACGGATACCTGGTGAACCTCTTCCGCGAAGCAATCACACCGCGGACGCGCGCCATCGAGATAACGCACATCACCAACCTAACGGGCCAGATCTTCCCCGTGCGGGACATCGTGCGCATGGCGCGCGAGCGCGGCATCGTCACGTTCGTCGACGGTGCGCATGCGTTCGCCCACTTCCCGTTCACGCGCGACGATCTGGATGTCGACTACTACGCCACGAGCCTGCACAAATGGCTGCACGCGCCGATCGGAACCGGATTCCTCTACGTTAGGCGCGACAAGATCAAATCGCTCTGGCCGCTGATGGCGGCCGAAGCGAAGCAGGACGGCGACATCCGCAAGTACGAGGAGGTCGGCACGCATCCGGCCGCCAACCATAACGCCATCACGCTGGCGGCCGCGTTCACACAGCAGATGGGAATCGCGCGCAAAGCCGCGCGTCTGCGCTACCTGCGTGACCGCTGGGCCAAGCGGCTCCTCGCCGAGAGCGACCGCTTCCGCATCCCCACGCCGCTCGACGATACGCACTCATGCGCGATCGCCATGGTGAGCATCGCCGGGATCGATACGAAGAAGCTTCAAGCCTGGCTCTGGAAAAAGCACCAGGTCTTCACAGTGGCCATCGAGCATCCCGAGTTTCACGGCTTGCGCGTGACGCCGAGCGTGTACACGATGCGCGACGAAGTCGATCTGTTCGCGGATCTGATGCTAAGAGTGGTGAAGCACGGTTTGCCGACGCTGGAACCAGGATCGCGGAGATAGGAGCGCGCTGCCGGCGGCAACGGACCCGCGCCTAAGTTCCCAGTCCACAACTAGCAGCCGGATCCCCTGGCAACCTCCGATCAGTTCTCAGTCCACAACCTAGCAGCCGGATCCCCCGCAACCTCCGATCAGTTCTCAGTCCCACAACCTACCAGCCGGATCCCCCGGCAACCTCCGACCAGTTCTCAGTCCACAACGAGTAGCCAGATCCCGCTGGCGAATCCGATCAGCGCGATCGCTTGCCTGACGAGCTTCTGCGACACGCGTTGTGCCGCGCGCGAGCCGACATAGCCCCCCGAAATCGCGCCTAACGCCATAGTGAGAGCGATCGGCCAATCCACCAGGCTTGACAACGCGAAGGTGACAGCCGCCGCGGCGTTGATGCACAGCCCGCCCCAGTTCTTCAGCCCGTTCATACGATGGATGTTGCGGAAGCCCAGCAACCCCAGCGCGGCCAGCATCAGGATCCCGATCCCCGCGCCGAAGTACCCGCCATACACAGCAATCGCGAACTGGAAAACGAGGACTCCAAGCGGCGCTCGGCCGGCCGCCGCATCGTGCGTCGTACGTTCTGTAGTTTCGGGGGCACTCTCGAGGCGCAGCGCACGCATAACGGGCTGCTGCAACACGAACAACCCTGTCGCGCCGATCACGAGCCACGGTACGATCGCGTCGAATCGCTCGGCCGGCGTAATGAGTAAGAGACCCGCGCCGGCCAGTCCCCCAAGCAGGCTAGGAACTGCCCAGCGCTTCGCGAACGCGAGCGCCCCAGTCAGCTCGGAGCGATATCCCAACATGCTCGCCAAGGCGCCGGGCCACAGCGCAACCGTGCTCGTTGCATTGGCCGTAAGCGGCGGCACTCCGAGGCCTAGCAAGGCGGGGAACGTCAGCAGCGTCCCACCGCCGGCGATGGAGTTGACCGCGCTCCCCGCGAAAGCAGCCAATAGTATCAAGCCGTAACGCCCCGTCTCGATCGCTTCCGTCACGGATCAGTGGATGAGAAGGTCTTACTCCACGAGGACTCGAGAAAAACTACCGACCTGAAGCGGCTGGAACGCTGTCACCGTATGGACGGCCGACGATGCCGCGCCAGTTGCGGGCTCGCTAGGTTTCGCGACAAGTACCACAACGAGGAACGACACGCCTCTGTGAAGGGGCGACGAAGGGGCGACGCGCACCACTATGAGCAGAGCAACAAAGAAACGGGGGACCGACGGGATGACGAGCGTCACTGCGCCCACCACGACCGACGCGCTCGAGGTCCACGACACGCGCACGGGCAAGACTTACAGCATTCCGATTACTGACGGGACGATCCGCGCGACCGACCTGAGGCAGATCAAAATCGACGCCGGCGATTTCGGCCTCATGACGTACGATCCGGCGTTCATGAACACAGCATCGTGCCGCAGCGCAATCACTTACATCGACGGCGACGAGGGGATACTGCGCTATCGCGGATATCCCATCGAGCAGCTCGCCGAAGGTGCAACGTTCCTCGAAGTGGCCTGGCTGCTGCGCAAGGGGGACCCTCCGTCGCAGACCGAGTACGACAAATGGGTGCACGACATCACGTTCCACACGTACGTGCACGAGAACATCAAGCGCTTCTTGATGGGCTTCCGTTACGATGCGCACCCGATGTCGATGCTGGCGAGCAGCGTTGCGGCGCTGTCGTCTTTTTATCCGGAAGCGAAGCACATCCACGATCCCGAGCAGCGCTACATCTCGATCATCCGTTTGCTCGCCAAGCTGCCGACTCTTGCGGCATTCTGTTACCGGCATGGCAAGGGACTGCCGTTCGTTTACCCGGACAACGACCTCTCGTACTGCGAGAACTTCTTGTCGATGATCGCGCGGATGTCGGAGCCGAAGTATCAGGCCAGTCCCACATTCGTGAATGCGATCGAAGTGCTCTTCATCCTGCACGCGGACCATGAGCAGAACTGTTCCACGAGTGCCGTGCGCGCGGTCGGCTCATCGCATGTGGACCCATTCAGCGCGATCGCGGCCGGTATCGAGGCGCTGTATGGCCCGTTGCACGGCGGGGCCAACGAGCAAGTGCTGCGCATGATCGAAGAGATCGGGCATCCGAAGAACGTGGCGCCGTTTATCGAGGAGGTGAAGACCGGCAAGGGTGGGGGGGGACAGCGGCTCATGGGCTTCGGCCACCGCGTCTACAAGAGCTACGATCCAAGAGCCAAGATCGTGAAGAAGCTTGCGTATGATGTCTTCGAGGTCACCGGGATGGACAAGGATCTGGAGATCGCGCTCGAGCTGGAGCGCATCGCGCTGGCTGACGACTATTTCGTTTCGCGCAAGCTGTACCCTAACGTGGATTTCTACACGGGGCTGATCTATCGGGCGATGAAGTTCCCGACGGAGTACTTCACGGTCCTCTTCGCTGT
>JBQTJS010000381.1:0-3939 GCA_052386875.1 Gemmatimonadaceae bacterium
ACAGGCGCCGCGTTAGGCAGATCCCGCTTGTTGTACTGCACCACGAACGGCATCCTGGTCAGATCGTAGCCATACTCGGCCATATTATCGTACAGATTCTGCATCGACTCCTGATTCGCTTCCATGCGATCAATCTGTGAGTCACCGACAAAGACGATGCCATCGACACCTTTGAGGATGAGCTTGCGGCTCGCGTTGTAATAAACCTGGCCGGGAACCGTGTACAGATGAAAGCGGGTCTTGAAGCCGCGGATCGTCCCGAGATCGACCGGCAGGAAATCGAAGAACAGCGTGCGCTCCGTCTCGGTGGCGAGTGAGATCAGTTTCCCCCGCGTATTCGGTGCCACCTTCTTGTAGACGTGCTCGAGGTTCGTCGTCTTCCCCCCTAGCCCGGGCCCGTAGTACACCAGCTTACAGTTGATCTCGCGCGAGGCGTAGTTGATCATCGACATCGACGATACTCCCCCGTCTTCGCGCTACTGAAAGAGCTTATCAATCTCGTCATCCACATTCCCGAGCAGCGGTTTCACTTCTCCTGCCGGCTGCGCCGCGCGCGTCAGGATTGTAGCGAATTGCCGCGAAAGTTGATCGACTGTCCCCTTGAGCTTCAGTTTCACGAGGCCGAGTGTCGTCCTGTTATCGAAGAGGACGACCAGGATCACGCGCCGCGCAACATCCGCGAGCAGCATCGACTCCCGGTCGCCTTGATGGAACAGCGTGTTGAAGTCAGTCTCGCCTATGAGCCGCGCAAGCTGGTCGTTGGCACTGAAGTCCGCGGCAGTGAGACTGGCGAAGGCCGTCGCGTCGAAGCGAGGTGCCTCGCCGACGGTTGTGACGAGCTGCCCGCTGCGATCTACCACGAGTGCGCACTTGGCCTTGGAATCGCCGAGGAAGCGTTCGAGCATCTGATGGATCGCTCGCGCATCCTCCTGGGTGAACGACCAGCTGGCTGAACCGGTACCCATGGTCAAAGCTCGGAGGTCAAGGGTCGAATGGGAGAGCCTCGTTAGGTCATTTCACGGCGGGCGGCAAGTGCCTGCGCGATCGTGCCGCCGTCCGCGTATTCCAGATCGCCGCCCATCGGAAGCCCGCGCGCAATGCGAGTCACGCGGACGCCCAACGAAACTAGCTGCTGCTGAACGTAGAGAGCTGTTGCCTCCCCTTCCACACTCGGATTCGTCGCCACAATTACTTCGCGCACGTCTGCGTCCCGGACCCGTGCCGCAAGCGCGTCGACAGTCAAGTCCTCGGCCGCGACTCCATCTAGCGGCGCTAAGCGGCCGCCCAGTACGTGATAGGTGCCTCGGAACTCGCCTGCGCGCTCGATGGCTGCGATGTCGGCCGCTTCTTCGACGGCGCAGATAACAGCAGGGTCACGCCGAGTATCTGCGCAGATGGGGCACAGCTCTCCCTCCGCCAGATTAAAGCAGCGACCGCAGGGGCGCACGCGCTCCGTAAGGGCCGTGAGCGCGCGAGCCAGGCGCCGGCTGCGATCGGCTTCCTGCTTGAGGAGATGATATGTCAGACGCAGCGCAGTCTTACGGCCGATCCCGGGGAGGCGAGCGAGTTCTGTGACGAGGTCGTCGATCGCCGACACGTTAGGCAGCACCGCGGCCTAGGTTAAAAGGGGAGCTTGAATGGGAGATTGAGCCCGCCGGTAGCCTTGGCCATCTCTTCCTGCGCCAGCGCAGTAGCGCGCTGCTGCGCATCCCCCACCGCAACCGCGACAAGGTCCTCCAGCATCTCTACATCGGCGGCGTTGACTACGCTTGGATCGATCTTGACGCTCCGTACGTGGCCGCGTCCGTCAGCCTCCACGGTGACCATGCCGCCGCCAGCAGTCCCGGTGACAGTACGCTGTTGCAGCTGGTCCTGAATCTGTTGCAAACGACCCTGCATCTGCTGCGCTTGCTGCAGGATCTTGAGGAAATCCGCCATTCCCGCTGTCCAAGTTGAAGCGTGGACGGAAGTTAGCGGCCGGCGCGCGACGCAGGCAAGGCGATCAGTCGAGTAGCTCCAGATCCAGCTCGTCGATTGCCGCGTCCAGCATCGCGTCGCGCTTTCGCAGCGCAGCGACCGTCTCGTTGCGGACAGACGAACGCGTCATGCGCGGCGGCGCCGGACTTCCGCTGCTTGAGCCTGCGGCTCGCTGAAGTAGGATGCGCGTGACGCCGGTAATGTGCTCGCGTGCCAGTGCGGTGAGGTCGGCTGCCCGAGCTTCAAGACTCTCGAGTGCCGTCCGATCGGTGGTTTCGAGCGTAAGCGCCCCTGATGCGCTCAAGGCCGCCGGAGCGGTTTGTTCGACGAATGTCGCGAGCACCGGTTTGTCGCGGCGGACTGCCGATACAAAAGCCGGCCAGCGCTCGCGCACGAGAGCGAGTGTCGTGTCTCCCGGCTGCGGCTCGGCGCGCGGAGCCACTGCGCTGTCGCTGAGAAGAGGACTGCTGCGCCCTCCTCCACCCTTTTCTCTACTCTCGCCGCCTCCCGGTACCGGCGGCCGGCGCGGTGCCTCGGGGCGGGGCGCTGGTGACAGCTGTTGAACCGGCGGCCGGCGCGGCGCCTCGGGGCGAGGCGCCGGTGACGACTGTGGAACCGGCGGCTGCGCCTCCCCGCGCAACTCGAGCAGCACGTCTTCAATCGCTACTGTGCGATCGAGCAGCGCCAGGCGCACGAGCAGCGTCTCGAAGAGCAACTGTTGTTGGGAGCTGCGTTTGAAGCGCGGTTCCAGCTCGCCGATCGTGTGGAGCATGCGTAGGAGGTCGCCCGGCGGGAGGCGGTCTGTGCGGTCCGCGAGCGCGGCCCGCGCCGTGCTCGAGATATCGCCGGGATCGGCGCCTAACGCGATTGCGAGCTGGGCACGCAGGACGTCGGCAAAGCCTGTGAGCAGGACGGCGAGATCGACCCCGGCATCGCTGAGGCGCGCGACCGTGGGGAATACGTCGACAGCGCGCCGCTCCGCCACGAGGTCGAGCAGCGCCAGTTGCTCGTCTTCGGCGACGAGCCCCAGAGCATCGCGCACGCGCTCGGCGGTGATCGCGCCCTCGCCCAGCGCAAGGACCTGGTCGCTGAGGCTGAGGGCGTCGCGCATGGAACCGTCGGCAGCGCGCGCGAGCATGCCTAACGCATCATCCTCGACTATTACACCTTCTTGTGTCAGCACACTCGTTAGGCGCTCGCGGATCTCCGCGGCGCCGATGCGCTTGAGATCGAAGCGCTGCAGGCGGCTCAGAACGGGGAGAGCGTACTGGGCTATTTTCTGCGGCTCCGTCGTGGCGAAGACAAACACTACACGCGAAGGGGGTTCCTCGAGGATCTTGAGGAGCGCGTTCCACGCTTCTCGTGTGAGCATGTGCGCTTCGTCGACGATATAGACCTTGTAACGGTTTTCGCCCGACGGCGCATACATGGCCCGCTCGCGCAGCTCCCGCGCATCGTCGACGCCGCGATTCGAGGCCGCGTCGATCTCCACGACATCCAGACTCACCCCGCCGCTCCAGATCCGCTCGCACGACACACATGTGCCGCAGGGCTCTCCCTCGCGACGCTGCTCACAGTTCAGCGCCATGGCGAGCACCCGAGCGAGCGTCGTTTTGCCGACGCCGCGCGGTCCGCACAGCAAGTAGCCGTGTGCCACACGCCCGCGCGCGATCGCCCCTTTTAGAGTATTCGAGACGTGCGTCTGAACTGCGACTGAGGAGAAATTGCGCGGCCGGTACTTACGGGCAAGCGCAATCATCTGGTCATCTCCGGTTTCCTCTCGCGCCTCGCGCCTCGAGCTTGCGTCTGAAAATGGGTCGCGCGGGCTCGGGCTGCCGTGCCCGAAGTTCCCGCGCGATACTCCAGGCCTGACGAAGCGACGCAGGACACCACGTACCGCTGCTACCTGCGGGGTCCTGACGGAGTTGGCGGGCCCACGACCTCCGCGACCTGGAGCACTAT
>JBQTJS010000382.1:0-5560 GCA_052386875.1 Gemmatimonadaceae bacterium
GCCGCTCTTCTCACGCTCGCCTTTGGGAACTCGCTGGTGCGACAGCGCGTACGTGCAGGACCTAACTCGGAGGGACGTCATGTCGCGTCGCAGAATTATCTTCGCCGGGGCTGTGCTGGTCGCCGGCATCGGGTGGTGGGTATTCAGGCCGGAAACGGCCTTCATCGACAACAGGGTCGATGAGCCTCTCGAAGTCCCCGGAAACGCAGCGGCGGCTGAGACCAGCGCCGCTGCCGGTGTCACAGCGGCGCCGACTGTGCTCGCGCGCGGAACGTTCCATAGCAATGCACATGAAACACGCGGGACGGCTACGATCTTCCGCTTCGCCGACGGTCGCCGCGTCCTCCGCCTAACGAGCTTCCAGACGTCCAACGGGCCCGACGTCCACGTCTACCTCGTCGCCGCGCCTGACGTCAACGACGATGCGACAGTCGAGACCGCGGGGTTCGTGGCGCTGGGATCCCTCAAGGGGAATCTGGGTGACCAGAATTACGACATACCGCCCGATGTCGACCTAAGCCGGTTCCGGGCGGTGTCCATCTGGTGCAAGAGGTTCAGTGTGAACTTCGGCGCTGCACCGCTCAGCGGCACTGGTTGAAACCAGCAGCCTTCTCTGGCTTACTTTATCGCTCTGCATAACCGCCTACGACGGCGGTGCCAGGATGAGGGGAGGAACAGTTCACCGGAAGGCTCTCTATCATGATTCCTAGGAGTATGTGGCCGGCACTGCGCGCGTCGGCGCCCCTATTGATCGCCGGGCTAGCTGCGTGCGGCGACCCGCGCGTTAAGGAACTCTCCGCGGGGATCTCCCGCGACTCTGTGCTGACCATTCTCGGCGACGGCCAGCGCGCCCCAGCGGGGGACTCACTCCCCCACGTCTACGACGTGGCCGCGTACCTCGTGAACAGCGTGAACTACGAGGTCTTCTTTTACACGAGAGGCCACGCTGTAGCCGGCGCCGACTCGCTGCCGCGCGAGGAACTGACGCCAATCGTCCTGCAGGATGGGTCCGTGAGTGGTTGGGGCTGGCAGCATTGGGACAGCGTGTCGAAGGCGATTAACCTGCCGGCGCCCTCCACGAAATGACGCTGCGCCACGGCGGCTAGGGCCGCGGAAACCTCGCGAGGCGGACTAAAGCGACGCAGACCATAACGGCCGAAGAGTGGCAGCGTGAACGACCCGAACATAGCTAGGGGCGCCCGCGTGCATCATTGGCCCGCTCGCCATGAGCAACGTCGCTATACCGGTTTCGGTTCGTCGCCCCGTCGCCCAACAGGTCTCGCTGCACCACTCCTTTCGGCCTCTCCCTCACGTTTCGCCTTGCGGTTCGCTCGGGTCGTCGCAACCGACTTCCCAGAGCAGTTCAGCTGCGAAGTCAGAGTACGTGCTTGGCCCCACCATAGCAAAAGGGCCCGGTCTTGCGACCGGACCCCTTCGTTTACTTCGAGCCGTCAGCTCGTTACTGCAAGCTTACGGGTTGGTGGTTGTAATGAGAGCGTTCCCTAGCGTCACAAGCGCATCACCATTGGCGTTGACGCCAATCGCGAATAGCGTCTGAACACCCACGCCGAACGCAGTACCCGGCGTCCACGTGAATGTGTAGCGATGGCGACGCCCGAAGGCAGAGCCATCGTCGGTCGTGCCAACGAACGAGGCCGTACCGATCTGCACTAGGTCGCCGGCCAGCACCGCGTACATATCCACGCGAGTGAACGGGTTTGTGAACGTGGCTGTTGGACCGAACGCGTCGATGGTGAGCGTTACGCTAAGCGGGTTGGCCGCGGGCGTAGTGGCACCGGTCGAAACGTTGGTCGCAACCGACGGAGCCGTGATCGCCCAGCTACGGATCAGCTGAGGCGCGGCGGCCGCCAGGTAGGACACACCAGTCGTGACCGAGGCCGCCGGAATCGGCGTATTCGCAGTCGCCGACTGGTTGTTGGCCTGGTCACGCGCAATGCCCGCAAGGTTAGTCGGCTTGAACTGCCCGCCGACTGTCACGGGGTTGTTAGCCGTAACGTTCTCGAGCTGCCGCATGAAGCCGTTGATCGTGATTCCGGCGGCGACATTCGAGTTCACGAGCGTTGCTGCGTCGAACGTGTTGAGCACGACCACTGGGTACAGGATCGGCCCGCCGATACCACCGGCATAGCTCAGCCGATACGTCACGTCCCTGAGGTCGAAGTTATCCGACGCGTTCGCGTTAAACGTTGCCGTGGCGCCTGAGAGCGGCGTGTTGAACAGCGCCGTCGTGAGCGACGGAACGTTCGCGGCCGGATCGTAGGCGATCACGCGGGTCACCGTTCCGGACTGGTTGCCGGCGGCATCCTGCGAGAAAGCAACGTAGGTGAAGTAACCGAGATTGGGTGTCGTCGCAGCCGCGACCGTCGTCGTTGGGACGAGCGGGAACGGCGGCGCAGCATTGACGCTGACGGGGGTGCAGACGCCCAAGACCACCGTGCCGACGAAGCAGATGGCTGCGCTCGTGGCGTTGCGGATCTGCACGGTCCCCCGTACGGCTGAGGTGCTCAACATACCCGAGTTACCGACAGCGCCGGTATCGGTGACGGCGACCTGGAACTCGGTTCCAACCGTGGCACCGTTGAGCCGTGCCTGGCTCGCGAGACCGCCGGAGAAGGCGATCGTGGGAGCCGCGATGTCTACGCCGAACGAGAGGTGCTGCGCCAGAACAGGCGTGCTCGACGCCACTGGAGGCGGCGACGTGCAGACCGTGCCGGACGCCGGCCGAGCCGACTCGTTGCCGAGCAGGTCAGCCGCACTGATGACGGCGCATAAGTCGTTGTTGTTCAGCGTAGGTGCCGGGAGCGTCGGGGTTGCCGAAGCTGTCGCGGCGATCGCTGCGTTAACTGTCGGACCAGCACCCGTGCGCAGCAGACGCACGTAGCCGCCGACGCCGGCATCAGCCGCGCCGTTCACGAGCCAGTCGTTGTCCGTCAAGCTCGTGTTGAGACCAGTGAGACCGACTGCCGCGTTGAGCCAGCCGTTCTGCCGGATGTTCGGGTTCGCCATGAACGTCGGCGCGCCCGGAGCGCGGTTGTCGAGACGCGTTCCCAGAGTGGCCGCATTCGCGGGCACAGCTGCTGCGAATAGCGTGTTGCCGTTGTTGTCAGCCGCCGTGACGGTCACAACTTCACCAGTTGCGTTGAATATGCCGCAGCTGTTGAACTCGTAATTCGTCACGTTCCCCGCTCCCGCCGGAGTGGCGGTCGACGAGAAGGTAGCGGTAAAGGCGGATGAACCCGCGGCCGGGGCGACGAGCGCCACGGTACGAGTGCCAACGCCTGCTGCGTCGCAGGCTCCCGAGCCGAAAGACGCTGTACCGCCAGCCGCGATTGACTGGCCCTGGTTGTAGATGACCGGCAGTATGGAGACCGATAGGCCGCCACGCTTGAACACGAATCCCGCCGCGTTCGAGGCGGTCGCTGTGGTCCCCGTAAATGTCTGGGTCGCGATCAGCGTGTTGGCGTTGTTGAAGACCAGTTGCTGACTCGGCGTCGCCACCTGTGCGCCCGTCGCTAGGATGGCGCGCGCAGACAGCTGGCGCGGGCCGTTGAAGAACGTGGGCACGCCCGTGGTCGCGCTGAACACCGCCGTGTTGATGCTGATCGTAACCGGGGCCGCTTCTACGTTGGCGAAGACGTGCGACAGCGCCAGCTCGATGTTGCGCGTCGTGCTGAAAGCCTGGCTGCCGGCCACGTTGCCGTCGATGAGCACTTCAACTCTCGTTATGCGAGAGTCGCCCGGATCAACATTGAGGGTCACTTCGATCTGCCCGAATACGTTGTTCACGTTAACCGGGATGAACGTGGCCCCTGTGGTGATCGAGGAGATCGATACTGTCGCTGGAACAGGGTCACGGACCGTGATCGCCGCGGCGCCGGTGACGGTCGGACTAACAGTCGAAGCAGCTATGATTGTCGCGGTACCACGCGACACGCCTGTCACAACGCCGGTGGTGCTACCGACGGTCGCGACGGCGGCATTGCTGGAGGTCCATGTGACGGTGCGAGCGACTCCTGCGGCGGCGTCGACGTTCGCTACTAGCTGGAGTGTCGAGCCGGTCGGAACGATCGCGTTGTCAGGCGACACTCTTACGCTACGAACACCGGCTTCAACGGTGATCTGAGCGCCGGCCCTGAAGGTCGTGTTTGCTGTGGACGTTGCTGTTACCGTGGCGGAACCGGCAGTGACGGCGGTGACGAGGCCTGTGCTGCTTACCGTAGCCACGGCGGTGTTGGAACTCGCCCACGTTACTGTCGTGGCGACCGATGGATCGTTCGTCGTTACAACCGCGGAGAGCTGAGCCGTCGCGCCGACAACCAGCGTCGCCGAACTAGGCGATACTGTGATGCCGGTGACAGCAGGCGTCACCTTGGGATCGACGATCGAGACGTCGTCACCGCACGCGGCGAGCCCCGCAAGCACGCCGAATGCCAGTAACGACCGGGTGAGTTTCTGCATTCCTTTTCCCCCTTCTGCAGAGTTGATGTGTGGTCCTGCGCGGATACGTCCTCTTGCTGCTAGGCCGCACCCGCTGTACGGCGGGACCGGCCGGAGACGGACGACGCCGCAGAGCGGCCTCCGCCTCAAAGGCTGGAGACCCTGCGTCGTCAGGCACCGTCACATTGTGCTGGGCGATGTGAGCTACGGCACAATCTCCCTCGCTATCCCCCGCGAACGGACAGTTCGCCGCCACCCAAATCGCCATCCAGCGTCACACCGCTCGACCTCGCGGCCTCCTCAAGGGGCAGACTACATCCCCTAACGTCACAATCGCACGTTAGGTCGGGCGTACAGCCCCGCGAATGTAAGCGAACCCGGCAAAGTGCGCCAGAGCGCCGGGCCCGGCATGCGCTCACGTGACTATGGCATGACCACACTGGACGACCGTCACTCGGCACCGTCACCATCACAACGTGATGACTCACAACGCATACATTGCCGAACGTGAAACAGGACGAGCCGGCCCGGCGATATCCAGCGCGTCCCCCGGCGCAGCCGCCGTCTGGCCGCGATATCGCCGCTGAGCTAAATGCGGAACAGGCCGTCGCGGCGACCTCTGGGGACGGTCCGCTGCTCGTCATCGCGGGGGCAGGGACAGGCAAGACGCGCACACTGGTCTACCGGGTCGCGCACCTGATCGAGCGGGGCGTGTCGCCGGACCGCATCCTCTTGCTCACATTCACGCGTCGAGCGGCGGAGGAGATGTTGGTCCGCGCCGAGCGCATCGTGGGGAGTCGGTCGCGCCAGGTGCATGGGGGGACCTTTCACGCGACGGCGCACAGGCTGCTGCGGCGCTTCGGCCCGGAAGCCGGCGTGGCGCGCGATTTCAGCATAATGGATCAGGGGGACGCGCAAGATCTGATGCAGCTCTCGCGCGCCACGTTAGGCTACGCCGACACGAAGCGCCGTTTTCCGAAGAAGGAGACGCTGCACTACGTGTACTCGCGCCACATCAATACCGAGCAGCCGGTGGGCGCGGTGCTTGCGAAGGAGCTGCCGCGCTTCCTCGACGAGCAGCCGCATTTCGAGCGCATCTTCG
>JBQTJS010000383.1:0-3709 GCA_052386875.1 Gemmatimonadaceae bacterium
CTCGCGCCGCGCGACAGGTTGCTCGATGCGGCAGCCGCGCTGGCGGAAGAGGCCGCTGAAGTCCTGAGTCAGGTGCGCAAGCATCTGTTTTTTGCTCGGGAGCTGGATCGTGCGGCGCTGCGCGAAGAGCTGGGCGACGTATTGTGGTGCACGGCGGCGCTGGCAACGCAGCTGGATATGGCGCTAGGCGACATTGCCGCCCACAACCTGGCGAAACTGGAAGCGCGGTATCCGCGTTAGGCGACATCGGCGCCCACAACCTGGCGAAACTGGAAGCGCGGTATCCGCGTTAGGCGACGGGCCGTGACGACGATCTGCTAGTCATTCGTCTGGCCGAAGATCGCCATATGCGAGCTGTGCCCCGGATTCACCTTCTTCTCGGGATGGATCCAGTGCACAGCCTCGTTGATCGCAGTGGCAACTTCGCCGAAGCCCGTCGCGATCAGTTTCAGCTTCCCGGGATAGCAGGTCACGTCACCGGCTGCGTAGATTCCGGGACGCCCGGTCTCCATGCGGCTGTTCACGACGATCTCCTCTTTCTCGAGAGTCAGGCCCCACGCGCCTAACGGGCCTATGTCGCTCACGAAGCCCAGCATCGGGAGCACAGCGTCACAGGCAACCTCACGCAGCTCCTTGGTCTTGGTGTGACGGATCGATATCCCCGTTAGGCGATCCCCGTCACCGCGCACCTCGTGCAGCTCGCAGAACGTGAGCACCTCGGCGCGGCCCAATGCAGCCGCCCGCTGCACCTCCGTCACGGTGGCGGCATGCGCCCGGAAACGGTCGCTGCGGTGCATGAGCGTCACACCGCGCGCACGATCCAGCAGTTGCTGCGCCCAGTCGAACGCCGAATCGCCGCCTCCGATGATCACCACGCGCTGACCACGAAAACGCTCCGGGTCGGTCACCACATCATGGATCCCGCGGCCGTACCAGGGCTGCGCGCTCGCCTGATGCAGCCGCCGCGGCGAGAAAGCGCCGATACCTGCCGCCAGCACCAAGGCGCGCGTCGGGAAGCGGTCGCTGGCCGTCGTCAACACGAAGTGCCGATCACCGTCGGACCCGTCCACGCTCTCCAACCCCGTGATGTTCTGCAGCAGATGCACCGCCGCCGCCCCGCGAAACTGCAGCGCCTGATCGGCCAACGCCTTGACCAAGTCCTTCGCCAACACCTTCGGGAAGCCCGCAACGTCGAAGATGTACTTCTCGGGATAGAGCGCCGTTAGCTGACCTCCCAGCTGGGGAAGTGCATCTACGATCTGCGCGCTCACGCCGCGCATCCCCGCGTAGAATAGTCCAAAGAGCCCCGTTGGCCCTCCGCCGACGATAGTAATGTCGACGATCTCGTGCGTGCTCATGCCGCGTAAAGGTAATCGTGTCCTACCGGGCGCGGCCGCGCCGCACCACGGAACGCTACATTACGAGCGCATGAGGATCTACACGAAGACTGGCGACGCCGGTGAGACCGGCCTCTTCGGAGGCGGCCGCGTTTCGAAGGACGATCCGCGCGTCGAAGCATATGGTGACGTGGACGAGCTGAACGCCACGTTGGGCGTTGCGCGCGCTGCGGCCGCGATGCCGCGCGTCGACGAGGTGCTGGTTCCCGTGCAGCGTGACCTCTTCAGCATCGGCGCCCTGCTCGCTACACCGCAGCTCGAGAAAATGCGGGAGCAGCTCGTCAAGGCACGGATCGACGATTCTCGTATCGCCGAGCTGGAGCGCACGATCGACGCTTGCGAACGCGAGCTGGAGCCGCTGCGCAGCTTCATCGTCCCCGGGGGGACGCCCAAGGCGGCGGCGCTGCACGTGGCGCGCACCGTGTGCCGTCGCGCCGAACGGCGTGTCGTGGAACTGCGGCGCGAGGTAGCGATCCCCGAGATCGTCATAGTCTATCTCAACCGGCTCTCCGATCTGCTCTTCATGCTGGCGCGCCTGGCGAATCGGTTGGCCGGCGGCGGCGAAGTGACGTGGTAAGCATGCCTAACGAGTGACAGTGCAGCGCATCGACGCCGGAGGTTACGAGGTATACATCGGCGTGGGGAGGTTGGCCGACTTGCGCTCTCTCCTCAGCGGCACTGTTGCCGGCGACGCGGCAGCGATCGCCGTCATTTCGGACAGCAATGTGGCACCCTTGTACGCCGAGGGAGTGCGCAGCGTGCTTGGCGCGGGCGGCGCGCCGCGCACGGAACTCTTCGTGGTGCCGGCCGGCGAAGCGGCGAAGTCACGTCGTGAATGGGCACAGCTCAGCGACGCGATGCTGGCTCGCGGCCTGGGGCGCGATACTGCCGTCGTCGCGTTAGGCGGCGGTGTTGTGGGCGACCTGGCCGGATTCGTAGCGGCCACCTACATGCGCGGCATTCCCTTCGTGCAGGTACCGACTTCGCTGCTCGCCATGGTGGACGCGTCCATCGGGGGGAAGACCGCTGTCGACACGCCTGCCGGGAAGAACTTGATCGGTGCTTTTCATGCGCCGGCGGCTGTGATCGTCGATCCCTCGGTGCTGCAGTCGCTCCCGGCGCGCGAATGGCGCTGCGGCTTCGCCGAGATAGTCAAGCACGGGGCCATCGCGAGCGCGGCGCACTTCCAACGGGCACGCGAGCTGGCAGCGGGCGTGCCTAACAAGCCGGCGGGCGGGGTCATCACGGGCGCCGGCGGCTCAGCCGACATGAACGCGCTCGAGTCGCTCATCGCCGAATCGGTGCGCATCAAGGCGCGCGTAGTCGCGGCGGACATGCACGAGCGCGCTCGCCGCCGCACGCTCAATGCCGGCCACACGCTCGGCCACGCCATCGAGCACGCGAGCCGCTGCACGCTGCTCCACGGCGAAGCCGTCGCAATCGGTCTGGTGCTGGAGGCGACGCTGGGAGAGCGCATCGGCGTCACGGCAGAGGGGACAGCCGCCGAGCTGCGTCACGCGTTAGGCAGCGCCGGCTTGCCGGTGAGTTATCCGCGCGCGCTCCCTGCGGACGACGTGATCGCCGCGACGCGCGTTGACAAGAAGGCGCGCGGCGGCGTCACCGAGTACGCTTTGCTCCAGCGCATCGGCGCCGCCGACGAAGCCGACGGTCGCTTTTCGCGTCCGATCGCGGATGCGGACGTGCGCGCAGTGCTGGCGGACGAAAACTAAAGAGCCGGGACGGCCGTAAAGCGACGCAGGTATGACGCCCACACGCGCGCGCATCGTGTTAGGTACTGTGATCGTGATCGGCCTTGCCGTGGCGGCGGTGCTGCTCAACGTGCCGCTCGAGTGGACGGCGCTCGGTGTTGCCGTTGTTGTTGTGGTGGCAGCACTTTGGGCCAGCCGCGCTCAGCAACGCCACCCGTGAGCGGCCGCCGCGCGGAATGCTCGCGGGGACCGGGCGAGTTCCGCTCCGCGGCCGGCGATCAGGGACAGCTGTGCTTCGGTATAATTCCCGGCCGTGCGCAGCGCCGCGTTGCACCATGAGGTTGGGTAACCATGGGAGACAGAGCGCAATAAATTGCGTCCCAGCGCAATTCGTTCCGGATGCCTTACACAGACATACCATGAGTGCGGTCAACGCCGTTATCGAAGTATCGCCCCGATGGCGGCTATACGGCACACACCCCCGGCGCAGCGATCGTACGCAGGCCGATTCACCCACCGACCTGCACCAGATTGTCCGCGACGAGGTGCGCTGTACTTCGACGACGGTGACCCTGCGGGGCCAAGGTTCATCCAGCTCCACTC
>JBQTJS010000384.1:0-2424 GCA_052386875.1 Gemmatimonadaceae bacterium
GCCGAGCCAGGACCATAACAATCCGTTCCAAGTCCTCCCGGCCACGATCGGTCCGGCTCAGATCGTCAGCGACCAGCTCCCAGAGGCGTGAACCACTCGCATCGATCCCCATCTCGCGCCGATAAAACCGGCTCGTTCCGTCAGCGCGCGACGTAACCCATCCATCATCACTCAGCACCTTCAGGTGCCTGCTTACTGTCGACTGAGGGAGCTGCATGACTGTGCACAGCTCGCTCACCGTAAGTTCTTGCTTATCAAGAACATACAGGATGCGGGCACGCGTGGGATCAGCCAGCGTGCTGAGCCGGTCAACTACAGCAGCAGACGTCATCGGTATATCCGGATGGAAGGATACACCACCGGACCGCGGCCGTCAACCGTGGACCGGCGACCGGCGACGGAAACACACTAGGGCCTCCAGACCTCAGCTTTCGCTCCACCCGGGCCATGCCGGGTTTAACCGAGGTCCAGTGCCGACTACACTTCCGCCGTTAGGCAGCCGCGTCGCCGCGAGGGCCATGCCGGGTTTAACCGAGGTCCAGCGCCGACTACCGTGCGGCTAGTTCTTAGAACCTACAGAAGCCCTTCGAGCGCGATCCTGATGCGCGGTAGTGCGTCTCCGATGTCCTCCAGGGAGGCCGCTCCAACCGACAGGCGAAACCAGCCGGTCTCCTCACGCGAACCGAACGCCTGGAACGGGACGACCCCGAGCCCACACTCCGACAACAGCCAGCGCCGGATATCGTCGTTTGTCCGCAGCATCGACCCGTCGGCTGCAGCTCGGCCGTGCAGGGCGAACCGGGCGCTGAGATACATCGCCCCCATCGGCGCGACCGCATCCACGGCGAAACCGGCGCGCTTGAGCGTGGCGATGCCGTCATACAGTGTATCGAGTCGCTGCTTGAGCGCATCCACGAACTTGGCGCGGTATCCGGCAACGATGTCAGGCCTGCCTAACAAGGACGCCGATGCCACCTGTTCCGGCCGCGGCGCCCATGTCCCGACATGGCCGAGGAAATCATTGAGCGGCCGAATCAATTCGTTAGGTCCGACGACCCAACCGACACGGATCCCCGTGGCTGCAAATGCCTTGGACATTCCGTCCACATACAGGGTATACGGCTTCAGCTCCGGCCGCAGTCCTACGGGATGGACGTGCCTTGTCTCGCCGAAGGTGAGCTGCCAGTATACCTGATCGTACAAGAGGTAGAGCGGGCGTTCTCCCGCACCGCGGCGGCTGTTCTCTTCGAGGACGGCGTCGCATATCTCGCCTAACGCGTGCGCGCTGAACGCGGTACCGCAGGGATTCAGCGGTGAGTTCAGCACCAGCAGCCTCGCTCCGCGTAAGCTTTCACCTAGCTGCGCTGCGCTCGGCAGAAACGCGTGCTGCTGGTGGCACACCACCGGCACCGCTGTCGCACCGCTCAAGTGGCAATAGTAATTCGAGTTCCAGGATGGAACTCCGAACACAACGCGGTCGCCTTGATCGACGAGCGTGATGAATGCACCGTAAATCCCCGGCCGAGATCCCGACGTGATTAGTACGGCTTCAGGGGCGTACTCCAGATCCAGCTCGTTTTCGTACCACGTTGTTACGGCCTGCCGTAATACCGGAATGCCGTTTGACGGGGGATAGTTCGTCTCGCGCACCCGCAGTGCCTGGGCGATCTGCTCCTCGAGGAAGGACGGGATCGGAAATTGTTTCGGATCGAAGTCGCCCACAGTCAGATTGCAGATCTGCTCACCGGCTGCGATCCGAGTCCGGATTTCAGCGGCGATGCGCAGGATTTGCGATCCTTGCATCGTGGCCGCGAGTTCCGATGTCAGCCGCGCTGGTGGCGCATCACTTGCCACCGCGTCGATGCGCCCAGTTGCTAGCGCACCGGGCAGTGTCGCGGCGGGTGACCGCAGATCGTCGGGTGCCTTCGTCGTGCGCAAGGTCATGGAAGAAGCACGGATTAACGTGGTGAGGTGGCTGACGCGATTATAGCGGGCAACATAGCAACCATTGTCGCAGAGCGCACATCGACAGCTGGCAAGTCCGGCTATACTTCAACGCATTGGATCCTTCTCGGGAGCGAGCGTAGTGGGAATTCTTTCTCGCGCTGTGTTTGTCCTCGTCGTGGTCGCCAACGCAACGGTGGGCGTTGCCCAATCGCGGCCGGCTTCAGTCCTTCCTATTCCGCCTGGCGCCCGGGTTCGTGTGGCTGCGACTTCGCTCGTCGGCCCCCTTGTCGCAAACTACCTCGAGACGCGTGGTGACACGCTCGTTCTGGTAGAGGACCGCGCTGGCCGCGGATTGTGGACGATCCCGTATGACCAGGTCCGGCGTGTGGAATTGAGCATCGGGCAGAAGAAGAATCACCTTCCCCACATCGCACGCGGCGGCGTCATCGGAGGGGCTGTCGGCTTCCTTGCGGGGGT
>JBQTJS010000385.1:0-6964 GCA_052386875.1 Gemmatimonadaceae bacterium
AAGCGCGGCGTAATGCCAGGCTCCTCGGTGAAACGGGGCGCGCACCAGCGGCGCTCCTCGACCTGCAGCAGCGCGTCGCCCGCCGGCTGGCCGCGGCGGCGTACCTCATCGAGGAGTATGTGGGGACGACGCCCGGCCCGGCCGAAACGTGGCTGCGGCGCGCACTGGGGAGTCGTTTCCGGCAGCAGTTTCATGAGCTGCGAATGGACGAACCGCTGCTCGACTTCGCGCCGGCAGAAGGCCTCACCGGATTCGATCCCCCCATTCACTCCTCGCTCGTGAGCGATGACGCGGCAGGGAGAGGGGGGGAGGACGCATCGGTGGCGGAGCTATGCGCCACAGCCGAGGATGCCGGCGTTGTCGAACGCGCTCTCAGTTGGATGCCGCCGGAGAGTCTGCGATACGCTGCGCCTGAGGAACCACCTAACGAGGACATGGTTGCGCCCGTTAGGTTCCCGCCGGACGTCCCTCCGGCGACGCGCGACGCGGCCGGCTATGTCTTCATCAGCTACGCCCACGCCGATGCCGCGCGGATCGCGCCGCACATGCGCACGCTGCACGAATCCGGTGTGACGTACTGGTATGACGCCGGGATCCCGTCCGGCGCGGAGTGGGACGCCGTAATCGAATCGCGCATCGAGCGCTGCCGCGCGCTCCTGCTCTTCCTCTCGGCGCGCTCCGCAGCGTCGAAATATGTGCGCCGCGAGGTCAAATTCGCCGACGCGCTGGACAAGCCCCTCATGTCGCTGGTACTCGAGCCCGTGGCGCTCAGCGAGGGGCTGCGCATGCTGCTGACGCAGTATCAGATGATCGACGCGGGCGGGGGCGCGAGCCGCGAGGGCGCCGGCTTGGCGGCGGCGTTGCGTGGCGCGATCGGCCTCGACAAGCGCCCGTCTCAGCCGCGAAGTTAGGCAGCGCGCATAACAAGCTTCCTCAACCCCCAATGGCCACTATAACCGAGCCCGAAGCCGGCGTCGCGCCGGGCGCGCAACTCGCCGACGAGAACGCTCACACGCCATTCGTCCCGCACACAGAGGCACCGCGCGAATTCACGGCCGGGGTCATTGTTCTGGGAATCCTGTTGGGCCTCGTCTTCGCCGCGTCGAGCGTGTACCTGGCGCTCAAGGTCGGCCTGACTGTCAGCGCATCGATACCGATCGCGGTGCTGTCAATCACGATCTTCCGCTACTTCAGCAACGCCTTCGGCCGGCCCCCCGCGACGATCCTGCAGAACAACATGACGCAGACAGTGGGCTCGGCGGGTGAATCGATCGCGGCCGGTGTCGTCTTCACTCTTCCCGGTCTCATCTTGTTAGGCTACGAGCTGCCGTGGACGCAGGTGGCGGCCATCGCGCTTGTGGGCGGCTTGTTAGGCGTCCTCCTCACAATCCCCATCCGCCGCTCGCTGATAGTCAAAGAGCACAGGACCCTCAAATACCCCGAGGGGACTGCCTGCGCGGAAGTGTTGATTGTCGGCGAGCAGCGCGGCATTCAGGCGAAGACTGTTTTCCTCGGCTTCGGACTCGGAGCGCTCTACAAGTTCGCCAATGCAGGAATGAAGCTCTGGGCCGAAGTTCCGCGGCGCGTCTTCGAGAGAGTGCGCCCCGACGGCGGCCGCGAGCTGTTCGGCGAGATCCGCGCGGAGATCAGCCCCGAGCTTACGGGAGTCGGATTCATCATCGGACCGCGCATCGCCGGTTACCTCTTCGCGGGAGGTGTGCTCTCGTACTTCGTCATCATCCCGGCGATCAAGCTCTTCGGCGCGACGGCTACCACTGCGATCCTCCCGTACGACACGCAGCTCATCCGCGACATGGACGCCACCACCGTGCGCGGCAACTACATCTTCTTCATCGGCGCCGGGGCCGTGACGATGGCGGGGATCATTTCGCTCGTTAGGTCCCTCCCCACGATCTGGCACGCCCTGGCAGCCGGCTTGAAGGACTTCAGAGGAGTACGCATCGCATCCGGCGCGCGCCGCACCGAGCGTGATCTCCCCATGAGCTGGGTGGTCGTCGGCGCCGGCGTGCTCATCGTCGCGATGATCCTGCTCCCGCAGATCCGCATCAATCCGTTCGGCGCTATCCTCGCCGTTCTCTTCGCATTCCTCTTCGCCACGGTGTCGAGCCGCGTAGCCGGGCAGATCGGTGCCAGCTCCAACCCGATCTCCGGGATGACAGTCGCAACAGTGCTCATGACATCATTGCTGTTCCTGCTCGTCGGCTGGACCAACGTCGAGCATCGAGTGCTCGCGCTCTCGATAGGCGGAGTTGTGTGCGTAGCGGCCGCAGTGGCGGCGGCGACGTCGCAGGATCTAAAGACCGGCTATCTAGTCGGAGCGACGCCTCGCCGACAGCAGATCGGATTGTTCTTCGGCGTCGTGACATCGGCGATCGTCATCGGCGGCATTATCCAGTTCCTGAATGAGGCGAAGACGACCGCTGTCGTGCGCAGCTATCCGGGCGTGACGGTCGGGAACTTCGAGGACGACACGCGCGTAGGACCCGACGGCCAATCGTATCGCGTGGGACACTTGTACTCGCAAACAGGGAATGCACCCCCCGGCCGTTACCTGGTTAACAGTGCCGGCGAGATAGCGTATCTGCTCGATCCCGGGATCGGCGGACGCGAGCCGCGCGACGCGAGCGGCCGCGAGGTCGAGAAGTTGGACTCCCCCAAAGCGCAGATCATGGCGCTTGTTGTCGACGGCATCCTAACGCAGCAGTTGCCGTGGGGGCTCATTATGATCGGCGTCTTCCTCGCGGTTGCGCTGGAGATCCTGGGGCTCCCTGCCCTGCCGATCGCCGTCGGCGCTTACCTCCCGATCTCGACGTCGGCGACGATGTTCATGGGCGGCGTGATCCGCTGGCTCGTCGAGCGCAGGCTGCCGAAGGAGAAGCAGTACGGTCCCGAGGGGGACAGCGGTCCCGGTGTGCTCTTCTCTTCGGGTTTGATCGCCGGGGGAGCGATCATGGGCGTCTTGTTGACGGCGCTGGCCGCGCGGCAGCTGGACGGCGGCCTCAGGATCGGTGAATCGTTAGGTGCTATGTCTGCCAGCTCACTGGTGGCGATGATCTGTTACGGACTGTTCATGCTCGTGCCGCTGTACCTGGTGGCGCGGCGTTTAAACCGAGGGACACGATGAAACCTGTCTGCGCATACGTTAGGCTCGCGCTGGGTGCGATTTCCTTAACCGCGGTGCCGGCTGACGCTCAGAGCGCCGGTCGGATACCGGCCGCCATCGATTCGGTAGTGGCGTCCTATCTCAAAGACGGCAAGGCCGCGGGGATGTCCGTCGCCGTGCTGCGCGGGAACGACACGCTCGTGCTCAAAGGCTACGGGTTCGCGGATCTGGAGCTGGATGTCACCACGCCGGCGGCTGCCGTCTACGAGATCGGGTCTGTAACCAAGCAGTTCACTGCGGCCGCGATGCTGCTCTTGGCACAAGATGGGAAGCTCTCGCTGGAGGACGACCTAACGAAGTACCTCCCCGACTACCCCACGCACGGCCGGGCGATGCCCCTCGGCCGGCTGCTCGATCACACGTCCGGCATCAAGGGATACACCGAGATCCCCCGGTTCGGCGCGCTGATGACACGCAAGCTCCCCAAGGACTCGCTTGTGGCGCTCTTCAAGGATGAACCGCTGGATTTCCCTACCGGCACAGCGCTGATCTACAGCAACTCCGCTTATTTCCTGGCCGGGCTCGTAATCGAGAAGGTCGCCGGGATGCCGTACGGAGAGTTCGTCGAGAAGCGCCTGTTCGCACCGTTAGGTATGCACGATTCGCACTACTGCAACGAGCGCAAGATCGTCAAGCGCCGCGCACACGGCTATGACACGGGGCCGGGCGCGCAGCTCGTGCTGAAGGGCTACATCGACCATACCTATCCATACGCGGCAGGCTCGTTATGCAGCACGGCAGGTGACCTCCTCGCCTGGATGCGCGCGCTGCACGGGAATCGCGTCCTCTCGGAGCGCGCCTATCGCTCGCTCATCACGCCCGATACGCTCACCGACGGCACACCGGTGCGCTACGCGAAAGGGCTGGCTGTGAGCGAGATCGCGGGACATCGCGCCATCTCGCACGGCGGCGGCATCAACGGCTACCTGTCCGAAACGGCGTGGCTTCCGGAGGCGCAGCTCGCGGTAGTCGTGCTGATCAACACCGCGGGGCCGGTCGCCCCCGCGGAGGTCGCGGCATCGCTGGTCGAAGTGATCTTGGGGCGCCGCAAAGCAGAGTCACAGGCAACGCCGTTCACGGGCGACCTGGCCGCTTACACCGGAACGTTCGAAGGGCCCGGACGCGGCCGACGGCTGCGCGTTACTTTCGCCGCGGACAGCGGACACCTAACGGCGCGGATCGCCGACAGCCGGACTGCGGCGCGTGTGGAATATGTCGGCGCCAACACCTTCGCGCGTGGCAGCGACCGCTACGTCTTCACTTTTGTCGGCGGCCGAGCCGAGCGTGTGCGCGTGGATCGCGTAGCCCTCAACACGACTTTGATGCGCCAGTAGTGCCGCGGGCACGAGCACTGCCGCGTACTACGGACAACTCATGCACGGGACCCCGCGCACTGGCTGTCACGGCGGCGCGTGATCCGAGGCTGGGGAGGTCCCTAACGCCGGCACCTGAGCGAGCTTGTGGGCGCGCAGCCGTTTTATCGCTGCGATCCCCAGTGCCGGCCCGACAGCAAGCAGCGCGAAGGCCCAGCGCCAACCTACGAGCGCCGCGATGCGCGGGACGAGCTGCATCGGCAGCATGGTGAGGAGGAAGCCTAACGAGACTTGCAGGGTGAGCGCAGTCCCCACTGCGTGCGGCGGCACGCTCTCGGTCACGAGGACCGAGAACTGGGCGCTGTCGGCGACGACGAAGAAGCCCCAGATCAGCGCGATTGCGACGATTATAGCGGACGGGCCGTCGAAAGTGAGGCCGATGACCGCAGCGCAGGCACCACTCGCTGCCATCGCGACTGTCACCACCCATTCTCGCCCGCGCCGGTCGCCATAGATCCCGCCCCAGACGCAGCCCAGTCCGCCGACGGCAATAGCGGCGAAGCCGGCCAAGCCCGCCGCGCCTGCGACGCCGGTGCCTAACGCGGCACCCAGGAATGCCGGGAGCCATGTCCAGCAGGCGTACAGCTCCCACATGTGTCCGAGGTAGCCCCCTGTCGCAAGACGCCAACGGCGCTGCCTAACGAGTGCTCCCGCCAGCCCCCATGAGAAGGGGCGCGCGGGGAACGGGTACGGGCCGTCGCGATACAAGACGCCGACCAGGAGCGCTGCGGCGAGGGCCGCGCCGGACGCCGTCCAAACAACCGCGCCGACGCTTGCTTCGCGCACCGCATGAACAAGGTACGGCAGCGCCTTGCCCACTGTGAGCGCGCCGACGACGCTGCCCACAGCCAGTCCGCGCGCCGAGCGGAACCAGGTGGCAATCATCTTCATCGCCGGTGGATACACGCCCGCCAGCGCGAATCCCGCGGCGAACCGCGTCCCCAGTGCGGCCGCGTACCCCGGCGCCATCAGCAAGCCCGCATTGGCGAACGCACCGAGGACAGCGGAGGCGGCGAAGAGCCGGCGTGCCGGAAGGACATCGGCCAGGTTCAGCAACGCCGACGTCGCCGTCCCGGCGACAAAGCCGAGCTGCACGATTGTCGTCAACCAGCCCGCCTGCTCGGCAGTGAGCGCCCATTGCGCTGCGAGCTGCTGCGAGACAGCGCTCGCCGAGAACCAGAGCGACATGCCTAACAACTCGGCGAGTGAGAGGATCGCCAGAATGCGCCAGCGGCCGGGGTGGCCATCCCGCTCGACGTCCCTCTCCCTCGACAGTTCGCGAGTCATGTGAAGCGCAGTACATTACGCGCCACCGCATCTCACCGGCACTACGCTCATGACGCTGAATTCTCTTGTCACGCTGGGGCTCTCCGCTGCGATCCTCCTCTCCGCCACGCGAGTAGCGGCCCAGGGGGGCGCGGGAAGCAGGCAAAGCGCGACGGCAGATCTGATTGTCACGAACGCGCGTATTTACACCGTAGATCCCACGCGGCCGTTTGTCGAAGCGATGGCTGTAAAGGACGGTCGCGTGCTCTTTACCGGTGCGGCGCGCGGCGTCATGACGTACCGCGGGCCGGCGACGCGACTGGTCGATGCGCGAGGTCAGACCGTGATCCCCGGGATGATCGATGCGCACGTGCATTTGTTGGGATTGGGGACAGCGCTGCGGACCGTCGATCTCGTCGGCACGACCTCGTACGACCAGGTTGTCGCGCGCGTCGCCGCACGCGCGCGGGAGTTGCCAAGCGGGACGTGGATCACGGGGCGCGGCTGGGACCAGAACGATTGGGGCGACACGCGCTTCCCGACGCACGAGGCGCTATCACGCGCGGTGCCCGATCATCCGGTGTACCTAACGAGAATCGACGGTCACGCCGCGCTCGTCAATGCTGCTGCGATGAAGGCTGCCGGTCTCACAGCCGCCGCACAGGACCCGAGCGGCGGGCGCATCATGCGCGGCGCGGGCAACGAGCCTACGGGCGTACTGGTCGACAGGGCGATGGGTCTGGTGGGCCGCGTCATACCCGCGCCGGTGCAGAGCGAGCAGCGTGCCGCGCTGCTGGCCGCCATCCGCGAGAGCACTGAGTGGGGGCTCACGGGCGTGCATGACGCGGGCGTCGGGCGCGCGGTGATCGACGTGCACGAGGAGCTGGCGCGCGAAGGCAGGTATTCGCTGCGCAACTATATAATGGTCGCCAACGATGACGCCGCCATCGAGCACTATCTCGCGCGCGGCCCGCAGAACGGTCTGTACGACGGGCGGCTCTGGATCCGGTCGATCAAGATCAGTGCGGACGGCGCGTTAGGCTCCCGTGGTGCCGCGCTGATCGAGCCGTACGCCGACGAGCCGGCGAACCGCGGGCTGCTGCTGGTACCCGAGGGCCGCGTTAAGTCCGTCGCGGTCAAG
>JBQTJS010000386.1:0-22173 GCA_052386875.1 Gemmatimonadaceae bacterium
TTCGTGTCTCGCGCAAAAAACGTCGAGCTGCTGACGTAGCTCAATTGGCAGAGCAACTGATTTGTAATCAGTAGGTTGCGAGTTCAAGTCTCGCCGTCAGCTCTCGTCAACAAAGCGACATCAGCGGCAGGCGCCCCCTGGCGTGGCCGGCTGCGCGCGTTAGGTGGGGTACCTAAGCGGCCAACGGGAGCAGACTGTAAATCTGCCGGCTTCACGCCTTCGAAGGTTCGAATCCTTCCCCCACCATCGGGACACGCGTTGCCGTTAGGCACGTGCGTGCTAAAATGGAGGAGTGAACGCGAGCAGACGAGAGGCGGAGTGCGGCGCAGCAGACATGGGTGCGGACCTGCGGGAGTAGCTCAGATGGTAGAGCGCAAGCCTTCCAAGCTTGATGTCGCGGGTTCGAGCCCCGTCTCCCGCTCTGTTAGGCAACAGACGCGAGGAATGCGGCGGCGAGGGGGGAGGAGGGGAAGGTGGGGGGCGAGTGCAAGGGAGTGCTTGGCTCGCGTAGCTCAGTCGGTAGAGCACACCCTTGGTAAGGGTGAGGTCACCGGTTCAATCCCGGTCGCGAGCTCTCAAACGAAACGCTTTCCTGATTGGCCATGCCTCGAGAGAACATCATCCTCGCGTGCAACGACTGTAAGAATCGCAACTACTTCACGATGAAAAACCGCCGGGTACATCCCGAACGTGTGGAGTGGAAGAAGCATTGCCCGCGTTGTAACAAGCATACGCTGCACAAGGAAACGAAGTAGCCGTGCCCGCCGAGATAGCCCGGCCGCCGAGCCCACCAGGCTTCGGCTCCAAGATCGTCACGTTCTACCGAGAGACGATCACGGAGATGAAGAAGGTCACCTGGCCCGACAAGACGCAGATCCGCCAGCTCTCCATCGGCGTGATCGTTCTGTCGCTGTTCGTCGGCCTTTTGATCTTCGTGCTCGATTGGTTGTTGCAGCTCATCCTCGTTAGGGGGATCCCCTCGATCTTCGCTGGATAAGATGAGCACGCATCGCTTCTACGCCATCCAGACCACGGCTGGCCACGAGAACAAGGTGCGTTCGCTGATCCAGCGGCGCATCGAGCAGGACACGCACCAGCCGGAAGAGCGGCTCATCCGGCAGGCGCTGGTTCCGACTCAGGAAGTTGTCGAGATCAAGAACGGCAAGAAGGTGAATGTGGAGCGCAAGCTTTACCCAGGCTATGTGCTTGTCGACATGGTCTGGAATCAGGAGACGAGTCACCTGATCAACAGCATCCAGGGCGTGATCAAATTCGTCGGACAGGGTCGCGAACCGATGGCGCTGCGCATGGAAGAGGTAAACCGGCTGCTCGGCGTCGCCGACGAGGCAGTGGAAGAAGAAGCCAAGGAGGAGATTCCGTTCCTGATCGGGCAGGCGGTGGAGATCACCGAAGGGCCGTTCACGGATTTCAGCGGCACTGTAGAGGGGATCGATCCGGACAAGGGGAAAGTGAAGGTGACGGTCAGCCTCTTCGGCCGGCCGACAAGCGTCGAGTTGGACTACTTGCAGTTGCGGGCGTACTAACGCCTAACAAGTCGTTGGGGGATCGGGCCGGGGCGCGAGGGAACTGCGGCGCCCCTGACCGAAAGGAACCTGTCGCGGAGCGCCCGTTGTGGACGCTCCTACCGCAGTCACCGGCCTTTGCGCGGGGCGGCCATCAGGCGAGGAGCGCACCGTCGGATACCACGACGACGTTAAACAGAACTGTGGGAGTCGGGCTGGAGACGACAGATGACCGCGGTCTCGCAGCGGCGTGGCCCCCTGGGGCATGCGCCGGCGCCGGGCCGCCTAACGCATCTCGCCGCTCCTCCGGCCGAACGCAGAGGAGATTGTATGGCCAAAAAAGTCACCGGATTTGTCAAGCTGCAGATCCCTGCAGGAGCCGCGAACCCGGCACCCCCCGTCGGTACAGCTCTCGGTCCTCAGGGGATCAACATCATGGCCTTCTGCAAGGAGTTCAACTCCCGCACGCAGAGCCAGGCCGGGATGATCCTGCCCGTGGAGGTCACGATCTACGCCGACAAGTCCTTCACCTTCATCCTCAAGACACCGCCTGCGGCGATCCTCTTGAAGAAGGAAGCGGGTCTGGAAAAGGGGTCCGGGCAGCCCAATCGCGTCAAGGTCGGCAGCGTCACGAAGGCTCAGGTGCGCCGCATCGCTGAGATAAAGATGCCCGACCTCAACTGCGAATCGATCGAGGCAGCGATGGCCATGGTGGCCGGCGCGGCACGCTCGATGGGCATCGAGGTGAAAGACTGATGCGCACGCACGGCAAGAGATACAGCGCGGCCGCCAAGCGCCGCGATCCGGTTGCGCAGCATCAGCCGCGCCAGGCGTTGGAGCTGGTCAAGAACGTAGTCTTCGCGAAGTTCGACGAGACGATCGAGGTTGCCGTTAGGCTCGGCGTCGATCCGCGCCACGCCGATCAGATCGTGCGCGGCACCGTCGTGCTGCCTGCGGGAACCGGCAAGTCCGTGCGCGTCCTGGTGATTGCCGTCGGTGACAAAGCGCGCGAGGCGGAGGCCGCCGGCGCCGATTACGTCGGTGTCGAATTCGTGCCCAAGATCAAGGAAGGTTGGCTCGACTTCGATGTGCTCATCGCCACGCCGGACCAGATGGGACAAGTCGGACAACTGGGGCGAATCCTCGGGCCGCGCGGCCTCATGCCTAACCCCAAAGCCGGAACCGTGACGATGGACGTCACGCGCGCGGTGCGCGAAACGAAAGCCGGGAAGATTGAATTCCGTGTCGACAAGAGCGGAAATGTGCACGCCGCCATCGGCAAAGCCTCGTTCACGGTCGAAGCGCTGGAACAGAACTTCGGCGCGCTCATGGACCAGATCGTCCGTTCCAAACCCAGCGCGTCGAAAGGCGTGTACGTGCGCAACGTGTCGGTCTCCAGCACCATGGGCCCGGGCGTCAAGGTCGACACCACCCTGTACCGGTAACCGGCGATGAAGCGATCACAGAAAGACCAGGTTGTCAGCGATCTGAGCGCGCAGCTGAAGGGTATTCAGGCGCTCTACTTCACCGACTTCACAGGCTTGAACGTGAAGCGGATGACCGATTTGCGGCGCCGGTTTCGCAAGGCGGGTGTGCAATACGTGGTCATCAAGAATTCACTGGCGTTGCGGGCAGTGGAGGCGAGCGGCCTAACGACGGAACGTCTGCGCGGACCGACCGGCGTTGTGCTTGCCCGCGATCCTGTGGCTGCGGCGAAGGTGCTGGCGGATTTCGCGAAGGAGAACGATAAGCGCCCGACCGTGAAAGGCGGGATGCTGGACGGTGTCGCGCTTAGCGAAGATCAGATCAAGAAGCTCGCTACGCTGCCGTCGCGCGAGCAGATGCTGGCGCAGTTCGTGACATCGCTCGAGAGCCCTCTCGCTGCGTTTGTCGGCAGTCTTGAGGGCGTTCTACGAAACTTTGTGGGCGTACTGGAAGCAGTAAAAGCGCAGAAGGAAGCGGCAGCATAACGTAAACTCGTTAGGGCGCGTGTCAGCGAGTGCGGCGCGCCGGTACCAGCGAAGACGTTCTTCTGGAGAAGAGACGAAATGGCAACGATGAATAAAGACGAAATCGTGGACCTGATCGGCAACATGTCGGTCTTCGAACTTCACGATGTGACCGAAGCGATCAAGACCCGGTTCAATGTGACCGCTGCAGCCCCCGTTGCGGTCGCGGCCGCCGGTGGTGCGGCTGGTGGCGCCGCCGCCGCGCCCGCTGTCGAGGAGCAGACCGAATTCACGGTCATCCTCAAGGAAGCCGGCGCTAAGAAAATCCAGGTCATCAAAGTTGTACGCGAGTTAACGGGCCTCGGCCTCAAGGAAGCCAAGGACCTCGTCGATGGTGCCCCCAAGGAAGTGAAGACCGCCGTCACGAAGGACGAGGCCGCAACAGTCAAGCAGAAGTTGGAAGCCGAGGGCGCAACCGTCGAAGTGAAGTAGGCCGTTGCTCTCCCGTCGGTCCCGAATTGTTGCTGTGCTTCGCGGTGCCGCTACGCCTCCTCCGCGCTCTGCGCGCGGGGAGGCGCGCTGCGCGCACGCCTTCCCCAGGACGGCATCTCAGTCGCCGTCCGCCTTTCGCCTGTTGAGCCGGGTGATACATGCCTAACACGATGAAGCTGTTGTCCTTCGGGAAGCTTGACGAGGGGATGGAGATGCCCCATCTCCTCGATATCCAGACGCGCGCCTTCGAAGCTCTGTTGCAGCGCGATGCGGCGGCTCATGACCGCGAAGACGTCGGGCTCGAGCGCGTCTTCAAGGATCTCTTCCCCGTCACCGACGTGCACGAGAACTTCTCCATGGAGTTCAAGGCGTACGCGCTCGGTGAGCCGAAGTACTCGGTGGAAGAGTGTATCGAGCGCGACATGACGTACTCCGCCCCGCTCAAGGCCAAGCTCGGCCTGCGCATTTTCGAAGAGGTCGAGGGCGAGAAGCGGCTGAAGAATGAGATCGAGAAGGAGGTCTATCTCGGGGAGCTGCCGCTACTGACCGACCTCGGCACGTTCGTCATCAACGGCGCAGAGCGGGTGATCGTGAGCCAGCTGCATCGATCGCCCGGCGTTGTCTTCGAGGAGAGCACGCATCCCAACGGCCAGCGGTTGATCTCGGCGCGCATAATTCCTTTCCGCGGCTCGTGGGTGGAGTTCACTGTCGATATCCACGACGTGATCTACGTGCACATCGATAAGAAGAAGAAGTTTCCGGCGACGGCGCTCTTGCGCGCATTCGGGTACGGGTCGAACTCGGACATCTTGCGCCTCTTCTTCGGTGTCCGCGATCTCGATCTGGTCAAGAAGCGCGAGAGCCGCACCGATCTGCGTGAAGTGTTAGGCGCCATCATCGCCGAGAATATCGATCTGGAGGGCGAGGCCCCGGATCCCGAGGCGCCCAAAGCGAAGACGAAGAAGGCGCGCGCCGCGCTCGAGAGAGCGCAGTCGATGCTGCTCGTTAGGGAAGGCGACGAGCTGACCGAGGAAGTTTTCAATCGCCTGCGGCGCCAGGGGATCGAGAGGATCAAGGTCTTCGCGTCGTACATGACCGCAGATCTGCGCGACGAGCTTGATGCTTTCGAGCGCGGCGAGCGGGCGATTCCCCGGGTGCTGGCTGCCGACGTCGTGGATCCCGCGACGGGTGAGGTGCTGGCCGATTCCGGTCAGGCACTCAAGGACACGCTCATCAAGCGGCTGCGCAAGGCGGGCGCCGTGCGGGCCTCGGTGTTCGTGCCCTCCGGCCGCGCGGAATCGACGATCGTCAAGAACACGATCGCGAAGGATCCTACGGATCCCGCCAAGTACTCCGACACGGACCGCAAGAAGTACGGCGACACGCCGACGCGAGTGGGTGAGGCTATCGCCTTGAGGCAGATCTATACGCTGCTGCGGCCGGGCGACGCACCCAATACCGAGACGGCTCGTCAGGCACTCGAGCGGCTCTTCTTCTCACCCAAGCGTTATGACCTGGGGCGTGTCGGTCGCTACAAGATCAATCAGCGGCTGGGGCTGCACGAAGATGCGGCGATGACGGTCCTGACGAAGGATGACTTCATCGCGATCCTGCGCTATCTCGTCGAGTTGGCCGAGGGACGCGGCCATGTAGACGACATCGACCATCTCGGCAACCGCCGCATCCGTTCGGTGGGCGAGTTGATCGCCAATCAGTTCTCCGTGGGGCTCTCGCGCATGGCGCGGCTCGTGAAGGAGCGCATGTCGATCAACACCGATCCGGAGAAGATCTCGCTGGATGATCTGGTGAACGCCCGGACAGTCTCGGCGGTGATTCAGGCGTTCTTCGGCTCGTCGCAGCTGAGCCAGTTCATGGATCAAACGAATCCGCTGGCGGAGCTGACGCACAAGCGCCGGCTGTCCGCGTTAGGCCCGGGCGGCCTAACGCGCGAGCGCGCCGGGTTCGAGGTGCGCGACGTGCACTATTCGCAATACGGACGCATGTGCCCGATCGAGACTCCCGAAGGGCCCAACATCGGGCTCATCACGTCGCTCGCGTGTTATGCGCGGGTCAACGACCTGGGCTTCGTGGAGACGCCGTATCGCATTGTCAAGAACGGTAAGGCGACCGATGAGCTGGCGTGGCTCGACGCCAACCGTGAAGAGGACGCGGTCATCGCGCAAGCGAATGCGAAGCTGAATCCGGACGGTTCTTTCGTGGACGATCTTGTGCTGTGCCGCGCGCGCGGCGACGTGCCGCTGGTAGCACCGGACCGCATCGATTATATGGATGTAGCCCCCGAGCAGCTCGTCTCGATAGCGGCGGCGCTCATCCCCTTCTTGGAGCACGACGACGCCAACCGGGCGCTGATGGGCTCCAACATGCAGCGACAAGCCGTGCCGCTGGTGAACCCGCAGTCGCCGCTGGTAGGGACGGGTCTGGAGGAGAAGGTGGCGCGAGACTCGGGGGCGGTGGTGATTGCCCGGCGCGGCGGTGTGGTGACACACGTGACGGCCGACGAGATCATGGTCGACGCGGTGCTGGAGCGCGCCCAGCGCGACGAGTCGCGTCCGCTGGCGCGGCTCACGCAGCGCGACCGCTACAGGCTCAAGAAGTTCTGGCGTACGAATCAGGACACGGCTATCAACCAGCGTCCAATCGTTAGGTTTGGACAGAAGGTAAAGGCGGGGGAGGTATTGGCCGACGGATCGGCGACGGAGCGCGGGCACTTGGCGTTAGGCGCGAATGTCACGGTGGCGTTCATGCCGTGGTACGGGCACAACTTCGAAGACGCCATCGTTCTCTCGGAGCGGCTCGTTCAGGACGACGTATACTCCTCGATCCACGTACAGGAGCTCGAGCTGCACGTGCGCGACACCAAGCGCGGCCAGGAGGAGATCACGCGCGAGATTCCCAACGTTGCGGAAGAGTCGCTGGTCGACCTCGACGAGCGCGGCATCGTGCGCATCGGCGCGCATGTGAAGCCCGGCGACATCCTCGTCGGCAAGATCACGCCCAAGGGCGAGACGGAGCTTTCGCCGGAAGAGAAGCTGCTCACGGCGATCTTCGGTGAGAAGGCAAAGGACGTGAAGGATTCGTCGCTCAAGGTGCCGCCCGGGATGGAGGGGGTGGTCATCGACGTGAAGATCTTCTCGCGTACCGAGGATCAGGTTGTCGAGAAGGACCGCGGCGAGCGCATCGGCGAGGTGCGCCGGCTCGAGGGCGAGCAGAAGGTGCGCGTCAACGAGGTGCGCGACGAGGAATTGCGTGTCGCGCTCGCGGGACAAGGTGTCGCGCTCGCGCTCAAAGCGGGAACGGTCGAGGAGGCGATACCGGCAGGCACACGCCTAACGAGCGATGTGCTGAGCGAGCTGCGTTTCGCGCAGATCGACCTCAAGACCTTCCGCGTGGAAAACAAGAAAGTCAACGAGAGCATCCGCGAGATCATCGACGCGGCCAACGAAGAGAAGGCCAGGATCGAAGAGAAGGCCGAGGAGCGCATCGACCGCATCCTGCAGCCGGACGAGCTGCCGCCGGGCGTGATCCAGCTTGTCAAGGTCTATCTTGCCGAGAAGCGCAAGATCTCCGTGGGCGACAAGATGGCCGGCCGCCACGGCAACAAGGGGATCGTCGCGCGCATCGTGCCCCAGGAAGACATGCCGTTCCTGCCTAACGGGCGCCCCGTGGACATCGTCCTCAATCCGTTAGGCGTTCCCAGCCGGATGAACGTGGGACAGATCCTCGAGACGCACTTGGGCTGGGCAGCGCGCCTCCTGGGCTTCTACGCCAAGACCCCGACATTCCAGGGGGCCAACGAGCGCGAAATCGGCCTCTTGCTCAAGCTCGCCAATCTGCGCTGGGTGCGTGAGTCATTCGGCCTCAGCGACGCGCCGCTGGATGTCTCCGATTCGGATGTGCGCCAGCTCATCGCCGACATCGCGCCGCGACAGAACAGCGACGAGCCGAGCGCGCTGCTGGCTGACGCGACGCTGAACGACCTGGGCGGTCGCGGCGTGTCGCAGGACACGCGTGACCTCTTCCATCGCGTTCGCGACTTTCTCACGGTCGCCGCGCGCACTTTGGCCGAGCGAGAAGAGGAAAGGCTGGTGCATCAGATCGAGTTCCACGCGGCGGCGGCGAACGACGAAACGATCAGCGCTCAGAAACGCGCCGCAGTGAAGACTGCCCTGCGGCAGCTCGAGAAGCGGCGCGGACGTGACGCGGCCGATATACTGGAAGACCTCGAGCTGCCGGCTCTCGCCGGGATGCTCGGCAAGAAGTCGGAGGCCGACGTCGACGGCGCGGCTGTCGAGCTGCTCCTGTTAAGCGGTCACACCGTCACGGGCAAGACTGTCCTGCGCGACGGGCGCAGCGGCGAGACGTTCACATCGCCGGTGACCGTCGGCGAGATCTACATGCTCAAGCTGTCGCACCTGGTGGACGACAAGATCCACGCCCGCTCCATCGGACCGTACTCGCTTGTCACGCAACAGCCGCTCGCCGGCAAGGCGCAGTTCGGCGGCCAGCGTTTCGGCGAAATGGAGGTGTGGGCGCTGGAAGCGTACGGGGCTTCGCACACGTTGCAGGAGATGCTCACCGTCAAGTCCGACGACGTGATCGGCCGGTCGCGCGTATACGAGGCAATCGTGAAGGGCCAGAACCTTCCCGAGCCGGGGACGCCGGAATCCTTCAACGTGTTGGTGAAGGAGCTTCAGGCGTTAGGCATCTATGTCAAGATGGGCTCGAATGACGAAGATAACGGCGACGGTGTCGCCTTCCGCCATAGCGGCGAGGAGTAACGATGATCGATTTCCGCAGCCCGCGTGAAACGCGTGCTTCAGCGTTCGACTTCATCTCGGTCCGCATCGCATCGCCTGACGAGATCCGTGGTCCCAAGGACTCCAAGGAGCGCGAGCGGCTCGAGATGCAAGGGATGCGCACGTGGTGGTCCTGGGGCGAAGTGACCAAGCCGGAGACGATCAACTATCGATCGTTCAAGCCGGAAAAGGACGGCCTCTTCTGCGAGCGCATCTTCGGTCCGGTGAAGGACTGGGAGTGCCACTGCGGCAAGTACAAGCGCATCCGCTACCGCGGCGTCATCTGTGACCGCTGCGGCGTCGAGGTGACGCTATCCAAGGTGCGCCGCGAGCGCATGGGGCACATCGAGTTGTCGGTCCCCGTAGCGCACATCTGGTTCTTCAAGACGCTCCCCAGCCCGATGGGGAATCTGCTCGACCTAACGCTGCGCGATCTCGAGAAGGTCATCTACTACTCGAACTACGTGGTGATCGACCCGGGCCAGCAGGATGTGCGGCCCAATCAGCTGATGGACGAGGAGGAGTATCTCAACCTCAAGCAGAAGGCGAAGGAAGAAGGGGACGCGCAGTTCCTGGCGGATATCGGGGCGCCGGCTGTACGTGAGATGCTCAAGCGCATCGACGTGGATAAGCTCGCCGAGGAGCTGCGCACGCACGTCGCTGTCGAGACGTCGCAGCATCGTAAGAAGCAGATGCTCAAGCGGCTCAAGATTGTCGATGCATTCCGCAACTCGGGGTCCGACGGAACGCGCAATCGTCCCGACTGGATGATCCTCGATGTCGTGCCGGTGATTCCGCCGGATCTGCGGCCGCTGGTCCCGTTGGACGGCGGACGTTTCGCCACGTCGGATCTCAACGATCTGTATCGCCGCGTCATCAACCGCAACAACCGGCTGCAGAAGCTGATCCTGCACCGCGCCCCTGAAGTGATCCTGCGCAACGAGAAGCGCATGCTGCAGGAAGCCGTGGATGCCTTGTTCGACAACGGGCGGCGCTCCAAGGCTATACGCGGGCGCGGCAAGCGGCCGCTCAAGTCCGTGTCTGACATGCTCAAGGGGAAGCAGGGCCGCTTCCGGCAGAACTTGTTAGGCAAGCGTGTCGACTATTCGGGCCGCTCGGTAATCGTCGTGGGGCCCGAGCTGCAGCTGCACCAGTGCGGCCTCCCCAAGCTGATGGCGCTGGAGCTGTTCAAGCCGTTCATCATACACAAGCTGGTGGAGAAGGGGATCGCTGAAACCGTCAAGCGCGCCAAGAAGATTGTGGAGCGCGAGAGCCCCGAGGTGTACGAGATCCTCGAGGAGATCATCCGGGACCACCCGGTGCTGCTCAACCGCGCGCCGACGCTGCACCGCTTAGGCATCCAGGCGTTCGAGCCGGTGTTGGTGGAGGGGAAGGCCATCCGCATCCATCCGCTGGTGTGCGCTGCGTTCAACGCCGACTTCGACGGCGACCAGATGGCTGTGCACGTCCCGCTTTCCTTCGAGGCGCAGATCGAAGCACGGCTGCTGATGTTATCGTCCAACAACATCCTCAAGCCGTCGGACGGCCGCCCGGTTGCCGAGCCGTCGCAGGACATCGTGCTGGGCTGCTATTTCGCGACCAAGGCACCGGCCGACTTCGACGCCGTCACGCGCGACGCCAAGGCCGTAGCGAAGCTGCGCAGCTACACCGACGTGGCCGAAGTAGAGACCGCGCTCGCGTTAGGCGGCGTCCGGCACGAGACGCCGGTGCGCTTCTTCGCGCGAGTGAACGGCGAGCAGGAGCGGCAGTGGCTGATCACGACGGTGGGCCGCGTGCTCTTCAACTCCATCGTGCCGGAGGAGATAGGCTTCCAGAACCGGGACATGAAGAAGAAGGCGTTAGGCGAACTTGTGTTCGAGAGCTACCGCATGTGCGGGCTGGCGCGCACTGTCGGGTTCCTCGACCGCCTCAAGGAGTTCGGCTTCTTCAACGCGACCCGCGGCGGCGTCTCCATCGGTGTCGAGGACCTGCACATCCCGGCCGAAAAGGCCACCCTCCTCAAGGAGGCGGAAGAGCGCGTGGAGCGATTCCAGCGCGCCTATACGACAGGCAACATCACCAACGGCGAGCGTTACAACAAAGTCATCGATACGTGGACGCACGCCAATTCCGACATCGCCGACGCGATGGTAAAGGCGATGCGCGAATCGTCGCGCGGCTTCAATCCTGTCTTCATGATGTTCGACTCCGGATCGCGCGGTTCGCGTGACCAGATCCGGCAGCTCGCCGGCATGCGCGGTCTCATGGCCAAGCCGCAGAAGAAGCTCACGGGCGGTATCGGCGAAATCATCGAGACTCCCATCAAATCGAACTTCCGCGAGGGGCTGTCGGTGTTGGAGTACTTCATCTCGACGCACGGCGCCCGCAAGGGTTTGGCCGACACAGCGCTCAAGACAGCCGACGCCGGCTACCTAACGCGGCGGCTCGTCGACGTCGCACAGGACGTGACGATCACTGAGGAGGACTGCGGCACCATCCAGGGCCTCGACATCTCCGCGCTCAAGGAAGGTGAAGACATAATCGAGCCTCTCGCGGAGCGTATCGTCGGCAACGTGGCCGCCGAAGACGTCGAGGATCCGCACATGCGTGACGAATCCGGGCGGCCGCGGCTCCTCGCCGAGGCGGGCCAGCTCATCGACGAGGATACGGCGGCCGAGATCGAGGAAGCGGGGATCGAGAGCGTGCGCATCAGATCGGTGCTGACGTGCGATGCCAAGCGCGGTCTCTGCCGCATGTGTTACGGCCGCAATCTGGCCACCATGGCGCAGGTCGACCTGGGCGAGGCCGTCGGCATCATCGCGGCGCAGTCTATCGGCGAGCCGGGGACGCAACTGACGTTGCGCACCTTCCACATCGGCGGCACGGCTGCACGCATCGCCGAGCAGACGTCGCGACGCACCAAGGTGGCGGGGACCGTGGAATACGGCGACCGGCTCTCCTCGGTCGTCAATCCGGAAGGACACCGTATCGTCACATCTTACGAAGGCGAGATCGTCATCCGCAGCTCGTCCGACAAGAACGCGACGATCGGCGCGCGGCTGGCCGTGCCGTTAGGCGCTACGCTTCTCGTCGACGAAGGCGAGGAGGTCAAGCGCGATCATGTGATCTTCACCTGGGACCCGTACTCCAACCCGATCATCGCCGACGTGGACGGCGTCATCCGTTTCGTCGACATCGTCGAGGAGGAGACAGTCGCTGAAGAACTGGACGAGCTTACCGGTCTCAGGCAGCGCGTCATAGTAGAGGATCGCGAGAAGAAGCTGCACCCGCACATCGAGATCTGGCATACGAAGGGGGGGAAAGAAAAGAAGATCCGCGACTTCGTGATCCCGGTGGGAGCGCAACTCATAGTCGACGATGAGCGAGCTATCCATGCGGGCGAGACGATCGCTAAGATTTCGCGTGAGGCGTACAAGACACGCGACATCACCGGCGGCTTGCCGCGTGTCGCCGAGCTATTCGAGGCGCGTAAGCCGAAGGATCCGGCGACGATTTCGGAGATCGACGGGATCGTGCGCTTCGGCGACATCAAGCGCGGCAAGCGTGAAGTCTACGTGCAGCCTGCCAGGACCGACGCCGGCCAGTGGGTGGCCGACGAAGCGCAGCAGCCGCAGGTCTACGAAGTCCCGGCCGGGAAGCACCTGCGTGTGCACGAAGGCGACCGTGTGAAAGCGGGTGACCGTTTGTCGGAAGGGCCTGTCAATCCGCACGACATCCTGCGGATCAAGGGTCCGCGCGCGGTGCAGGAGTATCTATTGAACGAGGTACAGGAGGTGTATCGGCTGCAGGGCGTCAAGATCAACGACAAGCATATCGGAGTGATCGTCAAGCAGATGCTGCAGAAGGTGCGCGTGCTGGACCCGGGTGATACGGGCCTGCTGGAGGGGGAGAATGTGGACAAGCAGGCCTTCCGCGAGCAGAACGATCGGGCCAAGAAGAAGAAGCACAAGCCGGCGACGGCGGAGCCGCTGCTGTTAGGCATAACGAAGGCCAGCCTAACGACGCAGTCGTTCATTTCCGCCGCTTCCTTCCAGGAGACCACGCGCGTGCTGACGGACGCGGCCATCCGCGGCGCCCGCGACGATCTGCTGGGCCTCAAGGAGAACATCATCATCGGCCACCTGATTCCGGCCGGCACGGGGATGTATCGCTACCAGGAAGTCGATATCGAGGGTGACATGCCCGAGATGCCGGAGCCGGAGCTGGTCGGCGAAGCGGCCTTCCCGAGCGTCTTCTCGACTGCAGTGGCGGAACGATCCGCGTTCGGCGCGCCGGTCCCCGGCGGCGGCGAGGCATAAGACGTTAGGCGCGCCCCATCGAGTGAGTGACCGCGGCCCGGCTGATCCTGCGATCCGCCGGGCCGTCGGGCGTCCGGCCCGCTAGTGACGCGCACGGCTGCGCTGGTGCTCGCTGCACTGGCGCTCGGCGGCGCGCTCGCGTGGCGCCTAACGAACCGCTGGCTGGACCGCGTTGCGGCGCGCACAGTGCACAACTTCGGCGCGCGTATCGACCGCTTCAAGCTCACGCGCAAGCGCGTCGTGATCGCCCTGCTGTTGCGCGACCAGGCCATCGCCGCCGCCGCCCGCGCGCACGCGTCCGAGCACGGCGAAGCCGAAGCTGTGACATGGCGCCGCGTCCGCGCGTACCTCGACGAGATCATCCCCTTCTTCAACATCCTCGCCTACTATCGCGTCGGATACGCCGTCAGCCGGTCGCTATTGAACCTGTTCTACAAGGTCAGCGTCCATTACGAGAAGCCGGACCCGTTTCGCGGCCTGCCGAAGGATGCGATCGTCATCTACCTGCTGAACCATCGGTCCAACGCCGACTACGTGCTCGTCGCTTATGCGCTCGCCGGCAACGTGGCAATCTCCTACGCCGTCGGCGAATGGGCGCGCGCCTTTCCGCTGGAGTACGTTTTCAAGGCCTTCGGCTCGTACTTCATCCGACGGCGATTCCGCCAGCCGCTGTATCACGCCGTGCTGGAGCGCTATGTCCAATTGATTACGCGCCAGGGGATCACGCAGGGGATCTTTCCGGAAGGGAGCCTAACGAGAGACGGATCCCTGCGCCCGGCCAAGATCGGACTGCTGGATTATATGCTGGGGATCGCGCGCGATCCGCAGTGTCGCGCGCGCATGTTCATCGTCCCAGTAGCCGTCAACTACGACCGCGTCCTCGAGGACCGCACGCTGCTCGGCGAGCTTGCCGGCCAGCGCCCAGCCAAGCGGCTGTCCAAGGTCACGCAATTCGGCGAAGTGGCACGTTATGCATGGTGGAATGCCTTGCGTCTCGTGACACGCCGGTGGATTCGTTACGGCGAGGCCGCGGTTGTAATCGGGACACCACTCCCCGTAACGCGGTGGCTGGACGAGTTCGAGGCCGCCGGGCTCCGGCCCTTCGAGCTCGAGCGCCACCAGCGCCTGGCCCATGTGCAGCGTTACGCCGACGACGTGATGCGGAAGATTGGCGAATTGATGCCGGTAACTCCGGTCGCCTTGGCTTGTGCCGCACTGCGGAGTTTCGCCAGTGACTTCGTGGCACACGACAAGGTGCTGGAGCGGATGGAGCACCTGCGCGACGCGCTGCCGCAGCACAACACACGCGTGCTGGGGCGCGACTGCGAGATAGCTGAATCCTTCGAGCGCGCGTATCGCATGCTGCGGATGCGTCGCATCGTGACGGCCGTGAACGACGGCTACCTGATACTCCCCAAGGGCCGCTCTCTGATCGCGTATTACGCGAATAGCGTCGCTCACCTCCTCCCGAATTACGTCCCCGACCGCCAAGCCGAGCCGCCGGTGGCGCCTTGGGGCGCGCCGACGATCCTCGGTCCCTACCGCGACTCGCCGGAGTGAGCGCAACTCGTGCCCAAATCACGGCTTACGCTGGCGCAGTCGCTTGACCCTCCACTCCGGCGTAGATATCATACCTAGCTATTTCGCCCCGCCAGGGGCGGGCTTGTTTTCGCCTTCCCCTCGAGGGGTAATGCCGACGATCAATCAACTCGTCCGGCGCGCGCGGCGCGACGTGACGAAGAAAGAAAAATCTCCAGCGCTCAAGGAAAACCCGTTCCGACGCGGCGTCTGCACGCGCGTCTATACAACGACGCCGAAGAAGCCTAATTCCGCTCTGCGCAAGGTCGCTAAAGTCCGCCTAACGAATGGCATCGAGGTCATCGCCTACATCCCCGGCGAAGGGCACAACTTGCAGGAGCACTCCATCGTGCTCGTGCGCGGCGGTCGCGTGAAAGACCTGCCGGGCGTGCGCTATCACATCATCCGCGGCACCCTCGACGCCGCCGGCGTCACGGGCCGCAACCGCAGCCGTTCCAAGTACGGGACCAAGAAGCCGAAGGGCGGAGGTAAGAAGTGAGCCGCAGGAAGAAATCGATCAAGCGTCCCGTCCTCCCCGATGCACGCTACGATTCGCAAACCGTCTCCAAGTTCATCAACGCGCTCATGCTGCGCGGTAAGAAGGCAATCGCAGAGCAGATCTTCTATGGCGCGATGGACATCGTCGAATCGCGCACCAGCCAACCCGGCGTGAACGTCTTCAAGGCGGCACTCGCCAATCTCAAGCCGGTCATCGAGGTCAAGAGCCGCCGCGTCGGCGGTGCGACATATCAAGTTCCCGTTGAAGTCCGTCCTGAGCGCCGTACTGCGCTGGCGATGCGTTGGCTCATTAGCTTCTCGCGCGATCGCAACGAGAAGTCGATGGAGGAAAAGTTGGCCGCCGAAGTCATCGCTGCATCGAAGGGCGAAGGGAATGCGGTCAAGAAGAAGGAGGACACGCACCGCATGGCCGAGGCTAACAAGGCGTTTGCGCATTTCCGTTGGTAACAGCCGATCGCGGCCCAACCGGTCCGTTGCGCGTCATCCTACACTGTTGCGAGCTTTCCACACTTCCCGTCCGTTTTAGAGATTGTCGCTCAAATGAGCGAGGCGCGCTTGACGTGGTCTGACAGCCAGCGGCTCCCTTCGTCGGCGCCGAACGTGATCTTCAAGCGACTCCCAGAGGGCGCGGTGATCTACTCCACGTCCAGTGAGATCTATTTCGGCCTTAACGACGTCGGCGCCCGCATTTGGGAGCTGCTCCCGCCTGCCTGTCGCACCTTCGCAGAGATGTGTCAGCAGCTCGGCAGAGAGTATCCGGACGCCCCGCCGCCTCTGATCCGGCGCGACGTCACTCGGTATTTGGACGAGCTTTTGAGCAGCGGCCTGGCTGTAAAAGTCGAGATGCACGATGGCTCCGTCCCACCTGGGAGCCCTCGCACGTAGATTCTTCTCGTTAGGCGCCGCCGGCTGGCTCGACCTCTGGCGCGCGCAGTGGGGGCTACTCCGTGCACAGCGCGAGATCGGCCGGCGCGCCGCAGGTACGCTCACCGCGCGCGATGCAATCGCAGACCCGGCAAGTCCTTCCGTGGCAGGACCCGCCCCTGCCAGGGCGCACGAACTGGGTACAGCAGTCCGCCGCATGTCCAAGTACGGCCTCACCCGGCCGGCTTGCCTGGTTCAGGCGATGGCCCTGCGGGAGCTTCTGGCAGCGCATGGCATGCAGGGTGCCGTGATCCGGGTCGGCGTAAAGCAGGCAGAGGCCGGTATGCTGGCACATGCGTGGGTCGAGCTGGCAGGGGATGTCATAGGCGATTCGCGCGCCCATGTGAGCCAGTATCAGATCCTCGAAGAGCTGAACGTCGTTCCGTGAGCACTGCCGGCGCGCTCGGCGTCGCGACTCCACCTCCCGAAGCGCCGGATAACGGCGCCGGGGAGCCTATGGTGTCGGTGCGCGGCCTTACGAAGCGATTCCGCGTCCGCCGCCCGTGGCAGGCTGTTTTGCGCCAGCCGCTCGCGCGGCGCCGGCAGCTTACTGTGGACCGGATGTCCTTCGACGTGGCGCCGGGAGAGTTCTTCGGCTTGCTGGGGCCGAACGGCGCGGGGAAAACAACGCTCCTCAAGATGCTGGCGACGTTCATCCTGCCGGATGAAGGGCGCGCCACTGTCGACGGCTTCGACGTCGCGGCCCAGAGCGCTGCTGTCCGCTCGCGCGTCGCGCCGATCATCGCCAACGAGCGCAGTCTGTACTGGCGCCTAACGGCAGCGGAAAACCTCGAGCTTTTCGCCCACCTCGTTCGCGTCCCACCTAACGAGATCGCCAGCCGCGTCGACGAAGTACTCGAAGTCGTGGGACTCGCCCGAACCGGTCGCAAGATGGTGGGGCAGTTCTCCTCCGGCTTGATGCAGCGCCTGCTCATCGCCCGCGCATTGCTCGGGAGGCCGCGTGTGCTTTTGCTTGACGAGCCGACGCGCAGTCTCGACCCCGTTTCTGCGCGCGAGTTCCGCCGCTTCCTGCGCGACGAGGTCGCGGCACGCCGACGCTGCGCGGTGATCGTGGCGACGCATAACCCGGACGAAGCGCTCGAGCTTTGCACCCGCGTCGGCATCGTGCATCACGGGCGCTTGCTCGCTGTCGGTACCACCGGCGAGATCACGCAACGGCTGTTCGGCAATCGTTATGTCCTGTGGACAGCGCTTCCGGATCACCCGGCGTTACGCGACCTCGCGGCAGAACCGGCAAGCAACCGCCACGAATCCACAGGACGCTGGACGCCGCTGACTGTGCGGATAGAGGGTGACGGCGACCAGGGCGCAGCTGTGCTCGAACGTTTGGTGCGCTCTGGCGTCCCTATCGCTCGGTTTGAACGCGCGGTCGTGTCGCTCCCCGATCTTATCGAAGGAGTGGTGCACGCACAGCCGGACGATCAAGCGTCATGACGCTGCGGGCCGTCGGTGCGTTGATACGCGCGAGCTGGCGGACGGCACTTAGCTATCGGCTGCGTTTCGCGATTTCCACACTGTCGATAGTCGTGATGGTCCTTCCGATCTACTTCCTCTCTCGCGCCGTCCAGCCGATCATGGCGCCGCTGATCGAGAACGAGGGAGCGCAGTACTTCGCATTCGTAATCATCGGGCTATTCGCGGCGAGCGTGGTGTCAGGTGCGCTGTACGCGCTCCCGCAGGCAATTACGGCTGACTTCAACACCGGCTTCTTCGAGGCTGTTGTGAGCACCCCGGCAGGGATCGCCTCCGTCGCGCTGGGACTCTCAGGCTACACAGTGCTGCGACATTCCTTGCGCGGCGTGGCGCTCGTGTTCGCGGGGGCGCTCTTCGGCATGCAGCTCATGTGGTGGCGCCTCCCGGAGGCGCTACTCATCATAGCTCTCATCGCGATCGCGCATTTCGGGCTCGGCCTGATCGCTGCAGCTCTCGTCATAGCCTTCAGGACGGATGCGGCGGTACCCCAAGGAGTGTTGCTGCTCTCCGGTTTGTTAGGCGGCGTCTATTACCCAACTAGTATTATCCCTTCCTGGATCGCGACCGTGGCCGACTACGTGCCGCTGACATATGGATTGCGTGCGCTGCGTCACACTTTGCTGAATGGCGAGGGTCTTGAAGCCGTGGTGCCGGAGCTATCGGCACTGGCATTATTCGCCGTTGCCTTGAGTGTCGCCGGCGCCATAGCGTACCGCGGATCGCTGCACTATGCTCGGCAGGCAGGCTCGCTCTCGCAATACTGAAGGCATGGCCGATACTCCAGCGCTCAATCCATCTCCTCTCGATGCTCTTCCGCGCGCTCGCATGCGTCCGGAAGCCAAGCTGCTTTTCCTCACGGCGTGGGATCGTGAGGAGGCGCCCGGCGACGGCGCGGCGCTGGACGCGGCAATCGTACAGACGGCTCGCTCGGTGCGTGACTGGCGCATTTTCCTCGCTCTCGCCGAGCTGGAACGCGCAACTAGTGTGGCTTGGGGACGACTTCATGCGTTAGGCGCCGCTCCCGCGGGCGAGCACGCCAAGCATATGCAGCACCTGGCGATGATCGCCGGGTTCCGCGCCCAGCATCTCGAGCAGCGCTTGCGTGAGACTGTCGAGGCGTTCGCGCGGGAAGGGATTGACGTCGTGCTTCTCAAAGGGGCAGCGCTTGCGGCAACCGTGTACCGTTCGTTCATCGAGCGTCCGATGGGCGATCTCGATCTGCTCGTGCACAAGGACGTCGCGGAGCGGGCTCACGAGATTGCGCGAGAGTGCGGCTGGCGGTGGGACGCCGAAACGTTTTCGCCGGCGCGCTACGTCGGGCACCATCACCTGCCGCCGTTGGATGACGGTGCCGGGACGGGGGTCCGCCTCGAGATTCACGTCGGTCTCGCGATTGCGGGGCAGCCATTCGCGATCTCGCGAGATGAGTTGCGTGCGCACAGTCGGCCGGTGACGATCGGGAATGCAGCCGCGCAGTCACCGAGCGTGGAGTACCTGCTGCTGCACCAGGCGATCCATTTTGCGTGGTCGCACATCATGTCGTTCGGAGCGTGGCGCATGGCGCGCGACGTCCAGCTCATCGCTCGCCAGGGGACCCTTGACTGGGATTTCTTCCTCGACCTCGCCAGGCGGCATCGCGCCGAGAGTTGTGTCTATTGGACGTTCAAGCTTGCGCAGGTACTCGGCGGAGCGCGGATTCCGCAGCGAGTGCTTTCGGCGACCAAGCCGCCATTGGGCGCGTTCAAACATCGGATTCTGGAGCGCCACTTTATGTATCATGCGCTTCCCGTGGAAAGCGACTGGCCCTCCGAGCGGCTCCGCGAGTGGCTTTGGGCGAGTGCGATTCAGCCGGAGCGGTCCGGTCACGGGAGGAGCCGGCCGTGGGCGTACGAACTGATGAACTCGGACGTAATGCCGAGCACGATGCGTGAGCGCCGCGATCCGGAGTCGACGCGATTGATTCTCGATCCGCGGCGGCGTTTGAGCGCGTGGGCGCGGTACGTGAGGTCGTTGGGCTGAAGCCATTGACTCGCGGCAGCGCGAGACTAAGTTTATATGGTTTCACCACTTCGGGGCATTTAAGCCGCGAGTGAATCCCGGGGTCTTCAGGGCCTTGGACAATTAGACGTCGAGCGGTTGCTCGGCGCGCCTTGGGTCCCCACTCGTGCTGAGCGCGGGTGCACCCGGCGGCTGCGGATGGATACCGGCTCTCGTATTGGGAGCGCCACGGTCCACCCGCGTTTTTGCTGGCGTCAACTTGTAGCGCGTGGACTGGCCACGCGGGCATGCATAACGAGTAAAATGGCACGTACCACACCGCTCGATCACTATCGCAATATCGGCATCATGGCGCACATCGATGCCGGTAAGACGACTACGACCGAGCGTATCCTGTACTACACGGGGAAGTCATATAAGATGGGCGAAGTTCATGATGGTGCTGCCACGATGGACTGGATGGAACAGGAGCAGGAACGCGGGATCACCATAACCTCGGCTGCCACCACGTGCTTCTGGAAACGTCACGGCGCCAGCCAAGAGAACGGCGCCGGGCCCGAGTACAGAGTCAACATCATCGACACGCCGGGTCACGTCGATTTCACTGTCGAGGTGGAGCGGTCCCTGCGCGTGCTGGACGGCGCTGTGGCGCTGCTCGATTCCGTCGCGGGAGTGGAGCCGCAGACAGAGACCGTGTGGCGTCAAGCCGACCGCTATCGCGTGCCGCGCATGATTTTCTGCAACAAGATGGATCGTGTCGGCGCCAACTTCGACCGCTGCCTGGAGATGATCCGCGAGCGCCTAACGCGTACTGCGGTCCCGATCCAACTTCCTGTCGGCGCGGGTGAGCTGTATACCGGGCACATCGACATCATCGAGCGCAAGCAGTACGTCTTCGACGAGGAGACGTTAGGCAAGACGTTCGGTATAACCGATGTCCCGCCGGACATGCTGCAACAGGTCGAAGCGGCCCGCCATGCACTCGTGGAAGCAGCGATCGAGCACGACGAGACTCTGATCGAGAAATACCTGGCCGGCGCGGAGCTCAGCAATGACGAGATCCGCCACGCCATCCGCGCGGCGACGATCAAGATGAAGATCGTTCCCGTGCTGGTCGGTGCATCCTTCAAGAACAAGGGCGTGCAGGCGTTGCTCGATGCCGTCATCGACTTCTTGCCGGCGCCGATCGACGTCCCCGCTGTGGAAGGACATCTCCCGCATCACGACGAGACGTTCGAGACGCGCGACGTATCGGACGAGGCACCGTTCGCCGCGCTCGCGTTCAAGATCATGACCGACCCGTTCGTCGGCCAGCTGTCGTTCATCCGCGTCTACTCGGGCGTGCTCGCCTCGGGCGACACGGTGCTGACCTCGGTGCGCGGCAGGAAAGAGCGCATCGGCCGCCTGCTGCAGATGCACGCCAACGAGCGCGCCGAGATCAAGGAAGTCCGCGCCGGCGACATCGCTGCGGTGGTCGGGCTGAAGGACGTCATCACCGGTGAAACCATCTGCGACGTGAAGAAGGCGATCACGCTGGAGAAGATGGAGTTCCCGGATCCCGTGATCTCGCAGGCGGTGGAACCCAAGACCAAGGTCGACCAGGAAAAAATGGGCGTGGCGCTGCACCGCCTCGCGCAGGAAGACCCGTCGTTCCGCGTGCATACCGACGACGAGTCGGGCCAGACCATCATTTCCGGCATGGGCGAGCTGCACCTGGAGATCATCGTCGATCGCATGCGGCGCGAATTCGGCGTCGAAGCCTCGGTCGGCAAGCCGCAGGTCGCCTACCGCGAGACGTTCAAGAAGGCGCTCGAATCCGAAGGCAAGTTCATCAAGCAGTCGGGCGGCCGCGGCCAGTACGGTCACGTCTGGCTCAAGCTCGAACCGCAGCACGGCAAGGGCTACGAGTTCGTCGACGGCGTCAAGGGCGGCCGCGTGCCGAAGGAGTTCATCCCGGCGGTCAAGAAGGGCGTCGACGAGGCGCTGCTGGACGGCGTGCTCGCCGGCTACCCGGTGGTAGATGTCAAAGTCACGCTGTTCGACGGCTCGTACCACGACGTGGACTCGAACGAGAACGCGTTCAAGATGGCCGCGATCTTTGCCTTCAAGGACGGCATGCGCGCCGGCACCCCGGTGCTGCTCGAGCCGATCATGGCGGTCGAAGTCGAGACCCCGGTGGATTTCGTCGGCAACGTCATCGGCGACCTGTCCTCGCGCCGCGGCGTACTGCAGGGGCAGGAGGATGTCGCCGGCACCATGGTCATCAAGGCCGAAGTGCCGCTGGGCGAGATGTTCGGCTACTCGACCACGATGCGCTCGCTGTCGCAGGGGCGCGCGACTTACACGATGGAATTCAAGCACTACGCGGAGGCGCCGAGGAACGTCGCCGAAGCCGTGATCAGCGCGAAAAAATAACCACTAAGGGTCAAGAAGATGGCAAAAGGCAAATTTGAGAGAACCAAGCCGCACCTGAACGTGGGGACGATCGGTCACGTGGACCATGGCAAGACGACGCTGACGGCGGCGATGACGCACATCCTGGCCAAGAAGTACGGGGGTG
>JBQTJS010000387.1:0-11998 GCA_052386875.1 Gemmatimonadaceae bacterium
GCCGCTTCCGCCTCAATCAACCGTGCATCGATCCCGTTCACCACGGCGATCGGCGTCAAGCGATCGTACAGCGAGGTCACGCGCAGGAAAGTTTGACCGTCTTGCCCGGGCCTGCGGGTGTCGACAACAGGGAGACGTGGGTCCTTCGCCGATCCGAAGGGGATTGCATTCCTAACGAGGATGTCACGCCCGTTCCCCTCCACGCTGTCAGCGACGCCGAATCGCCCGGCGCTGGTGTTTTGTCCCCAGATGATGTTATCGCTCGTAGTGAGCGAGAACGTGTGCTCGTACGCGAACGTCGTTGGGATACCGGCCACTGCTTGGCCGGCCTGCGCCGGCTGATTGAGCCCTAGCAGCGATCTCCCTTTTCCGATGCGCGCGGCGCGATTGATCGAGACGCTCGCGGCGTCGCTCGCCCCGCTGAGCGAAATGGCTGAGTCATACGAGGCGATGGCTTGCTGCAGGACAGCTTGAACTGTGAGCGGCTCGCCGAAAACCTGCTCCTCGCCTGCTCCGTCGCTAAGCGGAATGCCGTTACAGAAGTCTTGCGCCAACTGCATTTCCGCGAAGCCGCGAGCGAAGTACATCTCCCCGAGGGCCGACGCCGGGTTGGGCCGGTACTGCCTGAGTGCGGCGATGGCCTGATTGGCGGAGGTGCGCACCTGATTGAGGTTGCGGAATTGGCCGGTGACGATCGAGTTATTGAGCCGTATAGCTCGCTGGTCTGTCTCGTCGTTCTGCACGAATGTCGAAGTGGTGGACCACTCGTCAGCCAGCAGCCCGCCGAACATCCAGGTTGTGACGCCATCGGCGGTTATCTCCCTGAAACGTTCCAGGGCACCGTTGTACAGCGCGACGGCCCCTTCCAGGTTCTTAATGTCGTCCGGGTTGATGAGGTCCGGGTCGGTCGCTTCGAGCAGCGTGTCGCTGAGGCTGCTGCAGCCGGCCGGTGCCAGCGCCAGTAGCGCGCCGAGGACGGCACTCGGCACGCCCCTAACGAGAAAGCTTGTGCGTGTCATGATGCGAGTCTCCACGATGCGCGTTAGAAGCCGAGGTTGAAGCGCAGGACCCAAAAGGTGGGCGGCCCCAGCGTTTGGAATTCCGAAGGGGCGTCGCTTCCGGTAGTGACGTTGAACTCCGTCTCCGGATCGACACCGCGGTAATCCGTCCAGAACTTCAGGTTGCGCGCCGTGGCGACGATTGACGCGCTGCGCGCGCGGAAGAGGCGCGCGGCGAGCGACGGCGAGAGATTATAGACGGCCGAAAGCTCGCGCAGGCGCACGAACTCGCCGGGTTGGAAGAAGCCGTCCAGAGTGCGCGACGGGTGATCGCGATTGGCGACGACCATGGCCTGATTGTCGAAGGAGGCATTGGGGTCCATGAGGCCGGCGCAATTCTGCCGGCTCACGCAGCGGATGCGCTCCGTATTGTTGTAGTGCAGGTTGCCCCCTCTGTAGTCGAACATTGTCTGGAGGCGCAGCCGTCTTTTGAACAGATCGAAGCCGGTGGTGAGGGTGGCCACGTGGCGCGGAGTCGTGTAGCCGCGGAAGACGACCGAATCGCCGACGAACACTTCGTTGAGGTTGGGGTCGGCGTGATAGGTGAGCAGGCCGTCGCCGTTTTTGTCCTGCCAGCCGGTGATAGGTTGCGCCCAGAAGCCGAAGAGGGGGAAGCCTTCGACGACGCGGATGGTGGTTCCGATCTGGGGCGGCGTGCCCCCTAACGAGATCAACTTGTTCGCGTTGGTCGATCCATTGAGCGTGATATCGATGGCGAAGGCTTCGCGATCGAGCAGCTGGGACGAAAGCATCAATTCCCAGCCGTTGTTCTCCACCGAGCCGAGATTGCGCTTGACTTCGTTGGCCGAGCCTAACGAGGGGGCGACGATGGCGTCGATCAGGGCATCCCTGGTCTTCTTGCGGTAGTAGGTGACATCGAGGCTCACGCGGTCGTTGAGCAGCTTCGCCTCGAAGCCTCCCTCGAACTCCGAGCTGCGTTCGGGCTTGAGGTCCGGGTTGCCGATATCGCCGCTGACGACGGCGGGGACGTCGACGCCGCGGATGTTGGCTGTCGTGGCGGCGAACGTCCGGAGAGCGTCGTTAGGTCCGGGCTGCACGCCGGAGGTGCCGGCCGCCAGGCGCAGGCGCAGCTGGTTGAGCCAGCCTAACGAGGGGAAGAAACCCTCGTCCGAGACGATCCAGGAAAGGCTTCCCTTGGGATACAGCACACGCTGGAAGTTCGTGCCGAACGCCGAGTTCTGGTCGCTGCGCACGGCGGCGGTGAGGAAGAGCCGGTCGTTGATCGCCGCGGCTTCTTCCACGAAGAAACCGAGCGTCTTCTGCAGCGTCGTGGCCTCGTTCGAGTACTCCGTGGCGGCCGCTCCCGACGTCTGCGTGCCGGGCGGAAGGTCCTCGCCCCCCGCGAGGTTGCGCTCGAACGTGTAATAGATGTACTGCGCGCCGACGGTCGTCTTGAGGTTGAGCCACTGCCGCGGCGTCCATGTAGCCGCCGAGCTGAGGTCCGCCGTCATGTTGCGGATGTCGGTGCGCGTGTTCTCCTTGAAGCCGTTGCGATACGTGGCGCTGATCGGCGGCCCTTCGCCGCGGAACAGGAGATTGTCGTCCACGCGATCGGTGAGGTCGTTGCCGAACGTTAGGCGGTTCTGCCACCAGCTCGTGGGCCGCCAGTTGGCGTTCAGGCTGCCGATGAAGCGGTTGAGCCGCTGCCCCGCCTTCTCCTGCCATGTGTAACCCGGGGTCCAGGCCCGATATCCGTTGAGCGGAGTGCCGAGGCCGCCGCCGACGCGCCGCTCCGGCGCGCAGGGGTTGCACCCGGGACCGCCGAAGATCTGCGATCCGAGCCCCGCCGTTGCATTCGACTCCAGCGAAAACCGCTGCGCCAGATTGATGAAATTCGTGTTGACTGCGAGGTCCAGCCGCGAGTTCACAGTGGCGTTGAGATTCGCCCGTGCGCTGGTTCTCCCGAGCACGTTAGGCCGCTCGGTCCACTCTCGAATGAGCGTGTTCGTCGAATCGAAACGCCGGCGCTCGAACTCGGGCAGCTCCAGCAGGCCAGTCTCGTCTTCCCGCTCCCCGGAGAGGAAGTAGCGCACAGCTTCCGTGCCGCCGCTAAGCTGCAATCCGTACTGCGACCGATAGCCGGTGCCTAACGGCGTGAGATCGGGTTCCTCGAAGACGTTCAGCGATGCCACGGAATCAACCGTGCACTGATTGAGAGCGACGCGCGTGTTGTTGCAGAAATTCAGCGGCGCGTTGGTCGTCTGCGGCACGCCGTTCACGATCCTCTTGCCGAAAGTCGTGTATGCTGTGGGGTACGTGTTGCGGTCTTCGATGAAGCCCCCTTCGGCATACACATTCCAGCGCGCGCTACCGGCCCGGCCGCGCTTGGTCGTGATCACGATGACCCCGTTGGCAGCGTCGGTGCCGTAGAGCGTGGCGGCGGAAGGCCCCTTCACAATCTCGATGCTCTCGATCTCTTCCGGATTTATGTCGCCCACTCGACTCGGCTGCGCGCCGCCGGTGAAGAGGTTCGACGATCCGGTGTTGCTCGTCATGCGCACACCGTCTATCACGTAGATCGGATCGTTGCTGAGACTCAGTGAGTTCTGGCCGCGGATGCGCACGCGGGCGCCCGAGCCGGTCTGCGTCCCGGAGACGATCTGCACGCCGGGGGCGCGGGCGTTCAGCGCGTCGAACACGTTCTGCACGGGGGCGACCTGTGTGACGTCGGAGACCGAGATGCTGCTGACGGCGTTGCCGATCTCCACGCGCCGAGTCTCGCCGGTCGCTGTGGTGACTACCGGCGCGAGGCTCACCGCGACGGCGCTCAAGGAGAACTCAGCAGTCGCCTGTGAACCGGCGGCGACACTCACCGCGCGTTTCTGCTCGGCGTAACCCACGCGCAAAACGCGTAGCTGATGAGTGCCGGGGGTAACCCCCCTAATGAGGACGCGGCCTTCGGAATTCGAGAGGCCGCCTAACGTGGTGCCGACGATCGATACCTGGGCTTGATCGATCGGGTTAGAGCTGGCCGCGTCGATAACGCGGACCGCGATGCTCCCCGCTTGAGCTTGCGCGACCGAAGCGCTGGAGAGAAACGCGGCGCCGGCAAGCCAGCGCACCAGAACCGACATGCGCGTGCGCATGCTGTACCTCCGAGTGGTGAGGGACGTGGGGACGACCCTACCGCTGGGGGACAGCGGCTCACGCACTGCTTAACCTTTTACCAATAAGGTTTTGTGACCGGAATCTCAAGAGAGCGCTTGCGTGCGCACTGGCTTGCTAGCGCCCCTTGGGTGATCCCCCTGCGGTCCCTTGCGGCGGGTGGCGTGGAGCCCCTCATGGCGGCGTCCCCTATCGCGACCTGGCTCGATCAGCGGCGGCAAGCTTCAACACACGCCGGATTACTGCCGGGTCGGCTTAGTCGCGGAACACCTCGAGCGCGAGCGCGACCTTGCCGAACGGCGCCGACACTTGCACTCCCTGCACGCCGGCGCGGACGCGGTCGAACATCTCGCGTGCGATGGCGATCCCCTCCTGGATTGCGTGCTCCTTGGACTTTTCGTTCGCGCGGCGCATGCGATCTATAACCGCCGTGGGGACGACCACGCCGGGGACTTCATTGGCAAGGAACTCAGCGTTGCGGACGGAGACGAGCGGCCAGATGCCGGCGATGATCGGGATGCGCTGGCCGTCGATGCTCGCCAAAAACCGCTCGAGCTGCACGACGTCGAAGACCGGCTGTGTTACGGCGTACTCGGCCCCGGCCTCGACCTTATAGAGGTAGCGTTTGTGCTCGAGCGCTGCGTCCAGCGCGGCCGGGTTGACACCCACGCCGATGGCGTAGCGTGTGGGCTGGCCGATCGCGTTGCCCCCGGGGTCGAGGCCGTGGTTGAGGTTGCGCACTAGGTTGGTGAGCCCGATGGAGTCGATGTCGAAGACGGCTGTAGCATCGGGGTAGGGGCCCATCTTGGGCGGATCGCCGGTGATGAGGAGGATGTTGCGCAGGCCCAGCGCGCACGCGCCTAACAAGTCACTAAGCATGCCCAGCAGGTTGCGGTCACGGCAGCAGTAGTGCGTCACGGTCTCTATGCCGACCTGCTGCTCGATGAGCACGCTCGTCATGACCGCTCCCATGCGGCTCTGGGCGCGCGGGCCGTCGGGGACGTTCACAGCATCGACTCCCGCCGCCTTGAGCTTGGCGATGTCGCCGAGCATGGTGCTGGCGTCGACGCCGCGCGGGGGGACTATCTCGACGGAGCTGACGAACTCGCCTAACGCGATCTTTTTCCCCCAGCGCGAGCGCTCGGTGAGCGGTACCGCATCCGTGCCCGCCGGCCTGGCGGGGGCCGCCGCTCCGTCGCCGGCGGGGCCGCGCGCCGGAGCGACCTGCAGCGACGCGTGGCGCGGGACGACTGAGCGGATGGCCTCGACGATAGCGCGCAGGTGCTCCGGTGTGGTGCCGCAGCAGCCGCCCAGGACCTTGGCGCCGGCCTGCAGCAGATGCCGTGCATATGAGGCCATATACTCCGGGCTCGCCATGTACATGGCGCGGCCGCCCACGTCGCGCGGCATACCCGCGTTAGGCTGCGCGCTCAGCTTGCGGCGCGTGACGGCGGCCATGCGCTCCACTGCTTCGAGAATCGTCTGGGGCCCCACGGAGCAGTTCAGCCCGATCACGTCCGCGCCTAACGCGTCGAGGCGCGCCGCCACGTCCTCCGGCGAGGCGCCGAAAGGCGTGTGCAGGTCGTTGCCGATTGTCACCTGGGCGATAACAGGCAGCGAGGGGTCGACCTGGCGCGCCGCGGCGATCCCCTGGGCGATCTCATCCAGGTCGCCGAACGTCTCGAGGATGACGCAGTCGGCGCCCCCTTCGCGCAGCGCCGCGATCTGCTCGGCGAAGGCGGCGCGGGCTTCCTCCGCGCTCGTCGGCCCATAGGGCTCGAGGCGGACGCCTAACGGGCCAACGGCGCCGGCCACGATGTGTGCGTCGCCCGCTGCCTCGCGCGCGACCGCGGCCGCGGCGCGGTTGATCGCGCTCACGTGCGTCTCCAGGCCGTACTGTGTCAGCTTGAAGCGGTTGGCGCCGAACGAGTTGGTCTCCACCGCGTCGACGCCGGCGTGGAGATACGCTTCGTGCACGCTGCGCACGAGCTGCGGGGCGCGCAGCACCAGCTCGTCGTAGCACTGATTGATGAAGACGCCCTTGCTGTAGAGCATCGTCCCCATCGCGCCGTCGAACACGACGACGCGATCCGGGTCCAGCAGGCGCTGGGCGCGACTCACGCTGACTCGGCGATGCGCCCCGGCGCCGGGCCGGGGGGAGTGTTCGGCTTGGCCGCGCCGGCAGAGGGCGGGGGAGCGGCCGCCAGCTCGCGCACGGTGTAGTACTTCGCGGCGGGATGATGCACGACGAGCGCCGCTGTAGACTGCTCCGGGACGAGCTGGAAGGCGCTGGTCAGCTGCATGCCTAACGCAGACTCCGCGGGGAGCAGCTTGAAAACTTGCGTGTGGTCGTCCAGATCCGGGCAGGCGCCGTAACCCCAGGAGTAGCGCTTGCCGCGTCCGGCGGGCAGCCCCAGCTCGCGCCTAACGCGGCGATGCAGCCACTCCGCCGTCGCCTCGGCAGCTTCGACAGCCAAACCGTGCATGAAGTACGCTTCACTGTACTGGTCGCGCCCCTGCAGCTCCTCGAACCTGCGAGTTGCAACGTCGCCGACAGTGACGACCTGGAACGCCGCCACGTCCACGTCACCCGACTCGTCGGATCGGAAGTAGTCGGCCAGACACAGCCGTTCGCGCCCTTCCTGCCGCGGAAAGTGGAAGCGCACGATCTCGCGTAAGGCGCCGCCGTCGCTCTGGTACGCGGCGGGATCGTACACTACGAGCGAGTTCCCCTGCGACTGGACCGGGAAATACCCGTAGACTGCCTGCGGCGCGAGCCATCCGTCGCGCCCGGCTTCGGCCTTAAGGCGCTCCAACGCGGGCTGGAACACGTCGCGCACAGCGGCCTCGTATGTCGCACCGGAGCCGCGCCCTCCCCATTGCAGGCGGAACAGTTCATCCAGGTCCAGGAGATCGAGGACCTCGCCTAACGGGATATCGCGGAGCACCCGCGCGCCGTAGAAGGGAGCCGCCGGAACGGGATTATCGCGGCTGACGTCGCTGCGCTCGCCTCCTGCCAGGCCCACGGCTACATCCTTGCCGACAGCGGCGTGCAGGAAGACGTCGCTATGAGCCTCGTCCAGGATGCGCGTGACAAGACCGGGCCGCTGCTCGGAGTCCTGCAGCACATCCATGGTTTCCAGGCCTTCGAAGGCGTCCTTGCAATAGAAGACGCCGGACGCGTAGGGCCGTTCGCCGTCTACGAAGAGGGCCCGGCGGCCGAAGCGGCGATTGATGGCCGCGCCGCCGATCAAAACCGGAATCGTTAGGTTGCGCTTGTCCAGCTCCTTCACGCACAGCGGCATCTGCTTCGAGGTGCTCACGAGCAGGGCCGATAGTCCGATCGCGTCAGCGCCGACTTCGATTGCCTTGTCGATGATTGTATTGACCGGAACCTGCTTCCCCAAGTCGTACACGGTGTAGCCGTTGTTGGACAGGATTGTGTTCACCAGCGACTTGCCGATATCGTGCACGTCGCCGTACACGGTCGCCAGCACGACGCGACCCTTGGTGTAGCCTTCCGAGCGCTCGAGGAACTGCTCGAGATGCCTAACGGCTTTCTTCATCACCTCGGCGGATTGCAGCACGAACGGCAGGATCAGCTCGCCCGCGCCGAACTTGTCTCCTACCTCCTTCATCGCCGGCAGGAGAACTTCGTTGAGGACGCGCACCGGCTGCTCGCGCACCCCGGCGGCGTCCAGCGCCGGCTCGATCCCGTCCTTCTTGCGGTGCACGACCATCCAGTGAACGCGCTGGTCCAGCGTTAGGCCGACTGTCGGATCTTCCGCTTCGCCCTTGACCTGGGATCTTTGAACCTCGCCCTCGTAGTGCGCTATAAAGCGCGACAGCGCGTCGGGAGACCGGTTGAACACGAGGTCGTCGGCCAGCTCTCGCTCCGCGGCTGAGATCTCCGCATACGGCGTCACATGCGCCGGGTTCACGATGGCAGCGTCCAGTCCCGCCTCCACACAATGGTGCAGGAACACGGAGTTGAGCACGGCGCGCGCTTCGGGAGCCAGCCCGAAACTCACGTTCGACACGCCTAGAATCGTTAGGACCCCGGGCAGCTCGCGCTTGATCAGCCGGATACCTTCGATCGTTTCCCGCGCCGAGTCGATCCATTCGGCGTCGCCGGTGGCGAGCGTGAACGTCAGCGCGTCGAAGATGAGATCCGCCGGGGCCAGGCCGTACTCACCCACGACGATCTCGTGGATCCTGCGCGCCACCTCGAGCTTGCGCTCGCGTGTTTTGGCCATCCCCTGCTGGTCGATCGTGAGCGCGACGACCGCGGCCCCGTGCTTCTTGCATAACGGGACGACTGAGTCGATGCGCACGCGCCCGTTCTCCATGTTGATGGAGTTCACGATCGCCCGCCCCGGGATGTGCTCCAGCGCTTGTTCGATCACCCCCGCTTCAGTGGAGTCCACGACCAGCGGCGTCTCCACGGACATCGACAGCAGTTTGACCACTGTGGCCATCTGCTCGGCTTCGTCGGCGCGCTCGGTGAGCGCCACACAAACGTCGAGCACATGCGCGCCGGAGTCGACCTGATCGCGCGCCACATCGAGGATCCCCTCGTAGTCGTCGGCGAGGAGCAAGCGCTTGACCTTGCGGGAACCCTGGGAGTTGACGCGCTCGCCCACCAGCAGCGGCGGCGGATCCTGATGCAGGGTGATGGCGCGCATGGCCGAGGAGACGCGCGCTACCCTGCGGCGCGCGCTGCTCCCGTTCGCGCGTTGCGCCTGACGAGCCGCGGGCTCGGCGCGCACGCGCCGGACGATGGCTGTGAGATGCTCGGGGGTGGTGCCGCAGCAGCCGCCGACGATGCGCACTCCGAAGTCGCGCACGAACTCGGCGAGGGCCGCCGCCATCGGCTCGGGCTCCAGCGGATAGACGGCGTCGCCGGTCCCGGTGTTGAGCGGCAGCCCCGCGTTAGGTATCACCGACAGGGGGAGCGACGCATGTTCCGCGAGGTAGCGCACGGGATCGCGCATATGCTCGGGACCCGTTGAGCAATTGAGGCCGATGACATCGACGCCTAACGACTCCAACGTCGTCATGGCGCTCGCTACGTCGGTTCCCAGCAGCATGCGGCCGCTGGTGTCCAGCGTAACCTGCACCTGCAGCGGGATGCGGCGGCCCAGGTCCGCGAAGAGCCTTTCGATTCCGGCGACGGCCGCCTTTACCTCGAGGATGTCCTGCGACGTTTCGATGAGCAGAACGTCGACTCCCCCCTCCAGGAGCCCGGCCGCCTGCTCGTGATAGTTCCGGCTCAACTCGGCGAAGGAGATCTTCGAGAGCGTCGCGTCGGAGCTGGACGGAAGCATCCCGGTCGGTCCCATCGACCCGGCGACAAAACGCGGTTGCTCGGGGGTTGCGTACTTCGCGCACGCCTCGCGCGCCAACCGCGCGGCGGCGGCGTTGAGCTGACGCGCCTTGCCTAACAAGCCCCACTCTTCCAGCCGCCGCGGCGTCGACTGGAACGTGCAAGTCTCCACGACATCGCACCCGACGGCGAGGAAGGACTCATGGATCCGCCGGATCACGTCGGGGCGGGTCAGCACCAGATTGTCGTTACACCCTTCCAGCTCCTTGCCGCCGAAATCCGCCGCCGAGAGCCCCGCGCGTTGGATGTTCGTCCCCATGGCTCCGTCGTAGACAAGCACACGCGCGCGCAGCGCCCGCAGATACGGGTGCAGCTCGGCTCCCTCAGCCGCAGACGACGTGTTCTCGCTAGGCACGGGTTGGAAACGAAAAAGCCCGGTAGCTCCAAGCGCCACCAGGCCAGCGCTTTAGCAGGTTATTTAACGTGGCCGCAAGTTGCCCTTAAATCGCCACGACGCCTGGTCCTTCTCACCGCATGTTAGCCATTGCATGGGAGACGCACAAGTTGCGCCATTTGTTCCCCGCGGCCGCCAGACCGCCGCGGCGAGCATCGGAAAAGTGTGCCGCTATCTCTCGGATGAGACGTCGCGATCCCCACCGTTCAATCCGGGCCGATCGGCTTGCGGCGCGCGCAGGCGCGCGAGGGTTGCCCTTACGAGGGCAACGAGCCGCTGGCGCTCGAGCGGCAGCTCGACTTCGGCGAGCAGCAACCGTGCGAGTCCAGGGGACAGCGTGGCCTTGGCGGCGGCATCGTCGCGACCGCGGAAGAGGACGAAGACACCGCCGGGCCTGAGAGGCACCGGTGCCGCACCGGCGAGCAACGCTCGTTGCACGATCGCAATATCGAACTGGCCGGGCGGTGCGACGTCGCGGGCCTCTTCGAGGGAGGACGCCGTCCTCACAGGATGGCCGAGCGCAGCAATCGCCTGGCTGATTCCCTCGAGGAGGGGACCGTCAGTGCCGGCGATGAGGATCATCACGCTTGGCTTCCCGCGGCGCGCCGCATAACGCGGAGCCGGTTCAGATGAGCCTCACAAGCGCGCCACCCACGATTTGAATCACAAAAAACGCAACGATAGGCGAGATGTCGATCATGCCGAGCGGGGGGATAATCCGGCGCAGCGGCGCCAGCAGCCACTCAGTAAGGGAATACGACCAGCGGATCCACGGCGAGTACGGCGAAATCCGTACCCACGACGAAATCACCCGCACGAGCAATGCGATCTGCAGCAGACCGATAGTCCAGCGGACAAGCAAGATGAACAATCCGCGACCCCCGAGGTCGAGCGAGACAGAAGCGGCGAACAACTGCGCCCGCAAGAACTGCAGCAGACTCAGGATGACGATACCGCCAAGCACTACAGCGACCAGCGCATAAAGCGGTGCGTTGGTAGGCAACGCCCCCGCGCGCACCACGCGCTTCTCGATAGGCGCCAGTAGGGGTTCGATGCTCCTGCGAGCAAATCGGCCTAGCGAGCCCATCGGATTGATGCGGCGCGTGCGCACCAACCAGTCGACTGTACAGAGGATGCCGAAGACTATCGCGAGCGCGAGGAACGCGATACGAAGAAAGCCGTAAATTGTGTCGAAGACTCCGAGCACCGTCGGCACGTCATAACGATACAAGCGTGCTGAACGACAGCAAGCCCCGGTGTTCGGATGCGCCTAACTACGTTGTGCGTTAGGCCTACGTGTGCGAGCTCTTGGAGGGTGCCGCCAAAGGTTGCCGCCGGCATAACGTGGTTGTGGCAACTCGGCTGCGTCTCGTTCGACAGTCTTCTCAGAAGAAGCCCGAAAGGTTGCCGCCGGCGTAACGTGTTTGTGCCCCGGTCTCTTGGCGGCGTCGCGTGATGCGGTGCCGAGCACATACATTTGCCATTCGAGATGGCAGCCGCTCCGCGCCTCGGACGCCGCGTCCCCCGACCGTGGCGGACAGTGATTGTTGCCTGCGCTTGCCTGGCAGGTGCGGTCACTGTTGCGGCCGCCACGCGGCGGGGTGTCGGACTCTCGCCCGATTCGTTGCAGTACGTTGCCGCGAGTCAACAAGGAGACAGCGGTGTTCTGCGCACGGTCGGGTGGGACGGTGTGCCCACGCGGCTCACGCATTTTCCGCCGGGCTACCCGATAGCTCTCGCCGCGTCGCGAGGGAGCGGTTCCAGTCCCGAGACTTTCGCGCGGTGGCTGAATGTGGCGCTGTTCGCGGCGCTGATCGGACTCACTGCTCGGCTCACGCGTGACGTGGCACCGGTTTCGGCTTGGGGAGCGGCGGCCGCGGCCGCCTGGCTCTGCGCGCTAGCCCCCGATCTTGTGGCGGCTCATAGCATGGTGTGGAGCGAGCCGTTGTACCTAACGCTGACGGCGCTCGGGCTGCTGGCGCTGAGCGCGGCGCTGGCGCGCGGCTCGGGGCCATGGCTCGCGCTCGCCGGGGG
>JBQTJS010000388.1:0-3644 GCA_052386875.1 Gemmatimonadaceae bacterium
GGATCGGAGCGCTTTTCGTTAGGCGCGGCGTGCGCATCGATCCGCTGATGCATGGTGGTGCCCAGGACCGCGGCCGGCGTCCCGGGACCGAGAACGTCGCGTTCGCCGTGGGCCTGGCACGCGCGGCTGAATTGGCTGTCGAGGAGCGCGACGCCGAGTGGCGCCGGCTCGAGGGGCTGCGCGACCGGCTGGAAGCGGCACTGCTGGAGCGCATCCCCGACGCAGTTGTACACGGCCGCAGCGCCGCGCGCGCGCCGCACATCCTCAACATCTCTGTGGCCGGCACCGACTCCGAGTCGATGCTCATGGCGCTGGACCTTCAGGGGGTCGCCTGTTCGGCGGGCTCCGCCTGCCAGAGCGGCACTGTAACGCCGTCACACGTGCTCAGCGCGATGGGAGTGCGGCCGGACGTCGCCACTGCCGCCATCCGCATGAGTCTGGGTAGCCTAACGAGCGAGGATGGGGTGACGCGGGTCGCCGAGCTGTTCCCCGCGCTCATTCAGAAGGCGCGCCGGCTCGCGGGCCGGGCCTGAACCGGAGGGGAGCGTGCCGCGCGTCCTAATGGCTATGAGTGGAGGCGTCGATTCCTCCGTCGCGGCCGCGCTCCTGGTGGAGCAAGGCTTCGACGTCGTCGGTGCCACGATGAAGCTCTTTTGCTACGGTGACGACGTCCCCGACCGTCCCTGCTGCTCACTCGATTCCATCAACGACGCACGGCGCGTCTGCCAGCAACTAGGCATCCCGCACTACGTGCTCAATCTCGAGCGCACCTTTGGCAGCGACGTCATCGACAACTTTGTGAACGAGTACGCGTTGGGCCGCACACCCATTCCCTGCGTGCGCTGCAACACTTTCACGAAGTTTCGCGATCTCGTGCGCAAGGCCGATGCGATCGACGCCGATTTCATCGCCACAGGCCACTATGCGCGCGTGGTCGACGGCGCGCTGTATCGCGGCCGCGACCATAGTAAGGATCAGTCCTATTTCCTGTGGGGGATCGAGCGCCGCATGCTCGAGCGCATGCTGCTGCCTGTCGGCGATCTTAGCAAGCCGGAGACACGGGCGCGTGCCCGCTCGTTAGGTCTCGAGATTGTCGCCGAGAAGGTGGAGAGCCAGGACATCTGTTTCGTCCCCGACGGCGATCACGCGAAAGTGATCGCGCGGCGGCTCGGCGCCGCGGCAGCGGCGCTCTCGGCGGGTCCCTTCCTGTTGAGTGACGGGCGCGAGATCGGCACACATGACGGGTACGCGCGTTTTACAATCGGCCAGCGCCGCGGCTTGCCCGGCGGTTTCGCCGAGCCGATGTATGTGGTAGCCATCCGGCCGGAGGAGCGCGCCGTGGTGATCGGGCCGCGCGCTGAGTTGCTGGGGCGCGCAGTGGCGGCGCGCGAGATCAACTGGCTCGCCCAGGCGCCCGCGTTAGGCGACGCCGTGTCTGTGCAAGTGCGGCATCGCTCTCCGGCCGTGGCCGCCACGCTCGTGCACTTGGACGCCGACGAGATGGCGCTGGCGCTGGACGAGCCCGTTCATGCGATAACGCCCGGGCAGTCGCTCGTGCTGTACGTCGGCGAGCGTGTGTTAGGCGGCGGCGTGATCGAGCGCGCAGGGACGCGCGGCGAACTGCCCGTGCTGGCCGCCTAACACCGACAGGTGCACCACACTCTCCTTCGCGCCAATCCTACCGAGCGGACGCTAGAGATCCAGTCGGCACAACCCGCCCCGAGGCGACAGCTTCAAGGTACGGTACTTCCAACTCTCTCTGGCTTCCGTCTTGACCAACCGAGACGATCGTCCGCCCCATTAGCCGCTGCCGAGCCGCCCAGCGCAGCAGAGTTAGGGCATTGTTCATCAAGTCCTTCTTCGTCCGCAGCCCGCCGAGTCTCATAAGTTCCTCGAGTTCGCGAAGCCACTCCTCATCGATCTCAAACTGCAGTCTGATTGCGCTCATTCTACAAACCTCGTTGGCTCAACATTTCTCGCCCAGCACTACACCAGTACCGGCACATCGGCCGCCGCTAAAGGAGCGCGAGCAGTGCCAACGCCAACCCGAGAACCGCGGCGATAACCACCCATAGCTTGCCGCGCTGCTCAGCTTCTCGTTCGAGCCAGCGATTAGCCTGGCGCGAGAGTCTGCCACTGACACTGAGCTTCTCGAGGAACGGCCTCGGCTCTTCCAGCTCAACAACTTTTGCATCGATTACCCATTCATCCGGCACAACAACTTCGATTTCGCGGTCTCGCCCGCGACCGCCGTCTGGCCCGTGATCCACCATGCAAGGTCTCTCTGGCCCAGCCAGTTAGTGCTCATTCTGTGAGTAATTTATGCTCAGAACAGGCTCAGGTCAACTGCACTGTTCCCTCATCGATGTAGCCTGTTGCCGTTCAATGGTTTGTAGGGAGATGGCGGCTCAGCAACCCCGTTTCCGTGCGATGCCGACCTAATACTTGAGCCCGCCCGCCTCGGCGAACTCCTTCATCTTCTGACGCTGCTCTTCGCTCAGCTCCTCGGGCACAGTGATCGTCGCCTCGACTATCAGATCCCCCTGCTTGCTGTCCTTCTGGACCCCCTGCCCGCGCACGCGGAAGCGTTTACCGGAGCTTGTCCCCGCGGGTATCTTGAGCGAGACACGTTTGCCGCCTAACGTGCGTACACTGACAGTCGTGCCTAACGTGGCCTGAGCGACGTTCAGCGGAACCCGCGCGATCAGATCCAGACCCTCGCGCCCGTAAAACTTGTCAGGCTGCACCTGAAACGTGATCAGCAAGTCACCGGCGGGCCCGCCGCTGCGCCCGCTCCCCCCTTGCCCCTTCAAGCGCACCTTCGTCCCCGTATCAGTCCCCGGCGGTACCGTGATCTGTAACTTCTTGCGCGTGCGCACCTCGCCCGCGCCGTTGCACACCGGGCAACGCTCGCTCGGTACCTGACCGCGACCCAGGCACATCGGACAGGGACGGTTCACGGCGAAGCCTCCCTGACCGAAAGAGATCACTCCGCGGCCGCCGCACTCGGGACACTGCCGCAGCTGCGCTCCCGGAGCGGCTCCACTCCCCCCGCAACGCACACACTCCTCGTTGACCTCCAACTCGATAGGCACCTTCCCCCCCGTCACCGCGGTCCGGAACGGGATCTCCAGCGTCGTTTCCACGCTCTGACCCTGCGACTCTTCGCGCGAGCGGGCCCGTCCGCCGCCGCTGAAGATCGATCCGAAGAGATCGCCCAGCCCGCCCAGGCCGCCTATGTCAAAGTCCTGGAAGCGGAAACCCCCGGTCTGGTTTTCGTACGTCCCGGCCGCAGCAGTACCGCGCTGGCGTGCGCGCCCCCCTCCCGCGCCTGACGCGGCGAATCCGCCAAACGCCCCCAGACGCCGCATTTCGTCGTACTGTTTCCGCTTCGCGGGATCACCCACGACGTTGTAGGCCTCGGAGATCTCCTTGAAGCGGTCCGCGGCCTTGGCGTCGTTAGGATTGGCATCCGGGTGATGCCGTTTGGCGAGCCGGCGGTACTGTTTCTTGATCTCTTCCTGCGAGGCCCGCTCGGAGACGCCGAGCACCGCGTAGTAGTCCTTGGACTGCGCCATTACGCGTTAGGCATCGGTCGGCGGCGCCGCGCTCCACTGCTTCACCACCACGCGCGCCGGCCGCAA
>JBQTJS010000389.1:0-2597 GCA_052386875.1 Gemmatimonadaceae bacterium
CGTAGTCCGAACTTCTCTTTTCCAAGCGCGCCGATAGCTTTGCGGCAACCTTGTCAGAAGAGGACCTACAGCGTATGGGCAAAGGCGATCGTCGCACGAAGCGCGGCAAGATCTACCGTGGCACGCACGGCAAGACTCGCGCGCACAAGAAGGGCGCAGCGGCCAAGAGTAAGGCGAAGAAGGAATAGATCCCTTTACCGAGGCGGTCCGTAAATCTCGACGATGTTCGTCTGCGCGAGCCCTGCACGCGGCCCGCCGCCTATTGCATAGAGCCGTCCATTGACAACAGCGACAGCCAGGCCGTGTCGCGGCGTCGGCAACGGCGCCTCTACGGACCAGGAATCCCTGCGCGGGTCGTACACCTCGTGGTTGGCGAACACGCTGCTCGAGGTTTCACCGCCTAACGTGTGAATCCGCCCGTCAAGTACGTCTCCGCCTAGTCCGCCGCGCTGGCTCGGCATGCGCGCGCGCGCGGCCCATGTGTTGCTCGTTAGGTTATACGCCTCCACGACGTCGTAGATCGGTCCGTTGCGGCCGGCGATTGCGTACACAACGTCATCCACCACGCCCGCCGTTAGGTGATCACGCGGAGTCGGAATGCGCGCCCCCAAACGCCACGAGTTGGCTCGCGGATCGTAGATCGCCACTGAGTCCACACGCGCTCGATCCGGTCCTGTTCCCCCAACGACCACGAGCGACCCGCGCACGACGCCGGCAGCGGACGCCCCGCGCCCCGCGGGGAGCGAGGCTCGCGCTTCCCACGTGTTGCGATCGCTTCGATAAAGCCACAGGTTCGCCCGCCCGATAAAGCCGCCCCCATATCCGCCCACAGCATAGAGCGTGTCGTTGGCGACTGCGAGCGGCATGTGATGCCGTGGCTCGGGTAAGTCGGCGATCCGCTCCCAGCGATTCTGCGCCGCTTGAAACCGATAAGCGCGGCGTGATTCGCCGCCGGTCGAGTCGAGCCCGCCGGCGATGTAGATGTCACCCCGCAGCACGGCCGCGTGTATCTCCTGCACACGCTCGGGGAGTGCTACACCTGCCGACCAAACTCCCTGCACCGGTGGGTCGGCATCCGGCGGCGTTGTGTCCGCCGAGTTGCAGGCGCAGAGCCACGTGGCGGCCAGGAGCGGCAGCAACCGAACCAGGGCACTCATGTCCGCACAATCGTTGGGCGTCGCGGCATCAAGGTCTCGTTAGGCCCGGATGTGGCACAGCAACTGGCGCTGCGAGTTCACTCGGCGCGCCGCAAGTCCAGCCACGGCGGGAAGCCTCACGATTCGCTCAAGCTTGTATGGCGCATGATGTGCACTTTCAGTGATGGCGGCGAACGCACGAAATGTGTCCCGAGCATGGACAACGGGTGTGGTGCTGAAGAAAACAGTTACAGCAACGAAGTAAAGCCTTGGCTTCGCTGCGCTGGCGAGCTTGCACTTGCCGGTCGCGAGGTCGCCGGCCGCTTCTTACTTCAACATCCTGCCCTTGCCGTCGTCCTGGCTGTGTCAGCGCCCATGCGAACGCCACCAAGATCCGCCGAGTTAGCGCCTAACGTGCACCTCCAACGACGCGCTTCACCAGTGCCCCCTGCGCCAACTGCGCACCCGACTGCATGCCGTTGATCAACATGACTTCCTGTGCCGCAATGCTGCTCGGATACGTCTGGATGAACGTGTCGATCGTCATAGCGCGCTGCAGCGTGACCAGCTCGATGCGCGCCGGCTGAACAGCGAGCGCTATGGCGTCGGTCAGCTCTCGGAAACTGCCGATGCTCGATCTGAAAACACCCTGGTACGCGGCATATGCCTGGATTGGCGAGTAGCCGAGCAGCGCGTACGTCGTTGCGCCGTATCGTATGAACGCTACCATCCCGCGAACCACGCCGCTCTGAGTCTGTGCGTCGAACTCGCCTAACGCGGCCTGGTTACTGTTGATTGTAGTGAGGCCGGCGGATACTTGCTGGATCCCCTGCTGCGCCAGGAAAGCACGCAGCGCATCCGCCACCGACGCGGTCTGGCTGATCTGCAGTTGCATGACCGCATCCTTGGCCGGCGCTTGGCCGACTACGGCATCGGGAAGGTTCGCCGTGCGCCAGCCATTCGGGAGTCGCCACTCGAACCGAAGATCGGGATGCAGAAAGAGCGTCTCGCGGAAGAAGCCGAGCCGCGGATTGGCGCCGTAGACGACCCCGTTCAATAGGCGCAGGTACGAGTCCCTGTTCACGGTAAGGTTAGCCAGCGACGCCGCAGGTGCCCCCGCTATGCGCTGCTGCGCCAGCACGAGCCTGTTCCCCGGATCAGGGTGCGTGCTCTGCCACTCCGGCAAGCGTCCACGCCCATCGCCTCCGAGACGTTGCAGCATTTGATAGACGTCCAGCCCTTCACGTACGTCGTAGCGTTGGCCAAGCGAGTACCTGAACCCAAGGTCATCGGCCTGCAGCTCGTCGTCTCGGCCGAACTTGAGAAACGCCAGAGTAAGCCCGGTCTCGAGGACGTTGCCTAACGCGCGCACTCGCTCCGAAAAGATCATCCCCACACCAAGACCGATATTGGCCAGCTGTGCCTTGCTCAACTGCGAGACGCTGTGCTTAGCCGTCACGT
>JBQTJS010000390.1:0-26070 GCA_052386875.1 Gemmatimonadaceae bacterium
GTGGTCCAACGGCGGGGTTTTCGCGGCTGGGCCGGGGAGGCCCCGCGGGGGCGGGGCTGTGGGGGGCCGGCCACGCCGCGGTTTTCTGCGCCGGATCGAGTGCGCTCGTTAGGCCGAGCCTAACGCGCGGACCCAGGACGCACGGATTGGGTTAGCGATACGGGGACGAGGGCTCTGCCGCGCTACTCGTCCGTCTCTTTGCCGCTCGAGGGGAGCGGCTGGTAACAGTAGAACTCCACGCTGCCGACGCCCGGCACTCCAGTTGAGATCTTGGCGCACAACTGTTCGCCGGTCGGGCAGCCCGTCGGCTTGCAGATCGGGCTGTCTGCCCAGCTCTGGTTAGGCCGACCAAGCAGGACCAGCGCACTAAGGACGACCATGCCCAGCGCGCCGGTGAGTTTGCTGACTGTCTTCATATATCCTCCAAGTCGAAAGTGTCAAAGGATCCGTGCGGCCTGAGTCCGGCGCGCTAGCTCTTCTTCCATTCGTAGAACACGATTGCCGGAGCCGGGTCAAGCTCGAGCACTACCAAGCGGTCGCCGAGCAGTCGTAAGGCTGAGGGCTCACCAGGTAGTCGCGAGCTGTCGACATAGCGTGCGGCACGCAGGTCGTAGCGATCCAGCACCCTCACGCGACTGCGTGTCGGGCCGCCAAAACTCACGAGCGCAGCAGTGTCGTTGGCCGCGAGCAGACGTGCTCCCGTCCGCGCCTGGGGATCGATCCGCTCGACGGTAGCCCCCTGTGGGAACTGGGGGTGTTCAATGCGATAAGATCTGGTCGCTGGAAAAGGGATGTTCTCCGGTCCTTCCAGGTCTGCCGCCAGCCTCCCGGCTGAATCGACCACGAGCACGCGGCTCGACCAGACGAAGGCAACTATGGCACCGCCGCTGCCGAGGGACGCGACTTTCGGCTCTCGCACTAAGATCTGGTGCCGGGCGACGTCATCCGGAGCTGCGACCCCGGCACCGAGCTTGCCGTCGGCGTTGACAGACACCAACAGGTCGGGGCGCGTGAGGGCAACTGCCCACCACCCACTGTTGCGCGGGACGATGCGATGCAACGGTCCCTGGATGGACTTCATTTCGATCACGTCACCGCTCGGAGATAAGATCGTTATGCGCGACAGGTCGGCATCCAACACGTGCACGGCCCCGTTTGCGCCGATCTGCAAGTCGACAGGATTGGAGAACTCTCCCGGCCCCTTTCCCCCGCGGCCGACTCGCCAGCGCAGACGTCCGTCGTGGTGTATGGCCAGGACCTGTTGGGTGCCGGCATCGTAGACGTAGACCACGTCTCCTCGCGTCGCGAGTAGACGTGGATTGGTGAGCAGGCGCGCGTCACCGTCAGCGACGCGCGCGACTTCGACCCACTCCCCCTTCGCGAAAACGCGCGCACTGGTGGCAACAGCGCGCGGCGTTTGCGTTAGGCACGGCGCGCTAAGAGTGACGATCGCTAACATTGCGGCGCCAACGGTCGCGTGTGTCATAGCGTTTGCTCCCGGTTGTGAAGTGCGGGTTGGATAAGGGTGGGCAGCCAGGCGCTGAGGGCTTTCAGTGCGTCGCCCCAGGCGACGTGCTTGAGCCGGCCGCGCGCCAGCACGGCTACAAACGGCTGCCGCAGGAGTGGCGGGAAGCGCAGCGGATTCACCGTCGACGCCGACGCAACTGTGACGGCCGCTGACAGCCCGAAATCGCCGCGGATCTGGTGAAGTATGGAATCTCGTTGTGGTATCGTCAGCAGCAGCACAGTTACACGCATCCCGCCGAGTGCCGCAAGCGCGTTAAGGGCAGCGGCGTCTTGCGAGTTGAGGGTGCAGTTTGTTGGATTGACTACTAGCAGCACACCACTCGGCGCGCCTAACGCAGCGACGAGTGTTCCTGCCGCGTCCTCCAGTGGCGCGGGCGCTTGCGATCGATCGCGGAGCAACTTCCCTGCGCCGGCACCCAGCACCACGGCCACGGCGGCGGCCGCAGTCCACTCGATCACAGCTGAGGCTCGAAATCGCGCGCGCATAGTGCGTGACATGATGGCGTGGTTACCACGACAGCACGCCGATTTCGTCCTGATAACAATAGAAAAAATCACCCACCTTCGCGCAGAGCTGCGCCCCCGAGAAGCAGCTCAGGGTCATACAGAAGCATTGCTCCCACGTACCACAAGCAGCTGTGGGCGTAGCAGCGCCAATACGGTCAGTCGCTATCGTGGCCAGCGCGCCGATAGCGATAGCGGCCAAGAGAGTACGGCGTTTCATCGGAATCCTCCTTGATAGTGTAGCATGTGGATCATGCAGCACTACGTTGCAACTGCTATCGCCAAACAACCAGCGCCAGACGGCGACATCAGGGAGCACGCATGCGACGCGCGCAGCGTCATCGTTAGGGCCGACGCCGGGCGAGCAGCACCGCGGCGGCGCTCACAGTGCGCACATCATCGCAGGCAGCCAGCGCCGCCAAGCCGCCGATGCCGATGCGCCGCAGCGCCGCTCTCAGTGAGCGGGCATCAACCCAGCCGCCCGAGTGCGCCAGTTCGGCGACGCTGATGCGCGGGTTTGAGCGAGCCGCAACGGCCACCGAGGCGATCCGCGCGGCGAGCAACAAGTCCTTCGGCGGGAGTTCGTGTCCGGCACGGCGGGATTGCCTAACGAGCTGCCTGGTGCTCACCCCGGCGCTGTGCGCCACGCGCTTGACGCTCCACGCTCGCGGATACCCCAGCGCTTCACGCCACGCCATGGCTGTGCGGCGTGGTTGCTGCAGCAGCCAGCGCTCGATCCCTTCCCCAAGCTCGAGCCGGGGGCCGCGCATGGCGTCCCGGCCGGGGAAGCGCACCATTGTCGCCGCCAGCTCATCCATGCGGCGCCCATCGAGCAAAACAAGCGCATCGCCCGATAACGCTCGGCTTAGCTCCTGCACGTCTTCCGCGAAGAGGACCGGCTGAACCGTACTGTCACGTCCGGAAGTCAGCAGGCGTGCCACTGCCGCTCTCCGACCGTCGCTGACCAGCGCCAGGATGTTGGTGAACGTCACAGTTGCGCGCCGCTGCCGCAGAAAATACCTATCCCGAACACCCTACAGAGAGCCGTCAGCGGAGCGTCACACAGAGCCGGCGAACGCGCGTATAGGGCCACGCTCCAGGGACTGGCGCACGACAGCTAACACACATGGACCCTCCGAATGTTCGACGCTAAGCTCCGGTCTGCGAAATCAATCTCGCGGATCAAACCGCCCGCGATTAGTGCGAGCTTCGGACGTCTGTGCGGAGAGTCGCGACACCGGGGCGCGGCGCCGACGCTAGGCGCGGCTAACGAGCCCGTAACCGGCCCGCACGTGTGGTTCAACCGCCAGACCGCACACGCGCACCCCAACATCCTCGTTAGGCGAACATCTGCTCGCGCTAACTCATATACGCTTCCCACCTTGACCCCTTCCTCCCGGGCCACAACTTAGATTCCTTTGCCCGTGCGCTGGCCCAGCCGGCGCTGGGAGTACCCGCTTTCCAGCTTTGCAGCCTGTGGAACTGAGAAAGGTCTGCCCGCAATGTGGCGCGTTCTATGGCGCCGACTCGCGCTTCTGCTCCGTCGACGGAGCGACGCTGGTCCTGGAGCGCCCGGCGGAAGACCTCGTGGGCTCGGTCATCGCAGACCGGTACCATATCCTCGAACGTATCGGCGAAGGCGGGATGGGCCACGTATTCCTCGCCGAACACGTGCGGATTAAGCGCAAAAGCGCCATCAAGATCATGCGCGAGGCGATGACGAGCGACCCGGTAGCGGTAAGCCGCTTCCATCGAGAGGCCGAGAACGCCAGCCAGATCAGCCATCCCAATGTCGCGGCCGTCTACGACTTCGGCGAGACGCCGGACGGGCTTGTCTACATCGCCATGGAGTACATCCCCGGGCGGCCCATGGCCGCGGTGCTGGAGCGCGAGGGGGCGCTGAACCCGGCGCGCGTAGGCGACATCATCGGCCAAGCCGCCGATGCACTCAGCGCGGCTCACGGACTCGGCATCCTGCACCGCGATCTGAAGCCGGACAACATCATGCTCACGACGACGAGGTGGGGGACCGACCTCGCCAAGCTCGTCGACTTCGGAATATCTCGGGCAATGTCCTCGGCGACGCAGCAGTTCACGACGACGGGGGTGATCGTCGGCACTCCCGACTACATGAGCCCGGAGCAGCTCACCGGAGAGGCTTTGGATCCGCGGAGCGATCAGTACGCGCTCGCGCTCATCGCTTACATCGCGCTCACAGCCACGCTGCCGTTCCCGAGCGGGAACTCCAAGGATGCACTGCTAACTCGCCTAACGAGCAAACCGCGCCCCCTCACTGCGGCCAATGGGGATGTTGCTTGGCCGGCGGCGTTGCAGGGGGCGCTCGACCGCGCCCTCGACTCGGATGTCGCCAACCGCTATCCCGACGTGCTCGAGTTCGCGCGTGACTTCGAGGCCGGCATCGCCGAAATGCCGGCGTCAGAGGCCATGCTGCAATACCAACAGGCACTGCGCCTGCGCTATTCGACGCCTACACGGTCACCGGCGACGACGACACCGGTCTACGCGGTCCCTTCTGCGGAGCTGACGCCGGCGAGTCCGGTTGCAGCGCTGGATACTCCGCCGCAGCCGCTGGAACTCCGGCCGCAACCCGGCGACGCTACGGCGGTCGCGTTACCGGCCACGGGGACGTCCGAGCGAACCATGCGGAAGAGACAATCCCCCGTTAGGCTAGTCATCGGAGGTGCCGCGGCGCTCGGCCTGACGGTCCTGTTGTTCACCCGCCTGACCGACGACGGCTCGGCCCGTGCACCTCAGGAGGGCGCGGCTGCGGCAAGCATGGAACCCAACAGCCTTCCGGCGATCCCGGCAGGCCCCGTCGCGGACAGCGGCACGCGCACAGCTCTGCCTCTCGACGGCGTGGCGTTAGGCGCTCGTTCAGGTGTTTTTCCGATATTCGGCTCTGCGGCGCAAGGACTCGCTTTTCTAGTCGACCCTGCCGGCATCGTGCTGACGTCGGCCGAGTTCGCGGATCGCGGTGCGGATGCGCTCCTCCAGCTGGGCGATGTGCGTGTCACTGGTCGCGTGATGGAGGTCGATCGCGGGCGCGGCGTAGCCGCGCTGCGCATCCCGATGCGCCACTGCAGGCGCTGCGACGTCCTCCGGCTGGCCACAGATTCCGCGGGCTGGCCGCGCGCCGGTGACAGCGTGATTGCAGCTGCGCGCAGCGCTCCGGTCCGCGGCGCCGTTAGCCAACTCGACGCCGCAACGTTGCAGGCCTCACTGCGCCTGCGCGACCGCTCATCCGGCGCTCCGGTGCTGGCCTCGAATGCTCAGGTCGTAGGCGTCGCGCTGCGGACCGGACGGGGCCAGACTACGTTCGTCCCGGCGAGCGCGCTTATCGCACTGCATGCGCGAGCGCTGCGCCAGCGCGCACAGGTTCCGCCTAACGAGGCGGTTCTGCCGAGCTGGCCCGCGGCGCCGATAGCACGCGAAGAAACTCGCAGAGCGGTCGCTCGCAGCGATGCGGAGTTGGAGCCGTATCGCGCCGGCGCTCAGGGCTATGCGCTGCTCCTAATGACCCCTCAGGTGATGGCCTGGCGCCAGGCGCGCGCGACTCAGGCGTACGATGCCCGGCGGCTTGCAGCCATCGACTCCCTGCCGTTCCGCTTCGTCGATCCTGTGCAAGCCTGGCGCCCGTGGAATGACTATCTGGTGGAGCGGCGCGCGGTCGTCGTGATCCATGCGACACCGGAGGGTGCCGCTTATCCGTTCCTCAATCCCTACGCAACGGGCGATGTGCGCGGCGGCGACGTGGCTGAGATACGACTTTTGCGCGATGGTGCGGTCGTAGTCCCCATCGAAACTGCCCGTATCCCGTCGGGCGTGACCAGCGGCGGCGCCGGCGACCAGCGCCGACGCTTGCCTAACGCCGGAATCGCTGCGTACTCTCCCTTGGAGTTTGCTCTCCGCGCCGACGGCCGCTTTCCCCAGTTCCAACTCGAGGTTGTGGACGGCCGCAACCAGAGACGCACGAACGTAGCGATCCCGGAAGCGGCGCTCCGGGCGATCGCGCGCGACCTGAGCGGATACCAGCGCTAGGCGCCGGCAGCATCACCATCCGGGCGCGAACAAGAAGCCGAAATGCCCTCCCTTGTCGGGCCGCTGGAATGGGTATGCATAATACGCTTCCAGCACGCCGTAGCCGAACAGATTTATCCGGCTCGTTAGGCCGGTGCTGAAAACCGGAACGCGTGCCGTCGTCTCGCGGTCGAAGCGGAATTCAGTGCTCACACCCTTCACCCAGGCCGCGCCCACGTCGAAGAAAGGCGCAACCTCTATGGGGAGAAACCCCCACGGAATGAGCCCGTATTCACGTGTCCCGAAGAGCGGTATGCGCAGTTCCACGTTCGCCACTCCCATCCGCGAGCCGACCAAGCGATCGAACTCGGGGCAGTCGTTGTTGTTCCCGGTGTCCGTGCATTCGCTGACGTTGAACGACTCGAATGCATAACCGCGTATCAGGCTCTCCTGCCCCAAAAAGAGCGGCGAGAGGCGCGGCGACTCGGCGTCCTTCCCGAAGCGCCCGTAGTAAAGCCCTCGCAATGCGAGCGTGAATGGGCGCGCGAATAGGTACCTCCGGTAGTCGCCCAGGAACGTGTGCATGGTGATATCGCCGAAGAGCGGCGAGTACTCAAACCGGTAGCGTCCACCAGCCGCGGGAGACGTAAAGGCGAAATAGGAGTAGTCCCCAACGAAGGCGATGGAACCTTCGCCGTAGCGCAAACCTTCAGGAGCGTCCTTCCCGACACGACGCTCGAAGACTTGTCCGGTAGGGAGCAGGAACGACTCCTGCGCCTCGACGTCATAACTCAGGATTGTGAACGCTCCCCCAAGCTCGGCGCGCCGCGTTTGCGACAATGGATACTGGAACGTGAGCGCTCCGCGGTCGATGAAGGTGCGCTGCAGCGTCTGCCGGAATAGCCGCGCCGGGACGAGTGCCCCGCCGGTGAGTGATACTGTCGTATCCTGCAAGGTGGCGAAGCCGGTCACGTACGGCACATGCGATACGCCTAACAAGTAGTTCAGGCGCTGTCCGGCATCGAGGTAGAAGACCTCGCCGCCGATGTCCTTTAGCTCCCCCTGAGCCGCCACGGAGGCGCCGACGGTTTTATCGCCCAGCATATCGCCGAAGTACGCCGCCACGGCCCCTGCCAGGCCGGTGCGCCCGAACGAGCTGACTCCAACGCCGACGAACGGCGCGCCGAGGTAGTCGAGCGACAGGGAGCTGCGGTATGGGCGGACTGCGTAGCGTATCCCCTCCCCCGGGAGTCCCGTGCCGGCGTCCGCCAGGTACTTCTCCACAGCGCTGGTGCCGCGGGCGTCTACCGGCGGCAGGAGCGCCGCGGCGGTGGTCTGGGCGGCGCCGGCGCTAACAGGAGTGCCTAACGTTTGAGCAGCGTCGCGGCCGTAGACACTGTAGCCGGCATTGGAAAACACTGAGAACAGTATGCGGCCGGTCTGCCTGGCGACTGTGAGCGCCGGGGAGAGTCGCGTGATGCCGCTCACGCCTGTGGCCAGCTGCGTCACGCGACGCACGCTTCCGTCGGCGAGCGACATGCGGTAGACGTCACTGAAGCCATCCTGATCGGCAATGAAAAGGAGTTCGCGTCCGTCGGGCGAGAACTGTGGATTGATATGCTTGGCCCCCTCGAAGCCGCCGGGGAGTGTGACCTGGCGCGACGCCACGTCCATCAGCGCGAGCCGCATGGGGCCGAAGGTGAGCGAGGAGAAGCTGGTCGCGGGTCCGCGATCGCTGGCGAACGCGATGGTGCGGCCGTCCGGCGACCAGGCCGGCTGCAGCTCTGCGTGGCGGTCGTTCGTTAGGCGCGTGACGCTCCCCGAAGCTACGTCCATCAGGAAGAGGTCGGCGATCCCCCCCGCCATCCCCGAGAAGACAATGCTGCGCCCGTCCGGGCTCCAGGCCGGATCCACAATGGCGCCGATGCCGCGGGGCCTGACGCGCCGCTCAATATCACCCGACGCGACGTCGAAGATCGCCAGCTCGTTGTCCCCTTCGGCGAAGACGACAAAGGCGAGCTTCCTCCCGTCCGGCGACCAGGTGCCCGACGAGGCGATGAAGCTGAGCGCATCGAAGTGCGGATCGACGTTAGGCCCGGTCAGCTGCTTGATGACTGCGCCGGTCCGCGCGTCTGCTACGAAAAGATCGATCGTGAAGACGTCGCGCCGCGCCAGAAAGGCGACGCGGTTCCCATCCGGACTGATCGTGGGAGACAGGCTCATGTCGCCGTCGCGACCAGCTTCGCCAAGGACCAGCTCGCCGGCGTCGCGCGGCCGGGTGCGCCCCTGCATCGGGACCGCGTACGCGTCGCTGATGCTGGCGAGCCATGCCTTGGACAACTCGTCGCTCGTTAGGTTAAGCCGCTCCTTGACCGCGGCATTCCAGCCCTTGTCCAGCGCCAGACGGTACAGCCCGCCAATTGCCTCGTCGCCCCAGCGGCCGCCGATGTACGCCCACAGCGCCTGACCGTAGCGGTACGGGAAGAAGCGCGGGTCCGAAGTGAGCTGTTTGATGCTGGGAAGATCGTTGCGCAGCGCGGCATCCCGCAGCCACATCGCCGTGTGCGAGTCGACTCTGCCTAACGAAAGATACTCGGCCATCCCTTCGACCAACCATAGAGGGAGCGCCGCCAGCCCCGGACCGCGCGAACGCCGCTGTTGCGATCCGTGCTCGATGTCGTACTGAAACGCATGCACCAGCTCGTGACCGAGAACGTGATCGTTGTCCGCGTAGACTCCGGTGAACGGCATGATCACGCGGTCGCGCAGCGACTCAGTGACACCCCCGGTCCCCTGACCGATGAAGCCGCCAATTACGTTGGTTTGCTGGAAGTCAGGGTGGTCGGCATAGAAGATGAGCGGCTTCTTCCCCGGAGTGTGCGACAGGATGCCTGAGAGGCGCGTATACCAGCGCTCGGCCATGCGTGCGGCATCGTGCGTGACCAGCGACTCGGCGGGATAGAAGTAGATGTCGTAATGCGGCGTCTGGAGGATGCGGAAGTCGAAGTCCTCGTAGCGCACCTTGTTGCGCCCGAAGTATTGGGCCCCCAGCGCGAAGGGAGTCGCCAGCGTGAGCACGGCGAGGACTGCGCTGTATCGCACAACTCGAGGCTGCATGATCACGGCTCCTGTTAGGCTGTGACGCGCCGTTGCGAGCGCGTACAGTTGAGACCGTGGGCGCTCCGGTCGGCCCCTACACAAGCTCGCTAGAACTGTGCCGCCTGCCGAATGCTTCTACACGAGCCCGGCTACATCGCGACGCGCGACGGCGGCCGCCGCGGCACGACGCCGTCGATCCCTTTGGCCTTGAGCAGCGCATTGAAGCGATCGACGTCGGCCAGCACGCGCCTAACAAGTTCGGCGTAAGGCGCGTACTCGGCTTCGATCTCTCCGAAACGCTCCGTCATCCCCCTGGTCAGCGGCGGTTCGCTCCCGTCGATAGCATCCTGCAGGTACAAATACTGGTCGCTCAACCCGTTGCGGAAGTTGATCACATCCTGAAACGTCTTGATCTTCGCCTGCACCAGCCGCGCATCTACGGAATCCGCTATTGCGGCAATCGCCGCTCCCAGATCGCGCACGTCCTGCGCGTCAGTGCGCTGGGCGATTTTGCCTAACACGGCGTTCACCTGCTCTTTTACACTGCGCACGTCAGTCACGTTCGTGTGCAGTTCTCCAATCCGTTCCCACGCCTGTTTGGCCAAGCGCACCTGCTCGGCCACTTGCTGCTCGGTGTAACGCTCCCGCGGGTCGCGGACGACACGGAAGCTCTGGCTCGCGCTCCGGCCGAACGCCGTTATGCGCGCCGTGTATGTCCCCGGCGCCACTCGATACCCCTGAGGGTTCCCCAGGTTCATCACACCCGTTACACGAGGGGGCGCTTCGCTGCGCAGATCCCACGCGAAGTTGTTCATCCCCTGCTTCACGGGTAGCAGCCGCGGAGCGGCGGCGCCGGACGGCCCCGGCTGCGCGGCGGGAGCATCGGCGCGCGGACGCGACGAGTACGTGCGCACGCGCGCCCCCGCCGCGTCGAGTATCTCGAGTTTGACTTCTTGCGTGGAATCGGCTGCTTGCGGCAGCACGTAGCGGATCAGCGCCCCGCTGGCCTTGTTGCGCCCCGCCAGGACAGGTGGACTCGCCCACTCGAGCCTGTACGCATCGCTTGGTTTGAACAAGTGGACGCCGGCCGCCGCCACGTTAGGCGCCATCTCCCGCAGCGGCGCAATGTCGTCCAGGACCCAGAACGACCGACCCTCGGTCGCGATCACCACGTCGCCATCGCGGCGCACCTGCAGGTCCGTAACGGGGACGCGCGGCAGGTTGAGGCGCAGGCTTTGCCAGCGCTCGCCGTCGTCGAAGGAGACGTACATGCCTGTTTCGGTCCCCGCGAAGAGCAGACCGCGGCGCAGCGGGTCCTCGCGGACGGCGCGCAGGGGCTCCGCGTCGCGCAAGCCCGCCGTTATGCGCGTCCAGCTGCGCCCGTAGTCCGTGGTCTTGTACGCGTAGGGCGCGTCATCGCCCAGCTTGTAGCGCGCCAGCGCGAAGTACGCCGCGCCTCCCGAATGCGGCGATGCCTCGATGGTCGCCACGAGACCCTCGTTAGGCATGCCCCGGGGCGTTACATCCGTCCAGGTCTCTCCGCCGTCCCGCGTCACCTGTACAAGGCCGTCGTCAGTCCCCACCCAGATCACCCCGCGCTCGACAGGCGATTCGCTCAGCGCGTAGATCGTGCTGTATACTTCGCCGCCGGCACCTTCATTGGTTAACGGCCCGCCGCCCAATCCCTGTTTGGTTTTGTCGTTGCGCGTGAGATCGGGGGAGACCGGCGTCCAGGTGAAGCCGCGGTCGCTGGAGCGGAAGATACGGTTGCCCGCGTGATAGATCGTCTTCGGATCGTGCGCGCTCGCGATGATCGGAGCGTTCCAGTTGAACCTGTATTTCTGCAGGTCACTCGGCTCGGCAAGGCCTAACGCGGGCCACGCCTGGATATTGCGGCTCTTTCCTGTTTCGGCGTCGTGCTCCTCGATAATTCCCTGGTAACAGCCGCCGTAGGTGTAGCGCGGATCGTTAGGATCGAAGGCGAGATAGGCGGTCTCGCATCCCGCCCGCACATCCCAGCTTTTCCAGTCCAGGGCGCCGCCGGAGGGGTCCCAACCCAGCTGTCCCACCGAGGTGTTGTCCTGCTGGCCGCTGTAGACGCGGTAGGGGAACTTGTTGTCCGTGTTCACCCGATAGAACTGCGCCGTCGCTTGATTCTGCTGCGTGCTCCACGAGCGGCCGCCGTTGAACGAGATGTTCGCTCCGCCGTCGTTGCCGTTGATGATGTTTTGAGGATTGTCGGGATTGATCCAGATCGCATGTTGATCGCCGTGCGGAACCGCGATCGTCGAGAAAGTGCGCCCTCCGTCGATGCTCTTCAGGAAGGGAGCGTTCATTATGTAGACAACGTCTGCGTTCTTGGGATCGGCAGCGACGACGATGTAGTACCAGGGCCGAGCACGGATCTCGCGCGAGTCGTTGATGCGCCGGAATGTCTTCCCGGCGTCGTCGGAGCGGTACAGCCCCCCTTCGGGTTCCGCCTCGATGAGCGCCCACACACGATCCGGATTGGAGGGCGAGACTGTGACGCTTGTCTTCCCCATGGTAGCACGCGGCAGACCTTCCGTTAGGCGAGTCCACGTGTCGCCGCCGTCCGTCGACTTCCAGATCCCGCTGCCGGGACCGCCGCTGCGCACTTGCCAGGGGAGTCGTTGGTGCTCCCACGTTGCAGCGTAAAGGATGCGTGGGTTGTTGACATCGAGCGCCAGCTCGCTCACGCCCGCGTTAGGCCCGACGAAGAGGGTCTTCCTCCATGTCCTGCCACCGTCGCTGCTCTTGTACACGCCGCGGTCTTCGCTCGCTACCCAGCGCGTTCCTTGCGCTCCCACCCAAACGATGTCGTGATCCTTGGGATGGATGAGGACGCGCGAGATCGTGCGCGTCTTTTCGAGGCCAACGTGGGTCCATGTGCGTCCCGCGTCGGTGGACTTGTACACGCCGTCGCCCTGGGACGAAGCCACGCCGCGCACGGGTGCCTCGCCCATCCCAACGAACAGGACGTTCGCGTCGTCCGGAGCCACGGCGATGGATCCGACGGATCCGGTCCTGAAGTACGCGTCGGAGATGTTGCGCCAGGTGATCCCGGCGTCTTCGGTTTTCCAGACGCCGCCGCCGGTAGCGCCCATGTAATATGTCAGCGGTTCGTTAGGCACGCCGCTGACGGCGGTCACGCGGCCGCCGCGCGTCGGACCGATGTTGCGCCACTCGAGCGCATGGAACAGTAGCGAGTCGTAGGCGGGGGCGGGGGCGGGCTGCTGCACTACGAGGCGTTCCGCGACTGGATTGCGCCGGCGCGCTTGCGCTTCGAGCGCGAGGAGCGGCGCGAGGAGGGCGAGCAGTAATGGGAGTTCGCCTAACGCAACGCGGCGCCAGGGCGCGGGGCGGGATCTACTCACGGCATTGTCTCCCGAGAAGCTGTCGGATGAACGCGGAGCGGCGCTCCCCATTCTGACGAGGAGCGCCGCGCGCGTCGGCAGGCGACCGGCCGCGACGCCGCGCGGCCGGCCGCCGTGAAGCTACTGCCTGACAGCTTCGATTGTAATGGAGATCTCCACTTCGTCACCCAGCATCGCGGCGTTGTCGACGATGCTGTTCCAGGCCACGCCGTAGTCCATGCGGTTCACTTTGGCCGTCGCTTCGAAGCCGATGCGTTCGCGCCCCTGCATGTCCTTGGCGCTGCCGGTGAAGGATCCGTCGAGCACGACCTCACGCGTGCGTCCGCGCATCGTTAGGTCACCGATGACGCGGAGCGCTTCGCCGTTCACTTGAACGCGCTTGCTGGTGAAGGTGAGCGTAGGGTAGGAATCGGCGGCGAAGAAGTTGTTGGACCGGAGATCGGCGTCTCGCCGCTCGTTGTTCGTGTCGATCGAATTCGCGTCGATGCTGACGGCGACCTGTCCGACTTCCAGGCGCGCCGGATCGGCCACGATCCTGCCGTCCCACTTGGTAAACGTTCCGCGCACCTTGGTCACGAAATGCCGGATGCGGAACGAAAGCTCGGAATGCGTGGGGTCGATCTTCCAGCTCGCTGGCGCGGCCGTCTCTTGCGCCGCACCCCGCGACGGAACGGCAATCGAGCAAAAGGCGAGAATGACAAGCGCGGTGCTGATCCTGCTCATTGCGAAGTACTCCTCTATACGGATGGGTCCTGCGTCCGAAACGACTTTAGTAGACATGTAAAGTTTTCTAGCCGCATGGGTGATACGCGAGACATGGGTGCAGCGCTGCGAATGTGCGAGTGGCGAGTGGCGCCGAGTGGCCGAGTGGCGCCGAGTGGCGAGTGGCGAGTGGCGAGTGGCGAGTGGCGAGTGGCGAGTGGCGCGAAACAAAGTTGGAGCAGCCACTTCATAAGCGCCAATACTTTGTCGCGACGCAGTAATCGCGCGTACTTATATATCCGGAACCTGCTCGTGCGCGGCTTCTTGCTCTCCGGAATCCGCGCCTAGGGAACTACGGCAGATCCAGCTTGTCCGCCGGCCATAGTAGCGGCTAGGAGCAAACTCAGCTTGGCCCCCAAAAGCGCGCTCGGCCAATGCGCCCACTCGCTCAATGTATGCTGATTGCCGCCGTAGGAGCGCCCGATTGAAATCGACGGGATACCGCGGATCACCCCTTCGTTGGAATCGGTAGACCCCGTCGCCAGGGCGTCACGCCCGCCGGTGCGGACGCCTAACCAGGCCTGGATGTCAACGGCTGTCTGCACCAGAGGATGCGAGCGGCGATCGCGCAGCGACTCTTCCGTTCCCCCTGCCCGATTGTGCTGCACAACCTCCTTCGCGAATCCCACTTTCTCCCGGTCGGCCGCCTGACGAGCGCGCGTTTCGATCTCATGGTCCAGCGAGTCGAGCAGCTCGGGGTTCACGGAACGCAGGTCCACTGAAAACCACACTTCCTGCGGGATGCCGTTGAAGATGGAGCCGCCATGCACCTGTCCCACGTTGTAAACAGCTCCGCCGCGGCCGCTCGGTATGGTGATCTCATAGATGCGCCCGATGGCGTCGGCAACGGCGCGCGCCGGATGCGGCTTGCCGGCCGAAGTGTTCGTGTGCGACCCCTCGCCGCGGAAGTAGTACTTGGTCCAATAGATGCCTAACGCGCCGTAATTGATGGGGCCGAGCCCGCCATCCATCGCTATGAGCAGGTCCGGCTTAATGTTGTGCTCCAACCAATAGTCCATACCGCGCAGGCCGATCTCTTCCTGCACGGTGCCGATGAACACTAGATCGCCGCGTGTTTGTATCCGCGCGACGCTCAGCGCACGGATCACGGCCAACATATTGGCGACGCTGGCCGAGTTGTCGAAGATGCCCGGCGCGTGCAGCGTGTCGCCCGCGCGGCGGACGCGCAGGTCCGTGCCTAACGGATGAACGATGTCGATATGGGCGGCGAAGACAACTGTCGGTCCGCCTCCCGTCCCCTTGCGCACGCCGATGACATTGCCGATGGAGTCCACAGACACGGCAAGTCCTTCACGCTGCATCGCCGCATGCACATACCTGCCGCGCTCCTGCTCATGCTCACTTTTCCCCTGCATCTCTGCGATGCGGATCCACTCGTCGACTTGACGCGGGAAGTCCCGCTCCAGCTGCGCGAGCGCCTGCGCGACGGCGCTCTGCCGCGCAACCTCCGGCGACCACAGCGAGGTGCGCCGACCTGTCTGCGCGGCTACAAATGCCGGGTAGACGGCGATGAGTAGCGCAAGCACACGCATAATCGTCCCTCGCAACTCGATGTGGAAAATACCGACGGCAGCACTCAGCTCGGCGAACGAGCGACTGCGTGCCTAACTCGGCCGCTTGTGATGCCGAATCGTTATGCGGCCGCGCGACAGATCGTACGGTGACACTTCAACGGTGACGTAGTCGCCGGCCAATACCCGGATCCGATGCTGCCGCATCTTGCCGCCGAGCGTGGAAAGCACGTCGTGCCCACCATTCACCTTAACACGAAAGGTCGCATTCGGGAGCACTTCGGAAACGCGTCCCTCCAACTCGATCAGGTCTTGTTTCGCCATATGGAAACAAAGCTAGAAGGCATCAGGGTTAGGGGTTAGGGGTTACGGGGTACGAACGGAAAAGGCGCAGCCCTCGCCACCTCGCTGTCGTCGCCGTCCTCGGTCTAGCTGTCGCGGTCGTCGCTGTCGTCGCTGTCCGCGGTCCTCGCTGGCCTCGCTGTCCTCGCTGTCCTCGCTGCCCCCGTGAGCTGCGCCAGAAACCCGGCGGCGAATCGCGCCTTAGAACGTAAAGCCGATCGAAACCAGGTCGCGAGAGATCGGGTCGTGCCTGCGCCCCTCGACGAAGACGCCGAGTCTTCCGCTGCCGAGACGGAGGCCTCCTCCGTAGCTCGCGCCATTGACGTCGAGATTCGAACGCAGCCCGTACCTGCCGTACCCGGCGATGATGTAGGGTTGAACGAGCGGGGTGTTGATCGACACGACAGCGCTCGCGATGACAGCGGTGTCGTATTCGCGGCCCGGCTCGTCGAAGGCGAGGAACTCGCCGCGCGCAGCGTACGGCACGAGCGGGAGACCGAGCCGGAGATAAACCAGGCCGTGGCGACTCTCGCCCAACGCCAACTTACTGTCGGCGAACGTGGTCCCGACAGCGGCGCCTAACGAGATGCCGCTCTGCGCGGAGGCCGCACTCGCCGCGACGAAACTTGCCAGGCCTAACGCTAACAGCAGACTTCGGCGCATGATCACATCCCGTTTGTGAGTACAACCTCTTACCCGGAAGACTTGCATCCGGTTCACGGCGTTACGGTGTGCGCTGCGTCACATTGTACTTGGCGAGTATCTGCCGTACCCTGTCGAGCGGGATAGCCTCGACTGTGCGCCCTCCGGAGGTCGTGGTCGTCGCCATGAAGAGCGAATTGTAGATCGCTTCCTCGGTGGCCTCGATCGCCGCCTGGAAGAGCGGCGACAGCGCATCGTTAGTGAGATCGCCGACAGTGCGCGCGGAAGGCACGGTAGCAGCGCCTGGCCGAGGGATCCGCCGGCGCACGCTCTCATGCGTCGCGAAGGCGATCACGTAGTCGCCGCTGCCGTTCGAGGCTGAGGAACCGGTTCGCGCCAGCCCCATGATCGCTCGCGCCGCCACGCGCTCCAAGTTGCGGGGTGAAAGCGGGGCATCGGTCGCCACGACGATCATTATCGACCCGTCTCCCGGATCCTCGTTAGGCACCGTCCCGCCATCGCTGCGCCCGTCGCCGCTCCGCTCCGCGGCGCGGTAGGCGTAGCGGCCGAGCTCCTTCCCTACGGGTGCCCCCATGACCTGCAGGACGCCGCCGTAATTGGATTGCACGAGGACGCCGAGCGTGAACCCGCCGAACGCCGCAGGGAGGACGCGCGACGACGTCCCGATCCCGCCCTTCCATCCGAACGCAGTAGTCCCTGTCCCGGCGCCCACAGCGCCTTCCGTCACCGCCCCCGCAGCGGCGCTCTCCAAGGCGTGCCTAACGTGTGCTGCGGCAACAGGCTGTGACCGGATCGCATTCAATCCGCCGTCGTTTGTCTCGCCGATTACAGGGTTGATGGACCGCACGCTCTCCATGCCGGCCTGGCCAAGAAGCCATTCCACCAGCGCATCGGCGGCTCTCCAAACGCACAGCGTGCACGTCAGCAGGATGGGAGTCTCCAGCTCGCCGAGCTCCTGCACCTGCGTCGCTCCGACGAGCTTTCCAAAGGCGTTCCCGATGAAGACGGCGGCGGGGACGCGCTCGAAGTATGCGTTCCTGTCGTGTGCCAGGATGGCCGTGACCCCCGTGCGCACGGAATCCCCCTCCACAAGCGTCGCGTGGCCGACGCGCACGCCGGCCACATCCGTGATTGCATTGAGCGGACCGGGGCGAAAGACACCGGGAGCGACGCCCATCTCACGCGCCCGGACGCGCTGCGCATCCGCGTTATGCACTTGGCTCGTTATGCAGCACGCGAGCGCGCCGGCGACGAGAAGGGAGCGGGACACTGTGATGTGCGAGACGGCGAGCGAGGTGCCGGGCGCTCAAACTCGCGCCGCAAAGGATGCCAGAACGCGGCCCGCGCGCGCCGCCGCTTCGCGCAAACGATCGCTCGACACGATGAACGAAACTCGAAAGAAGCCCTCACCCCCGACTCCAAATGCGGCCCCGGGGAGGACGATCACTCCTTCCTCCTCCATCAATCGATCGGCGAACGGCCTGCTCGGCACTCCTTCGGGAAGGGCCACCCACAGATACATCGTCGATTTGGAGGTCTGGCACGCAAAGCCGGCGCTGCGAAAGGCCTCGGTCGCCGCGATGCGCCGTTCGTCGAAGATGGCCATGTTCGCCGGGACGAACTCCTTCCAGCTCGCGAGCGCGGCGACGCCGGCCGCTTGGATCCCCATGTACGTCCCGGTATCGACGAACGTCTTTACCTTGGACAGAACGCCGCTGATTTCGGCGTTGGCCAGGGCCCAACCGCAGCGCCAGCCCGTCATGTTGTACGTCTTCGACAGCGAATGGAACTCGATCGCGATGTCGCGTGCGCCATCGAACTCGAAGATGCTCGGCGCCACGTAACCATCGAACCCGAACTCCGAGTACGCATTGTCGTAGACCAGCAGGATGTCCCGATCGCGGCAGAGCCTAACAATTTTCTGCAGATAGTCCCGCGGGGCGATGGCGGAGGTGGGATTATTGGGATAGTTCAGGTAGAGGACTTTCGTGCGGGAAAGCACGTCGTTTGGAATCTCGTCTGTGTCAACGAGGAAATTCGTGCGCGGCCGCAGCGGATAGGTGTACGGCGTCGCGTCGCACAGCAGCGTCCCGCCGAGGTACGCCTGGTATGCCGGCTCCGGAATGACGGCTATGTCGCCGGCGCCGAGGAAGCCGAATGCTACGTGGGCGATCCCTTCCTTGGATCCGATGAGCGGCACGACTTCGTTCATCGGGTCGAACGTCACGCCGAAGCGCGTCTTTATCCAGGCGACGATAGCTTCGCGGAACGGGATGTGTCCCATGTTGAAGCCGTAGCGACCCATCGCGGGGTCGTCGGCCGCGCGCTTGAGAGCTGTGACCGCGGCCGGCGGTGGAGCGAGGTCCGCATCACCGGCCCCAAGGTCGATGACGTCGACGCCGCGCGCGAGCAGCGCGCGCTTTTTTGCGGGAACGTGGGCGAGCGGATAAGTGGGGAAGGACTCGAGGCGCGACGCGACTTGGGGCATTGGAGGCGGGTCTAAGGGGCTAGGTTGGGCGCGCTAGGCGATAGTTGCGTCGGGAGCGCGCCTAACGAGTGTAAGGATTGTGTACACAGCCACAGTGTCGCCCTCCTGATTTTTAACTTCCACATCCCAAGCGACCACTCCCTGCGGTATGCCGTCCGGCGGCGTCTCCTTGGCGGTTTTCTGTTTGCAAGTCAGGCGCACCTGGATCGTGTCACCGGCGTGCACGGGTTTGGTGAAGCGCAGGTTTTCCAAGCCGTAGTTCGCCAGCACCGGGCCCGGCGCCGGATCGACGAAGAGGCCGGCGGCCGCCGACAGCACGAAGTATCCATGCGCGACCCGTTTGCCGAAGATCGACTCCTTCGCGGCCAGGTCGTCCGTGTGCGCATAGAAGTGATCGCCCGACAGGGCCGCAAAGTTCACGATGTCGGCTTCAGTCACCGTGCGGCGATGCGTGATCAACGTCTCGCCGATCTCCAGCTCGTCGAACGTTTTGCGGAAGGGATGCACCCGGTCGCCGGACGTTTTGGCGCCGCTGTGGTACTCGCTCGTGATTCTCGTTAGGGTCGTCGGCGACGCCTGCACGGCAGTGCGTTGCATGTAGTGCAAGACGCCGCGCACGCCTCCCATCTCCTCACCGCCGCCGGCCCGTCCCGGGCCGCCGTGCACCAGGTGCGGGAGCGGTGAGCCGTGCCCCGTGGACTCCTTGGCCGCGTGGCGATTCATGACCATGATGCGGCCGTGGTAGGGTGCGCTGCCTAACACAACGTCGCGCGCCACGCGATCGTCCAGCGTGAAGAGCGACCCGCAGAGGCTCCCCTTCCCCATGCGAGCCAACGCGATGGCGTCGGCAACGCTGCTGTACGGCATCACAGTGTTGACCGGACCGAACGCTTCGATGTCGTGCGGCTGCGTGCGCGTGAACGGATCGTTGGTCGCGAGCAGCGTGATGGGGAAAAACGCGCCGCGTTCAGCGTCCGCGCCGATCGGCTCGATACCGTCTCCGCCTAACGCGACTTCGGTACCGGAACGCAAGGCACTTAGCCGTGTTGCCACCTCGCTTACCTGAGACCGTGCTGCCAGCGGCCCCATCTTTACTCCCTCGACAGCCGGATCGCCGACTCGCACAGCCGCGAGTCGCTCCTGCAGCCCGCCGATGACGTCCGCCATCACGCCGTCCGGTACGATGGTGCGCCGGATCGCGGTGCACTTCTGACCGGCTTTGACTGTCATCTCCCTAACGACTTCCTTGAGGAACAGGTCGAATTCGTCGCTCCCCGGCAGCGCATCGGGCCCGAGTATCGCGCAGTTGAGCGAGTCGGCTTCCATGTTGAAGCGCACGCTGTTCGCGACTATCGCCGGGGTCTGGCGCAGCTTGTGGCCCGTCTCTGCCGATCCGGTGAAGGCGACCGCATCCTGCACGCCCAGATGATCCAGTAGGTCGCCGGCGCTGCCGCAGATGAGCTGGATGGCGCCTGGCGGAAAGATGTCCGACTCTATCATCGCGCGGAAGACACGCTCCGTGAGGTAGCTCGTTAGGGTCGCAGGCTTGACGATGGCAGGCATCCCTGCCAGAAGCGTCGGCGCCAGTTTCTCGAGCATCCCCCATGTCGGGAAGTTGAACGCGTTGATATGGACGGCGACTCCCTCCAGCGGCACGCAGATGTGACGCCCGATGAAGGTCCCGCCCTTCGATATCGGCTCGAGCGGCCCGTCGACGTAGTATGTCTCGTTGGGAAACTCGCGGCGCCCTTTCGATGCGTATACGAAGAAAGTTCCGATCCCGCCGTCGATGTCGATCCAGGAGTCGGCCTTGGTCGCTCCCGTGGCCGCCGACAACTGGTAGAACGCCTCCTTGCGCTCGCCAAGGAATTGCGCCATAGCCTTGAGCATGCGCGCACGTTCGTGAAACGTTAGGCGGCGCAGCGCGGGTCCACCGACGGCGCGCGCGTACTCCGCCATGCGCGCGAAATCGAGTCCCTCGCTGGATGCCACGGCGACGCTCTCGCCTGTCACAGCGTGGTGCAGCGTAGTCCCGGGTCCGCTACCCTCGACCCATTCGCCGCGGGCGTAACTCTTGAGTCGCATGGGCTCAAAGCTAATGCGCGCGTGGCGCCTCCGGCGCGGCGCCGCGCGGCTTATTATGTCTGCGTTATGCTGCAAAGCGCGGCCACGATTGCCGCCCCTGTTGCCACGCCGGAACTAGACGCCGCCATACTGCAGGGCGTTGTGACCGTCGGTGTCGCCGCGGGCGCGTTTTATCTCCATCGGAGGTACGGCAAGGCGTATTTCGGCTGGTTCGCCGTCGCCGCGGCCCTGTACGCAACGCGGATCGCAGTGATCTGTGCGTTCCTGGTAAGCGCCTCGCCGAGCTGGCTGTATTGGCATCAGGTGGCTACGGGTTGGACCGCGCTGGCGCTATTGTGGACCGCAATCGACTTCGCGCGACAGCCCGTCTTTCGCACACGGTACCTACTGGCGCTTGCATTCCCGTTAGGCTGGTCCTACGTAGCCGTATATCAGCTGGACAACTTCATGCTGGCCGCGCTCCCCGCCGTGCTGTTTTTGAGCGGGGTGACACTGGGAACCGCGTGGGTGTTCGAGCGACATGGCAAGCGCATCGGATCCAAGCCGGCCAGGTTTCTCGCGCTAACCCTTGCACTGTGGGCGCTGCACCATCTGGACTATCCGTTCCTGCGCTCGCGGGGAGCATGGAATCCCTGGGGTTATTACATCGACATAGTGCTGTTGCTGATCACGACAGCCGCGCTGGCTGCGCTTGTGCTCGAGGATCTACAGCGCGGGATGAATGCGCTCATGAGTCTCGCCCCGTCTCCGGCCCCGAGCGACAGCGCGGAGATGGACGATGAAGCTGTCCTTTTGGCGCGGGCGCTGGCGCTCCCCGGCGCTCGCGGGAGCGCCCTCGTCACGCAGCAATCCGGTGCGTTGAGCGTTGTGCGGGGTGCGGGCTCCCTGGCTCACTGGGAGCGCACTAGCGTGCCGCACAAGGCAGCACACACGATCGGCGCTGCGGTGCGGGATGGGCGCCCGCGTGTGGCGCACGACTGGCCGGCGCAGGGGGACGGGGACGCCGGAGGGGCTACGTTCGCGTTTGGGGCGGTGCTCCCGATCGCCGCGGCGCATGCGGCGCCGGCAGCGCTCATTTTAGTGGGGGACGCGCGCGACCCGTTTGCTGCGCTGGACGAGCATTACCTCGTCGCGTTAGGCAAGCAGATCGGCGGCGCGCTGGAGAGCCGCGCGCTTGTGGATTCGCTGCGCGCGCGCACGGACGAGTTGGCCCGTCTGGCCGCGCGCACCGTGGGGCAGCATGAGGAAGAGCGGCGCCGGCTCTCCCTGGAGCTGCACGACGAAACGGCGCAGGTGCTCGCCGCGGCGAAGTTGCGACTTGGGCTCATGCGCGAGCGGGCTGACGGCGTGATGGCCGCGCAGCTGGGACAGCTGGTGGAGCTTGTAGAGAGCGGGATGCGCAGCATCCGTAGCGTCACGGAGTCGTTGCGTCCCGCTGTGCTCGAGGAGCTGGGGGTGGGTGCCGCCATCCGGTCGCTGGCCGGGGACTTTTCGCAGCGGACCGGGATCGCCACGAGCTTCAGCGGCAGCGATGTGTCGCTCTCGCGAGATGCCGAGCTGGTGCTGTACCGGGCTGTGCAGGAGTCGCTGGCCAATGTGGCGCGGCATGCAGGTGCGCGCCACGTACGACTGGAGCTTGCCGAGGCGGGGGGCGCCGTGCACCTGGCTGTACGCGACGACGGCCGTGGATTGCCGGCGGACTTCGACGAAGAGCGCCTCGCGCTCAACGGGCACGCCGGGCTGGCAGGGATCCGCGAGCGCGTTCGTGCGTTAGGCGGAGCCCTTTCGGTGAGTCGCGGCGCCGGCGGTGGAGCGCACGTCGAGGTGGAGGTGCCGCGTGGTGCATAACGAATGCGTGCGTGTGCTGGTCGCCGACGACCACGTCATTGTGCGCGAGGGTATCCGGCAGGTGCTCGAAGCTGAGCCGGGGATCCGGGTCACTGCGCTCGCTTCCTCGGGCGAAGAGGCCGTCTCTGCCGCGGCGCGCGAACAGCCCGATGTGGTGCTGCTCGACATCACGATGCCCGGCATCAGCGGCATCCAGGCCATCTCGCAGATCCGCGCTGTCGCGCCGGCGTCGCGCATTGTGATCCTGAGCGTGCACGATGACACGGAGTATGTCCTGCGGAGCGTGCGCGGGGGGGCTCAGGGTTATGTGCGGAAGGACACCACGCCGGCGGCGTTGCGCGCGGCGGTGCGCGCGGTGCATGCCGGCGGCGAGTACTTCAGCCCGGAGATTGCAGCGCACCTAACGGCGGCCGTGCGCGGCGAGTCGGCGAGCGCGGCGTCGCCGCGACACGCGCTCGCGACCTTGACGCCGCGCGAGCGCGAGGTGCTAGCCGCAATCGCCGAAGGGGATGCCAACAAGGCCATCGCCCGCCGGCTCGGCATCAGTGTGCGGACCGTCGAAGCGCACCGTGATAATCTGGCGCGCAAGTTAGGCGTGAAATCGGTGGCACAGCTCACCCGGCTGGCGCTCGGGGAGGACGTCGACTGACGGCGCACGGGCTGCGCGCGCAGCGGTGGTGCGCCGCGCGCGAGGCAATCGCCGTGCGTTAGGCGCGCTCCAGGACCATCGCCACGCCCTGACCCACTCCGACGCACATCGTGCAAAGCGCATAACGGCCGCCGCGCTGGTGCAGCTCGAGCGCCGCTGTCAGTGCGAGGCGCGCTCCGGACATCCCGAGGGGATGTCCCAACGCGATGGCGCCGCCGTTCGCGTTGACGCGCGGGTCGTCGTCAGCCAGCGCGAATTCGCGCGTGCAAGCGAGCACCTGGGCGGCGAAGGCCTCGTTGATCTCGATGACATCCATATGCTCGAGCCCCAGACCGGCGCGTTGGAGCGCCTGACGAGTCGCCGGCACCGGTCCCATGCCCATCACACGCGGTTCCACTCCAGCGCTGCCGGTAGCAACGATACGCGCGAGCGGGGCCGCGCCGAGCTGCGCCACTCCATCGGCAGACGCAATCAGTAGTGCGCAAGCGCCGTCGTTGATCCCCGACGAGTTCCCCGCTGTCACCGATCCTTTGGCGTCGTGGCGGAAAGCGGGGCGCAGACGGGCGAGCGCCTCGAGTGACGTATCCGGCCGTGCGAATTCGTCGCGCGCGAACTCCTGCGTCGTCCCCTTCTTCGCACCCGGTATCGTCAGCAGCACGATCTCGCGCGCGTGCCGGCCGGAAGCACCGGCGGCGGCAGCGCGCTGCTGCGAGCGGACGGCAAACGCATCCTGGTCCTCGCGCGATATCCCATAACGCTCGGCGACATTCTCCGCCGTCTCGCCCATGGCGTCGGTGCCGAAGCACTCACGCATCTTGGGGTTGACGAAGCGCCAGCCGATGGATGTGTCGAAGAGTTGAGCATCGCGCGCGAATGGTGTCGATCCCTTGGACAGCACGTACGGCGCACGCGTCATGCTCTCCACACCCCCCGCGACATAAACGTCGCCCTCGTCTGACCTGATGCCTAACGCCGCCGCCGCGACGGCTGTGAGGCCGGATGCGCAGAGCCGGTTCACTGTCTGTCCCGGGACGCTTTGCGGCACACCGGCGAGCAGCAGCGCCATGCGAGCCACGTTCCTGTTGTCCTCGCCGGCCTGGTTGGCGCAGCCGAGGATGACGTCGGCGATGCGCGACCGATCGAAAGCTGCATAACGAGCGAGGAGGCGCGATATCACATGCGCCGCCATGTCGTCGGCACGCACCGAGGCGAGGCTGCCGCCGAACGCACCGATGCCGGTACGCAGGCCATCGACCAAAAAGGCATTGCGAGTCATAGGGAGAGGCCGGAAGTCAAACAAGTCAGAAGGGCGCCACTTCGGGGCGAGCTAGACCGCGTCAGGAAAATGGCTCGTCGACGTACGGTAAGCTGTGCCCGTGAAGAGCGCGACAACGGCGCCGGCCTGGTTCGTGACGTCGGCCCGGAAATATGCGATGCGGTCGCTTGCGGCTTCCTCGCGCGCGACGGCAGTGAGTACGTCGCCGGCCCGGACGGCGCGCGGATAAGTGACCGAGTTCTCTATGCTGACCGTGACGCGGCCGTGCGTGTTGCACGCGAACGCGAAAGCCGAGTCGGCGAGGGCGAAGGCGACGGCACCGTGCGCCACGCCGAACCCGTTGAGCATCTCTTCACGCACTGTCATCCGCGCGGTGCAGGAACTCGGCCCGATCGCGAGGACCTCCACGCCGAGCCAGCGACTGAACGCGTCGCGCGCGAGCATTGCCTGCTGAACCAGCTCGGCTAGCCGCTGTGCGTTAGGCGCCTCCGACTGCGCTGTCACGGCGCGAAGGTTCTCCCTTCGCGCACCATGCGGCGCAGCAGCGGACTGGCCCGATAGCGTGGCTCGCGGTATTCCTCGTGCAGCCGGTCTATTTCGCCCAATACGGTCGCCAGGCCCAGCTCATCGCCCCAGGCCAGGAGGCCCTTCGGATAGTTCACCCCTTTTGTCATGGCCAGCTCGATGTCCGCAACGCTGGCGACCTTCAAGTGCACAGCGTCGACCGCCTCGTTTATGAGCATCGCCAGGATGCGTCGCACGATAGCCTCGCCTAACGCGCGACCAGCCTTGGGCGCGGGCCGCTGCGACCCTTCGCTGTAGTCGTAGAAACCGCGTCCGCTTTTCTTTCCGAGCATCCCTGCTTCGAGGAGCCGCCGCTGCGTGAGAGAGGGTTGATAGCGTGGATCGAAATACAGTCCGCGCCACACGGATTCAGTGACGACGTAGTTGACGTCGTGCCCGATGAAGTCCATCAGCTCGAAAGGCCCCATCCTGAAGCCGCCCAGCTGTGTCATCGCCCAATCGATGTCGGATATTTCGGCGATCCCTTCGTCCAGCAAGCGCAGCGCCTCGCCGTAATACGGCCGAGCCACGCGGTTCACGATGAAGCCCGGCGTGTCGCGCGCGACGACTGCGGTCTTCCCCCAGGACTGCACGAGCGAGCGAGCGCGCAGGGTCGCTGAATCGCCTGTGCGCGCCCCAGGCACGATCTCCACAAGGGGCATGACTGTGGCTGGATTGAAGAAGTGCACGCCTAACGTGCGTTCGGGATGCCTACAGGCTGCGGCGATAGCCGTGACCGCGAGCGACGACGTATTGGTCGCCAGCAGACTGTCCGGCTGCACTATAGCGTCCAGCTGCTGGAACAGCGCCCGCTTGGCGTCGAGCTGCTCGGCGACGGCTTCGATCACGACCATACACCGTGCGAGGGTGCTCAGCGCTGCGTCGCCCGCCGGAGCGAGGCCGGCGAAAGTCAGGCGGCTCAGCGCCGTTGCCGCAGCGTCGCCCGTTAGGCGGCCCTTGGCGACTTCCCGCTCGAGGGCCGCCGATATCCGCGCAGACGCGCTGTGGCACGCCGCGGGATCCGTGTCGGCCAGGACGACGGCGTGGCCGTGCACGGCGGCGAGCTGCGCGATACCCGTCCCCATGGCACCCGCTCCCACTACTCCGATCGTCTGTAGGGCTTCGGGCACCGCCTAACGTCCCTGAAACATGGGCGCACGCTTCGCCAGAAACGCGCGCACTCCCTCGGCAAAATCGTGCGTGTAACCGGCTTCTCGCTGCAGCGCCTCTTCTACCTGGAGCTGGCGCTCCAGGTTGTTGGCCAGCGACTCGTTGAGCGCCCGCTTCGTCAGCCCTAG
>JBQTJS010000391.1:0-11344 GCA_052386875.1 Gemmatimonadaceae bacterium
GTGTGCGAGATGTGGGACCCCGCGGACCCGAAAGGCGAGTAATGCCGAACTTCTTCTTTCAGTTTCATTTCTACCTCTTCGGCATCCTCGCGCTCGCTTCGGCGATAGTGTTCGTCACGCGCAAGAGTCCCGTGGCCGCGGTACTCTGGTTGGTGAACACAATGTTCTGCCTGGCGGTGCTCTACGTCATGCTCGAAGCTCACTTCATCGGCATCATCCAGGTGCTCGTGTATGCCGGCGCGATCATGGTCGTGTTCCTCTTCGTCGTTATGCTGCTGAACCTGGGCCATGCGGAAGAGCTGTCGGACGCGCGCGGCAAATGGCCCAAATTACTCGCCGGTGCGTTAGGCGTCGCCTTGCTCGCCCAGATCGCGGTATTGCTGCGCGCGCGGTTTCAGACTCCTTTCGAGGCTTCCGAGCGCGCCATGCGCGAGCGCATCGATGAGGTGGGGGCTGTTGGGGCCGTCGCCGAGCCGCTCTTTCGAGAGCACCTTCTCGCGTTCGAGGTGACGAGTCTCGTGCTGCTTGTCGCCATGGTCGGAGCAGTCGTGTTAGGCAAGCGCCGTGAGGTGGCCCTCACTGCACGTCGCGAGGGGGACGGGGAGGGGGAGCTTCCGCAATGATCGCTGAAGCACTGACGCTCTCGGCGGCCCTCTTCACTGTCGGGGCCATCGGCGTGCTGACCCGGCGCAATGCAATCATCATCTTCATGTGCGTCGAGCTGATGCTCAACGCCGTGAATCTATCGTTCATAGCGTTCTCCAAGCTGTACGGCTTCGGCGGACAAGCGATCGTCTTTTTCGTCATGACCGTGGCTGCCGCGGAAGCGGCTGTCGGTCTGGCAATCATCATAGCGCTCTTCCGGCACGCGGAGACTGTGAACCTCCAGAACGTCAACTTGCTCAAAGGCTGATGTTCTATTCCGCCGCGCTCGCCGCCGTGCAGGCTTCTTCTGCCGCCGAAGCGCATCCGCTCGCAGGAACCGCCGCCGAGTGGATCTGGCTCATCCCGGCCCTGCCGCTGCTCGGCTTCTTAATCAACGGTTGGCTGGCCCTAACGAGAGTGAGCAAGCTCGGACCGGCCGATCCCCACGCCTTTCATGAAGGCCACGAATTAGGCGCCGCGAGCGCCGAACATAACGACGCGCCACAGAGGCATCGTCATGCCGCGATTGTCAGCGTCATCGGCCCCACGGTGCTGTGGCTGTCGTTCGCCCTGGCGGCAGCGATCTTCGCCACGCTCGCCGGAGTGCACTCCGAAGAGCCGTTCATCAAGAGTCTCTTCGCCTGGATGATGACGGGTGACCTGGCGCTGAACGCTGCGCTGCAAGTGGATCAGCTCTCGCTAGTTATGACTCTGGTCGTGACGGGTGTAGGAGCGCTGATCCATACCTTCAGCGTCGGCTACATGCGCGACGACCCGGGGTACCCACGCTATTTCGCGTACCTCAACCTGTTCGTCTTCTTCATGTTGGTGCTCGTGTTAGGCGCCAACTTCCCGGTCGTGTTCGTCGGATGGGAAGGCGTGGGGCTGTGCTCGTACCTGCTGATCGGCTTCTGGTTCAGCGACAAGGTCAACGCCGACGCCGGGAAGAAGGCGTTCATCGTCAACCGCATCGGTGACTTCGGTTTCCTCGTCGCGATGATGCTCCTGTTCGTGAACCTCGGCACGCTGGATTTCACGGCTGTGCGCGAGAGCGCGCCGCGCTTAGGCGAAGGGAGCGCGCTTGTCACAGCGATCTGTCTCTTCCTGTTCCTCGGCTGCGTGGGGAAGAGCGCGCAGATCCCGCTGTACACGTGGCTCCCGGATGCGATGGCCGGTCCTACGCCGGTCTCGGCGCTGATCCACGCGGCCACGATGGTCACCGCCGGCGTCTTTCTGGTGGCGCGCACTTCGTTCCTGTTCGCGCTCTCGCCCGTGGCCAGCCTAACGGTCGCAGCAGTCGGCGGCCTCACGGCGCTGTTCGCAGCAACGATCGGGCTCAAGCAGTGGGACATCAAACGCGTTCTCGCGTACTCCACCGTGTCACAGCTCGGCTACATGTTCGTGGGCGTGGGAGTGGGGGCGTACGCCGCCGGCATCTTTCACCTCGTGACGCACGCCTTCTTCAAAGCGCTGCTGTTCCTCGGCTCCGGATCCGTGATCTTCGCGATGCACCGGGCCTACCACACGACACACAACCACGATGATGCGCAGGACATGCGCAACATGGGCGGGCTGCGGCGGCACATGCCTGTAACGTTTGTGCTCATGTGGATCGCGACGCTGGCGATCGCCGGGATTTTCCCGCTGTCCGGCTTCTTCTCGAAGGATGAGATCCTTGCGTCCGTCTTTGCGCGGCGCCATGGCAGCACACTCGCCGATGCGCACTGGTTAGGCATGCCTGGTTCCTTCGTGCTCACGACTGTGTACGTGTTCGGGATCGCGGCTGCCCTCCTCACGGCGATCTACATGACGCGGATGATGCTGTACACCTTCCACGGTCCCAATCGCACCGGCGAGACGGAGCGAGCGCACCTCGCCGAAGCGCCCTGGATCATGACAGCGCCGCTCCTCGTGTTAGGCGCCCTTACAGTCGTGGGCGGGTGGATCAACCTTCCGGCCGTGCTTGCGTTCGGCCCCGTGCAAGCATTGCATCGTTGGCTGGAACCGGTAACCGGTGCGCCTGCGCTGCACATCACGCACGGCGGCGAAGCGCATCTCGAGCACACGCTGGAGTACATCCTCATCGGCGCGGCGCTCGCCATCGCGCTAACTGGTATCGTCTTGGCTTGGACTCGCCTCAAGCCCGCCGCGCTCCTGCCGAAAGCGCGGGCCCCCGAGAGCGAAGGGTTCGAGCGCGTGTTGGAGCGGAAGTACTATGTGGACGAGATCTACGACGCCGCCGTCGTGCAACCGACAGTCAACGTATCGCGCAACATTTTGTGGCGCGGGATGGACAACGGGATCATCGACGGGCTCTTCGTCAACGGCAGCGCCTGGATCGCCCGGACATTCGGCTGGTTAGGCGCGCGGCTCCAGTCGGGGCAGGTGGGTACGTACGCGTGGGTGCTCTTTGTCGGAGTTGTGCTTGTCGTCGGCGCGGTCACTCTGCTCTAGGTCGGATTTATGACGGCGTTTCTCGAGTCGATCGGATACAACCGCTGGATCCTCACGGCACTGCTGGCTCTGCCGGCCTTCGGCGCTTTGCTGGTCTTGGCGCACGGGCGCGCCAGCGCGGATGCGACGGGTGAAGTGGCCGAAGCGGGGGCCGACGGCGCCAGACGCCTAACGCTTTGGATCTTCCTCGCCGAGTTCCTGCTCTCGGCGGGTCTCTGGTGGTCCATCGATCCTGACGTGTCCGCCTTTCAGGCGACGTTCGATGTGAAGTGGATCGATGCGTGGGGAGCGCGCTTCGCGCTTGGCGTCGACGGGATCTCCGTAATGATGGTCCTGCTAACGACGTTCCTGATGCCGATCGCGGTGTTAGGCGGGTGGTCCAGCGTCCGCAAGAAGGTGCACGCATATCACGTGCTCATGCTGTTGCTGACCACCGGCATGCTGGGCGTCTTCGTGGCGCGCGATCTCTTCCTCTTCTACGTGATGTGGGAGGTCATGCTCGTGCCGATGTACTTCATCATCGGCATCTGGGGGGGCGAGCGCCGGCTGTATGCGAGCATCAAGTTCTTCATCTATACGATGGCCGGTTCGCTGCTGATGCTGGTCGCCATCGTGTACCTCGGCTATCAAGCAGGGCTCCTCGAAGGGCGGCCGAATTTCAGCTACGAAGCCGTGCTGGCGATCCCCGACCTTGCACCACGCGCGGGCTTCTGGCTTTTCGCCGCCTTCTTCCTCGCTTTCGCGGTGAAAGTGCCGATGTTCCCGTTCCACACGTGGCTCCCTGACGCGCATGTGGAAGCGCCGACCGCCGGATCGGTGATCCTCGCTTCGATCATGCTCAAGTTCGGAACATACGGCTTCCTCCGCTTCGCCCTGCCGTTCTTTCCGGCGATCTCGCTGCATCCCACGGTGCGCACCACGATCATCGTCCTCGCCGTGACCGGTGTGATATACGGCTCCCTGGTGGCGCTCGTGCAGCCGGACATCAAGAAGCTCGTCGCCTACTCGTCGGTGGCGCACCTCGGCATGGTGATGTTGGGGATCTTCGCCCTAACGGTCGAAAGCGTGCAGGGGGCGCTCATGGTGATGATCGGTCATGGCCTGTCGACCGGCGCGCTCTTCCTCCTTGTCGGCATCATCTATGAGCGGCGCCATACGCGCTTGATCGACTCCTACGGCGGCTTGGCCAAGGTTGTCCCGATGTACGCCACCGTGCTTACGGTCGTGACACTGGCCAGCATCGGGTTGCCGGGGACTAACGGTTTTGTCGCTGAATTCCTCGTTATCGTAGGCTCGTTCAAGACGTATCCGTGGGCGACGACGATCGCGACAATCGGCGTGATACTCGCTGCCGCCTACATGCTGTGGGCGATCCAGCGCATTCTCTACCACAAGCTCGACAAGCCCGAGAACGCCGGGTTGACTGATCTCAACCGGCGCGAAGTCGCTCTACTGGTGCCCATACTGGTCTGTATCCTCTGGTTAGGCGTGTATCCGCAACCCGTGCTGCGCCGCATGGAGGCGTCGGCACGGAACCTCGTTCTGCAGGTCGAATCCAAGGCGGCGCGACAGAGCGCCACACTGCTCGGGGGCGCACGTTAGGCCGTGCCGCTGAATCTTTCGCTCCCCGGTCACCTGACGCTGGCGCTGTTGCCGGATCTCTTGTTGTTCGCCGGCGCCATGCTGCTGCTGCTCTACGCGGCCTGGCAGCCGGATTCGGCAGAACGACAGCGCCGGGTAGGAGTGGCCAGCCTCGTGCTCGTCGGGCTGACGATGGCCGCAGTGATAGTCTTTGCGACACGCGGCTTCACGGCCGCACAGGGCGTCGTCGCCGTCGACGCCTTCCGCTGGGGAGCGGACGTCTTGTTCCTCCTGGCGACAGCCATCGCGATCGCGACCTCACTCGAGTACAACGCGCGCGAAGGTATTACAGCTGCTGAAAGCCACGTCCTAGTGCTCTTCGCCGCGGGCGGCATGCTGCTATTGGCGGCCGCGCGCGACCTCATGATCGTCTTCCTCGGCATCGAACTGATGTCGATCGCCGTCTATGTGCTCGCAGGAATCAACCGGCGGAGCGCGAAATCAGCCGAGGGGGCGATCAAGTACTTCTTGTTAGGCGCCTTCTCGACCGCGTTCCTGCTATATGGCATTGCGCTCGTTTACGGGGCGACGGGCACAACGAACCTCCTTGAAATCGGCCGCCGCGTGGTGGAGCTGAAGCTCGCCTCCAGCGGTCTTTTCCTCGCAGGGATGGCGCTGATGCTCGTCGGCTTCGCGTTCAAGGTTGCAGCGGTCCCATTCCACATGTGGACGCCCGATGTGTACGAAGGCGCGCCGATGCCGATAACCGGCTACATGGCCGCCGGGGTCAAGGCCGGCGCATTCGCGGTCTTTTTGCGTGTGTGGTTCGAGGCCTTTCCCGCCGTGTATGTCGAATGGCACGCGGCGGTTTGGTGGATCGCTGCGCTGACAATGGTGGTCGGCAACCTGGTTGCGTTGCAACAGAAGAACTTGAAACGCATGCTCGCCTATTCGAGCATTGCGCATACAGGATTCATCATGGTTGCGTTGGCAACCGGCACGGCGCAGGCTACCACGGCGTTCCTTTTCTATCTCGCCGCGTACACCCTTGCGACGATGGGCGCCTTCACGGTGCTCGTTGTCCTCTCTGAGCGCGGCGACTCGAGAGTGATGCTGCAGGATATCGCCGGCCTCTGGTTTGTGCGGCCCGGCTTGGCCGTATCGCTGGCGCTGTTCATGCTTGCGTTGTTAGGCTTCCCGATCTTCGGCGGTATGGGGTTTTACGCCAAGTGGTATGTGTTGCAGGCGGCTCTGCAAGCTCCTGCCCCACAGGTGAAGCTCGCTATACTGCTCGTCGTAATGACCGCTGTGTCGGCGGGCTACTACCTGGAGGTCGTCCGCGTGATGTTCATGCGCCAGCGCCCCGAGGAGCTTCCGGTGCCGGCGAACGCGGCTGGTGTAACCCGTTTTGTGATCTACGCGGCCGCTGCACTGTTGCTCGTCTTCGGCGTCTATCCGGATCCGATTGCCAAGCTGGCCAGCGGCGCGACGCATGTTGCGCCATCGCTGCCGGTCACTACCGACGCATCGGCGGCTCGTTAGGCCGCGCCTACAATAGGGGGTTGCTGTGTTCGAGCATGTGGCATGACGGTCGCGCGCGGCATATTCCGGCAGTACGATATCCGCGGCGTAGTCGGGAGAGATCTCACCCCTGAGGCCGCGTTCGCGATCGGGCGCGCGTTTGCCGCCTACCTGGCCGCGCATCGCTCTGGAGCCGAGCGGCGCACAGTGGCCGTCGGCCGGGACAACCGGCCCAGCGGGCCCGCCCTGCGGGACGCACTGGTTCGCGGCCTAACTAGTTGCGGCGTCGACGTAATCGACGTCGGCGTCGTCCCGACGCCGCTGGTGTACTGGAGCCTGCACCGGCTGCCGGTTGACGGCGGCGTTCAGATCACCGGCTCGCACAACCCTCCCGAGTACAACGGCTTCAAGCTATGCATCGGCACCGAATCGTTGCACGGCGAGGAGATCCAACGCCTCTATAGTCTCATCGCCGCGGGAATGTTCCCTTCGGGTGAGGGCCACGTTAGGCAGGAGCCCGTGATCGAGCGCTATATCGACGACGTCGTGCAGCGCATCGGCAAGATCTCTCGGCGGCTCAAGGTCGTAGTCGACGCCGGTAACGGCGCCGGTTCCCTCGTGGCTGAAAAGCTGTTCAGCAGGCTGGGCGTAGACGCGACATGCATCTTCTGCGAATCGGACGGGACATTCCCCAATCACCACCCCGATCCGACCGTCGTCGAGAACTTGCACGACCTCATTGCGACTGTCGCGCGTGAGGGGGCCGACCTGGGCGTGGCATTCGACGGCGACGCCGATCGCTTGGGCATCATCGATTCGAACGGGGGCATTATCTGGGGCGATCACATCCTCATTGTCTACGCGCGTGATGTGCTGCAACGGTTAGGCAAGGGGCAACCGATCATCTTCGACGTCAAGTGCTCCCAGGCTCTACCCCACGCGATCCAAGGCGCCGGCGGCGTCCCCGTGATGTGGAAGACCGGGCACTCTCTCATCAAGGACAAGATGAAGGAGATGGGTGCGCCAGTCGCGGGGGAGATGTCGGGGCACATGTTTTTTTCCGAAGGCTTTTACGGGCACGATGACGCGATGTACGGCGCGGCCCGCTTCCTCCGCATAATGGCTGATTCGGGGAAGAGCGTACGCGACCTGCTGGCCGACGTCCCGACGTTCGTTTCCACACCGGAGCTGCGCATCGATTGCCCCGACGAGATCAAGTTCAACCTCGTCGACAAAGCCGTGCGGCACTTTCGCTCTCGCTACGACGTTGTGGACGTGGACGGAGTGCGCGTGCTATTCGGCGACGGCTGGGGTCTCATCCGCGCATCCAACACTCAGCCTGTGATCGTGTGCCGTTACGAGGCGCGCACCGCCGCGCGGCTGGACGCTATCCGCGCCGAGATGGAGGGGTGGCTGCGAGAGCAGGGCGTGCCTGCCTGACGTGACGCGCCGGCGCTGGCTGGTCCTCGCGATCGCGCTCGCCGCCGCTGTGCTGCTGGTCGGCCGCGTGATCGCCGGCTGGGTGGTGGACTATCGCTGGTACGACGCGCTCGGCGCGGCTTCGGTCTGGAAAGCCCGCGCCCTGAATCTGACGTTGCTGCGCGGCGGCACCTTCCTGGCGGGGTTCCTGTTCGTATTCGCCAACCTGTTCGCTGTGCGCAGCTCCATTCAGTCGTTGGTGCTTCCGCGGCGCGTGGCCAATCTCGAGATCGGCGAGGAGGTTCCCAGCCGGCGCCTAACGTGGGCCGTTGTGATAGTTGCGGCGCTCGTCGCAGCGCTCCTCGCCAGCATCCAGGACAACTGGACCGCGCTCGAGCTGGTACGCCACGGCCAACGCTTCGGCGACACCGACCCCTATTTCCAGTACGACCTCGCCTTCTATGTCTACTGGCTACCGCTGGAGCTATCACTCCATGTCGGCGCGCTGATCACCGATCTCGTTGTCTCGGTCCTCGTCATCCTCCTGTATGCGCTCACGCCGAGCCTGCGCTGGGAGCACGGCCGTCTCGTTACGACAGGCCACGTGAGACGCCACCTATTCGCGTTAGGCGCCGTGCTGCTCGTCCTCCTGGCGTGGAGCTACCGGCTGGATGCCCATGCCCTGCTGATCGAGGGGCACGGCGAGCGCGGCGCGTTCACGGCGCTGGACAAAGAGTTCCGCCAGCCGGCGAACCTTGTGCTCGCCATGCTCACGCTGGCCGCGGCCGCCCTGGTGCTGTGGTCAGGGTGGATGGCACAGACACGCTTCGCGTTCGTGGCTGTGACGATGGTTCTGATCGGCGCCTTTACAGTCAGGCAGGTAGTCCCGCCCATCCTCCAACGCACCAGCCTGAGCGCCGACGCCATCGCGCGCGAGCGACCCTACCTGGAGACGCGCGCGGCCTACACGCGGCGCGGCTTCGAAACCGAGCGCATCGCGCACGAATCGAGCTTCGCCAAACTCCCAGAGCTGAGCGCCGCCGTGCGCGGCGTCTCGGCATTCGACGAAGCACCGCTCATCCGAGACGCAGAGCGCCTGCGACGGCGCGGCCGCGTGAGTGGCTCTGTGGGATGGGAGATGGCCGACGACCATCTCGCGGCGCTCGTCGCCGAGCAACCCGCGGGTCCCGAAGGGCTCGACCCGGCAACACCGTGGTCCATCGCCCGAGCCAACGCCACGGGTGCCGACGATCGAGGACTCCCCATGTTCCTCGACGTGCTGGCCCATGACGGAGGCACGACAGTCGCACCGGCCCTCGTGCACGATTCCATCGCCGGCTACGTGATTACAGCCGACAGCCTCGGCGCCGTCGCCGCGACGGAACTGACGTCATTCGGCGCACGCCTGGCGCACGCCTGGCACTTGCAAGATCCGCGGCTCCTCTTCGGAGATCTCCCGCAACCGCGGCCGCGCATCATCCTGCGCAGAGACGTACGCCAACGCGTGAACGCGCTCTTTCCGGCCTTCGAGGTAGGCTCTCTCGTTAGGCCTGTGGCACACAACGATTCGCTCTACTGGGCGCTCCACCTTTATGCGACGTCGCCATCGTACCCTTTGAGCGAGCCGATCGAATGGCACGGAATCGCGCTGCATTACCTGCGACACGCCGGGGTCGCTCTCGTAAATGCTACCACTGGGCGCGTCTGGGCGGTCCGCGACGACAACGACGACCCAATCACTAACTCGTGGGCACGCCGCTTCCCCGAGCTGTTCGTAAGCCGCAGCACGGTCCCTCCCGCCTTCCTGCGCCGCATCGCACCGGCTATCGAGGGTGCCTACATCCAGGCGCAGGCGTTCGCACGCTATGGCCGGCGTGGCGATGTGGCACCTCCGTCGCGACTGCCGCGCGCCACAGGCGGGGAGGAGTCGTTTGGCGCCTACGCGGCGACACCCGCGTTCGACGTGGCTCGACTCACCCTCGCCTGGACTATTCCGGTGCTCGATGCCGCCGATCGCGTGCGCGGCGTCTACGTCGCGTCCGGCGCTGGGATGCACGACGCGAGCTTCATAGATGCCGGCCGCCTGACGACTCGTTGGCCACTGCTCACCGAGGAGCTACAGCGCGCCGGCGATTTCGAGAGTCCCGCAGGCTTCTCACGGGGAGGACAGACCGCCGTTGACGCGCGTCCGGTCCGTGGTCCGGTGCGGGTGATACCTCACTCCCGCGGCGTCGCGTTCGCGCAAACGACCTACGCGCCACGTGGCGATGGGACTCTCGCTATCACCCGCGTTGTAGTACGAGTAGGGGATTCGCTGCATGTCGGAGAGAGCCTCATCGGAGCGCTCGGAATCACATCAGCGCTCGCGCTACCGCCCCCGGCGACAGCCGGTGAGTTCCGCGAGCGCGTGGAGTCCTTGTACCGGCGGATGCGAGACGCGCTGCAGCGCGGCGACTGGTTCGCGTTCGGCGAAGCTTACGAAGCGCTTGGCCGGCTCCTGCGTAATCGCGCGCCGTAGCGCTTGCTCACGGGCAAGCGGTCTCAATAGCTTGCCGCGCGACAATGCATCAGCAATCGGGTTCTACCCCGCCTACTGGGGTCATCGCGCTCGGCGGGAATGCCCTGTCACCCGCCGGAGAACACGCAACTATATATGACCAGTTCCGGCACACGCGCGCGAGTTTGGAGCCCGTCGTCGATCTCGCGCTCGACGGTTGGAACGTGTGCGTGGTGCACGGCAATGGTCCTCAGGTCGGGGACGAGCTGCTGCGCAACGAGCTGGCACGCGCCGAAGCGAGCCCGCTCCCCCTCGGTGTCTTGGTGGCGGCCACGGCCGGTTGGATCGGCTACATGGTCCAGCAGTCGTTGGAGAACGCTCTGCGACGTCAGGGGAGTTCCCGCGAAGTGGCGACCGTCATAACGCAGACGCACGTTGCCCCGGACGACGCTGCGCTGCAGCACCCCAGCAAATTCATCGGGCACGCGGTTCCGGAGTCTCGGGCGCAGGCGCTCCTCAGCGAACGCTACCCGATCAAGAAGGACGCGCGCGGCAACTGGCGCCGCGTAGTGGCCAGTCCGCGGCCGCTCGCGATTCACGAGTTGTCCACCATCCGAAGTCTCGTTAGGGACGGCACAGTCGTGGTTGCGTGCGGCGGCGGCGGTGCTCCTGTCTACTACGACAACGAGTTGCAGGGTTGGGAAGGGGTCGACGCGGTTGTCGACAAGGATCTGGCGGGCGCGGTTCTGGCGCGCGATCTGGGCGCCGAGCTGCTGCTGATCCTGACCGATGTCGAGGGGTTGTATCTCGACTGGGGGCGGCCGACGCAGCGGCTCATCGCGCATGTAACGGCCGACGAGGCCGAGGCGTATGACCGTGACGGGCAGTTCGGCGAGGGAAGCATGGCGCCTAAAGTGCGCGCCGCGATCGACTTCGTTAGGCACACCAAGGGGCGCGCGGTGATTGCGGAGCTGAGCCGCGGCCGCGCCGCTGTGCGCGGCGACGCGGGAACGACAATTACAGCGGAGATCGGGTGAATATTCACGAATACCAGGCCAAGGTGCTGCTGCGCGGACTCGGGGTCCCGATCCCTGCCGGCGAGGTCGCGCGCACGCCTGACGAGGCGGAGAAGATCGCGCACAAGATCGCACGGCCGGTCGTCGTCAAGGCGCAGGTGCACGCCGGCGGGCGTGGCAAGGCGGGGGGAGTGAAGCTCGCCAAGACACC
>JBQTJS010000392.1:0-2337 GCA_052386875.1 Gemmatimonadaceae bacterium
GCCAGACGCTCGCGCTGCTCGCGATCGGCATCCTCACCCACCCTGAGCAGCGGGATCGCCAGCTCGGGCTCCTCGGTCACGAACTCGTTCACCCCGACGACGATCTTGCGGCGCTGCTCGATCTCCCACTGCTGCCGCGCCGCCGACTCGGCGATGCGCCGCTGGAACCAGCCCTGCTCGATCCCCTGCACCACCCCGCCGGCAGCTTCAATCTCCCGGAAGATATCCTCCGCCTCGCGCTCCATCTTGTCGGTGAGCGCTTCGACATAATAGGATCCGCCTAACGGGTCGATCACGTTGGGGACGCCGGATTCGTACGCCAGTATCTGCTGCGTCCGCAGCGCCACCTGGACAGCCTGCTCCGTCGGGAGCGCGAGCGTCTCGTCCATCGAATTGGTGTGCAGCGACTGGGTACCGCCTAACACGGATGCCAGCGCCTGATAAGCAACACGTACGATGTTGTTCAGCGGCTGCTGCGCCGTGAGCGTCACTCCCGCCGTCTGGGAATGGAAACGGAGCATCCACGAACGTGGGTCCCTGGCGTCGTAGCGCTCCTTCATGTGCCGCGCCCAGATGCGCCGCGCGGCGCGCAGCTTGGCGATCTCCTCGAAGAAGTCGTTATGTATGTCGAAGAAGAACGACAAGCGCCGAGCGAACGTGTCGACATCCAGCCCGCGCGCGATGCCGCGCTCGACGTAAGTGAAGCCGTTAGCCAGCGTGAATGCCAACTCCTGCACCGCGGTCGCTCCTGCCTCACGGATGTGGTATCCCGAGATCGAGATCGTATTCCAATGCGGCGCGTGCTGTGCCCCCCACTCGAAAAGATCTACGATCAGCCGCAGCGCCGGCTCGATGGGATACAGCCAGGCGTGCTGCGCCATGTACTCCTTGAGGATGTCGTTCTGCACCGTGCCGCGGATCGCGTTAGGCGAAACCCCCTGCTTCTCCGCGGCGGCGGCGTAGAAGCAAAAGAGGATCACGGCCGGCCCGTTAATTGTCATCGACGTGGAAACCTTGTCCAGCGGGATCCCGTCGAAGAGCGTCTCCATGTCTGCCAGGCTGGAGATTGCCACACCGGACTTCCCCACTTCCCCTTCCGAGCGCGGATGATCCGAGTCGTAGCCCATCAGCGTCGGAAAATCGAAAGCCGTCGACAGCCCGGTCTGGCCGTGCTCCAGCAAGAACTTGAAGCGCTGATTGGTCTCGCGCGCCGAGCCGAAGCCGGCGAACTGACGCTTGGTCCACAGGCGGCCGCGGTAGCCCGTGGGATGGATACCGCGCGTGAAGGGGTACGTTCCCGGCGGCGGCATCTCGTTAGGATCGAGATGGGCGACGTCAAGCAGAGTGTACAGCGGCTCCAGCTCACCCTGCGAGTTGCTGAAGGCGATGTCGCGCTTGGGCCCCTCCGCATAACGAGCGCGCCACTCCGACAGCTCGCGCTGCAGCCGCTCCAGCTCGGCCGCCTGTTCTTTGACAAGGTCAGGGACGTCGTCAATCGAGGTCATCCTTCGCCTCTCCGAATAATGCCGGCCGTGCGCGCGAGCACCTCAGCGGCCGCGCTGTACGGCGTCATGTCGCCGCTCTCCAGCGCGGCGAGTGTGCCGTCGAGATATGCCTCTAGCGCAGGGTCGCGCCAGACGCGCTTGCGGAGCCGCGCTTCCGCGATCTGGAGCACCTGCTCACGGAGACGCTGCCTGCGCCGCGTGCGTAGCTCGCCGCTCGCACCAAGATAACGCCAGTGCCGGTCGAGCGCCGTTGCCAGCTCGGCGATCCCGTCACCGCTGGACGCAACTGTCTTGAGCACGGGCGGCACCCAGCTAACTGTCTGTTCCTGCGCCGCTGCCTGACGAGCTATTCGCGCCGGATTCAACGCGGCGAGGTCGCCGCCGTGATGGGCAGGGACGTCTTTCATTGTCTGTCCGGAACGCAGCCCGAGCATCAACTCCAGGTCGGTTCTGACGCGATCGGCGCCCGGCCGGTCGGCCTTGTTGACCACGAACAGATCGGCGATCTCCATGAGCCCGGCCTTAAGCGTCTGGATCGAGTCGCCCGACTCCGGGACGAGGATGACAACGTTGGAGTCCACTGCGCGCGCGACATCCAGCTCGCTCTGGCCGACGCCGACAGTCTCGATCAGAATCCTGTCGAAGCCGAATGCATCGAACACGTCGGCCACGGCGCGGGTCGCGGCCGAGAGGCCACCTAACGAGCCGCGGGTCGCCAGGGACCGGATATACACGCCGGGATCGAGCGCCACACTCTCCATGCGGATGCGGTCGCCTAACAGCGCTCCGCCCGTGAACGGTGATGTAGGATCCACGGCGATGATGCCGACGC
>JBQTJS010000393.1:0-5554 GCA_052386875.1 Gemmatimonadaceae bacterium
AGTCCATGGCATCGAGCATCCACCCGAGCTTGGCTGCCGCGAGCGCTCTCCATTGATCGCGCGAGATCGTCCTGTACCACGCGGTGCGTGCGTCCACTGGGCGCGAATTATACGCACTGATGGCATGCTGTGTGCGGCAGCGCACAACCGGAACCCAGCCGGCGGACCTTTGATATGGTGCATAAAGTAGGGCGCAGCGACCTGTCGCCAGACAGTGCCTCCCTGCGCCACCTGTCAGATCTCGACGACTACACGATCGCTAAAGGGAATCCTGACATCCGGGGCTGGTCCGTGAGGACGGCGGATGCGCGGCCCATCGGAGCCGTCATGGACGTGCTCGTCGATACAGGGGCTGCTCGGGCGCGGTACATCGACGTCGAGCTGAACAGATCGATCTTGGGCCTGGATGACCTCCGGCATGTGCTGCTCCCAATCGGGGTCGCGCGCATCGATAAGTCGCAGGACACAGTTTACGTCAACATTGCCGCGGCGGACGTTCCAGCGCTCCCTCCCTACTCCCTGAACACGCGGCTCGATCGTGATTACGAACGCGCGCTCGTGAGATTCTTCGCGGCCGGGGAGGCTGCTTCGCAGAGTCTCGCCGACGAGGAGTTCTATCACGGCGAGCATTTCAACGAGCGGCGACTGCTGGAGCGCCGGTGCTGGGTCCCCTTCGATCACGCCTACGTGACGCGCCGGGCATCGGCTGCCTAACGTAGCACCGCACGGCCCGCGGCCGCCGGCGCCGCCCGGGGTCGATTCGCCTAACGTTATCGTGTCAAGGGCCTCGCTCGTAATGAGGTCCCCTTGACTTCGCGTGCCGGGCGCGGGAATCCTTAACGCCCCTGCTCGCTCTTAGCGTCCGTTCCTTCAGTCTTCCATGCCGGCCATCGACCCAGTCGCTCGCGCCCTCGTTCCGGTAGACTCAGCGGCCGCCGACACACTCGGCGCGCCTAACTACGACGAGTTTCAGAACGATATGGAAGTCTGGCAGCTCCTGCAGCAGCGGCCGGCATCGGTGCTCCGCGTCACTATGCCGCAGTGTGATGTAGGCTCGCCGTCGGACATCGGTGAAGACGACTCCGACGAAGCGCTGGCCCAAGCCGCGCGCAACATGCAGCGGTTGCGCGGCGATCCGCGCACGCGCGAAGTGCATGACGTATTATGGGTGTACGAGCTTACCAGTCCCGCCCGACAAACTGTGCGCCAGCTCGGCGTCGGCGGCATGGCGCGCACAGCCGAGATCCGCACGAGCGAGCGGCCCGGCGGCTGCATTATCCGCAATGAGGGGATCAGAGAGGCCAAGGCCCGCGGGCGAGCACGCCTAACGCGCGCGACGGAGACAGACATGGGGACTGTCAACCTCGCACTCGACGACGCTTCGGGAGACTTGCAGCGGACCCTCGTTGCGCACGCGGAAGCGGCTCCCCCCGACTTCGCAACACGCGACGAAGCGGGGGACAGTCATCGCGTCTGGCTGGTCAGCGATAACGTGTTGCGGGAGAGGTTGCGCGCTCTTGTCGCGCGTGAACCGCGTGCCTACGTCGCGGACGGAAACCACCGCAGCGCGGCGGCGGCGCTGCTGGGGTATGAGCATTTCCTCGCTGTATTCTTCCCCGCCGCGACAATGACAATAGCGCCGTACAACAGGCTGCTCGCGAACGAAGTCGCTGCGTTAGGCGATGTACATGCGGCCCTGGATCGCTCATTCCATACCGAGCCGCGCGGCGACGGCGAGCCGTATCAGCCGGCCGTGACGCACGACATCGGACTGTACGACGGCCGGCGCTGGTGGCACCTCCTCCCGCGGCCGGGGACTTTCGATCCATCCGATGCAGCCCAGGACATCGATGCCGATATCGTGCAGCGCCGAATCTTCGCCGAAGTCTTCCACATCCATGACGCACGCGACGAACGGTTGACGTTTGTCGGCGCCAACCGCGACGCGCTCTGGCTGCAGCGTGAAGTCGACGCAGGGCGTTACAGGTATGCGATCACCCTCGCTCCAGTCACTATGCAGCAGTTCATCGCGGTCTGCTTGCAGGGCCGGCTCATGCCCCCTAAGTCAACCTGGTTCGTGCCGAAGATCCGCAGCGGGCTCGTAATGGCGCTCTTGGGCTAAACAGTGCTGCAGCTGCTCCCTGACGGCGGCGTACGCGGGCGCTTTCCGGCGCTCGTCTACCGGACGCTGATCGCTACTCGCTGAGCGACGGCTCGTGGCGATCTCGCGCCGCACGTTCCTCGCCGGTAATGCGGCATCACTGCTCGCTTGGGCCGGCGTTCCGGCGCTCGTCGGGCGCCGCACGCAGCACGACCTGGTCATCCGCGGCGGCATGCTTTTCGACGGCACAGGGGCCGCGGGCTCCGTACAGGACATCGCTATCGCGCAGGGACGCATCGCCGCGATCGCGCACAGGATCGCCGAGCGCGGCGCGGACGAGATCGATGCACGCGGCCTCGCCGTCGCGCCGGGATTCGTGGACATCCATTCCCACGGTGACGGATCGCTGTTCGCGGATCCGCGCGCGGAGTCGCTCGTTAGGCAAGGTATCACCACTATCATCGTCGGCCAGGACGGCTCATCGCGGGCGACCGGGGAACAGCCGGCTGCACGCGACGAGGAGCGCGGATATCCCACCTTCACGGCTCTATTCGATAGCCTCGACGCCCTGCGCCCCGCCGTCAACGTCGCATCCATGATCGGCTTGGGGTCGCTGCGCGGCGCCGTAGTCGGTGCGGCGGACCGGCCCGCGACAGCACCGGAGCTGCGGCGTATGGCTGCTCTTGTCGAGCTGGCTCTCCGGCAGGGTGCCTGCGGTGCCTCCTCGGGACTGGAGTACACTCCCGGGGCGTTCGCCTCGCAAGCCGAATTGATCGAGCTGTGCCGCCCGCTGGCGGCGCGGCGCCTGCCCTACGCTACGCACATGCGCAACGAAGACGACCGGCTGCTGGATTCGATCGACGAGTCCATCGCTGTGTCACGAGGAGCCGGATGTCCTCTGCAGATCTCGCATCTCAAGACGCAGGGTCCGCGCAACTGGGAGAAGCTGGACGCTGTCTTCGAGCGCCTGGAACGTGCACGCGCGGCCGGCGTCGACGTGGCGTTCGACCGCTATCCCTACATCGCGTACCAGACCGGGCTCACGAACCTCTTCCCCGTGTGGAGCCGCGACGGCGGCACGGCGCAGTTTCTGATGCGCCTGGACGATGCGGCTGTCGCGCCGCGCATCCGTGCCGAAACGTTAGGCAAGGTCCAGCTCATCGGCGGCTGGGACAACGTCATGATCGCGGGCGTGCGCAGCGACACTGACCGCGCTGCGGAAGGCAAACGCCTCGGCGCGTACGCATCGGCGTTAGGCAGCGATCCCTACGATCTGGCAGTACTGCTCCTCAAGCGCAGCGGCGGCTCCGTAAACATGGTCGGGTTCGCCATGAGCGAGCAGAACCTGACTCGCATCCTGGCCCATCCGCTCGGCATGATCTGCTCCGACGGGGGCGCGTTCTCCGTCGAAGGGCCGGCGCGGCGCGGCAACCCGCATCCGCGCGGCCTGGGCTCCTTCCCGCGCGTGCTCGCACGCTACGTGCGCGAGGAGCGCGCGCTCACACCGGAGCAGGCGATCCACAAGATGACGGGCTTCCCCGCGGCGCGCGTGCGCCTCGCGAGGCGGGGTCGCCTAACGCCTGGCTTCGCCGCGGACCTGGTGCTGTTCGATCCGGACCGCGTCGCCGACCGCGCCACGTTCGAGGCCCCCTTCCAGTACCCTGTCGGCATCGCCAGCGTCATCGTGAACGGGACTGTTGCGCTGCGCGACGGCCAGCGCAATCCCAAGCTCAGCGGACAGGCCCTGAGACACTCAGCGTAAGGCCCTCAGTCACCCAGCGTAAGGTCCTCAAACACTCGGCGTGAGGCGCTCAGACACTCAGCGTAAGGCCCTCAGATACTCAGCGTAAAGCCCTGTACTTCACCGATCGCCAAGTAATGGCCCAACTCCAGCGCGTCATACGCCTCCCGCACGCCACCGCCCTGGTGGTCGGGACGATCATCGGGGCGTCGATCTTCGTGCAGCCCTCCGAAGTCACCCGCCACGTCAATTCAATCGAAGCTGTGATGCTCGTCTGGATCGTAGCGGGCGCACTCACGCTGATCGGCGCCCTGGTTTGCGCGGAGCTGGCGTCGACGTTCACGCGAACCGGGGGCGTGTACGTGTATCTCCGCGAATCCTTTCATCCCTCGTTAGGATTCCTCTGGGGCTGGGCCATGCTGCTGATCATGCACTCGGGCATAATCGCGGCAATCGCCACTGTATTCGCACGCTACGCGTCGTTCTTCTTCCCGCTTGACCAGTGGCAAGCGCGCGCCCTCGCTATCGCCGTCATCGCCGTGCTCTCGGCGATCAACTACGTGGGCGTGCGGCACGGCAGCCGCCTGCAGACGTGGTTCACAGCCGGCAAAGTGGTCGCTGTCGCTCTTATCGTCACGCTGGGGTTCGCGTTCGCGGGACGCGTGAGCGCACACTTCGTCCCTTCCGCCACACCCCAACCTGACACGTTAGGCGGCGTCCTCCTCGCCCTGGTCGCCGCGCTCTTCACGTACGGCGGCTGGCATATGGTCACCTACAGCGCAGAGGAGACGGTCGAGCCGGCGAAGACGATCCCGCGGGCGCTGCTCATCGGGACCCTCGGCGTCACAGCCGTCTATCTCGCGATGAACGCTGTGTACCTGTTTGTGCTGCCCTTCGATGACGTTACGCGCTCAACCCGCGTCGCCGCCGATCTCGCCAACGCGCTGCTCGGCTCCGGCGGCGCCGGCGTCATGGCCGCCATCGTCATGTTCTCGACGTTCGGTGCTCTGGCAGGCATCATACTCGCCGGGCCGCGCGTCTACTATGCAATGGCGCAGGATGGAATGCTTTTCGCCTGGTTAGGCGTTCTCCATCCGCGCTACGCCACGCCCGCCCGCGCAATCATAGTGCAGGCGGTATGGGCCTCAGCGCTCGTCGCAACAGGGACCTTCCGTGCGCTCTTTACGCGCGTTGTGTATACGGAGTGGCTCTTCTTCGGATTGCTCGCGTTAGGACTCATGCGGCTCCGCAGGCGTGACGCCCTGGCGCGCGGGTACGCGATCTGGGGTTACCCCGTGACGCCGGTCCTGTTTATCCTCGCGTCGTTCGCGGTGGCGGTCAACACGATGCTGTCCGAGCCGCGCGATGCCGCGATCGGCCTAACGCTTGTGCTCGCCGGTGTTCCTGTCTACCTCCTCTGGTCGCGACGCGCTGTCGCCCCAACCGACCCCCCAGCATGATCATCGACGTCCACAATCACTACTATCCGCCGTCCTTCATCGACGCGATCCGCGCAGGACCGAGCGTCATGCGTGTCGAAGAAGACGCGGCAGGTAACCCGGTACTTGTATCGCCAGGCGACAAGAACTTCGCGGTCCGCGGCCACCGCGACATCGCCTATCGCGAGCAGGCAATCGCCCAAGCAGGCGTCGACAGACAGGTGATCTCGCTCACGGCCCCGGGAACGACGCTGGAGCCTCCCGCGCGCTCCG
>JBQTJS010000394.1:0-1839 GCA_052386875.1 Gemmatimonadaceae bacterium
GTGTCCAGCATGCGATCATAGATCTCCATGCGTCCGTCCAGCCAGCTCGGATACGGTTCGCTCGGAATCGCCACGCGCTCTTGCACGATATGGGGCGAGCCTAACGCGGCCGCAACGGCAGCTGCCCAAGTGCCGGCGTCAGTTGTCCACCCCAGCACGATCCCTTCGCCTCCGTAAGCATCGCTCGGCTTGAGCACGAGACGCTCCCGCTCCTCGTGAACGAACGGGATCAGATCCACCTGACGGCCCCTGTACGTGGTGCGACGCTCGGCCACCACGCGCGTCCACGGGATGCAATCCGCGATCGCGGCACTCTCGGCATTGCTGAACATCGCCGAGTTGGCTTCGTCGCTCAGAACGGCGAGACTCGCCTTCTTGTGCAGGATCTTACAGCGGAACCCATCCACCATGCACACGGCCCGCTCGCGGACGGCTCGTACCACGTCGTGCTGCAGCCCGCATCGCTCCACCAGCTCCGTTATGAGCACGCGCTTGTAGATGAGATCCACGTCCGTCCCCTGTAGCCAGAGCTTTCCCCCTCTGTACTCGCACTCGCGTGGATCGGCGATGTCGCATTGGATCCCTAACGCGGCGAGCGCAGCCCGGTACAGCTCGAACTCCGAGCGCGTCGGCACGTCGCTCCAGTCGAGGATGGCCACGCGTGGGCGCTTTCCCGCCCCGGCGAACTCGCGATACGCGTCGAGCAGCGCTCCGAGCACACCGGCCCGCGCGGGAAGCGGCAGCACGGCATAATGCCGCGCAAAGGCCCGCATCGCCGGCAGATCTATGAATGCCGCCGCCAGCTCGTCATTGTACGCCGCGCCCGCAGGAGTCTCGGCGTTGTACTCAGTGAGCCCGAGCGCCCCCGTCTCGGGTACCCAGAAGAAATCCAGACGCGATGTGGGACTGTGGCCCGCGAAGCCCGGATCGGAGTGGATCAGCTCTTCCTCCCAACTCTCCAGCCGGAACTGCGCGCGAAAGTCCGCGTCGCGCATCGCACGATCGTGCGCGCTGCGGAAGGCGCGCAGGATAGCTCTGACGCGGCGCTGCAACGCCGAAAGCTCGTCCACAGTGATGAGCCGCGGCCGCAGCACGGTGCATAAGGGGCGCTCGTCGAAGACGAGATGGCGGCTGCGCAGCTCGCGGTCGAGCTGCTCCGCGGTCAGCGCTGCAATGTCAGGCGTTAGGCAGTCGTGATATACAGCCGCAGGCGACTGCATGCGGCCGTTGCCTAGCGGGCGGGTGAGACCGCCGGTCCCGGGCCTGTCGTTCGCCGGGGCGCGAGGCGCGAAGCCGTGAACACGCGGGCCCAGCCAAACTCGCCTGACTGCTTCCTTGGTTCGTGCACCAGACGGATGGCAGTATCGGCCAGATGCTTTACGGCCCACTCGAAGTACGTCGGCGTCAATGAATTGATGTCCATATCGGGGGCGCAATTCATGAAATCGATGGCGTACGGGACGCCGTCACGCAAGGCCCACTCGATCGAGTTCATATCGTAGCCTAACGCCCGGCAGATAGTGCGCGACTGTTCCACGATGCGCGTCCCCATGTCCTGCGACAAATGCGCGTGATCCACGATGTACTTGCGTTCTGCCGGGTCGTACTTGATGGGAAGGATGTCTTCCTGCCCCAGGCAAATACAGCGCACGAAATGGTCGAACTTGATGAACTCCTGGACTATCATCGTGAGCAGGCCGGACTGGTCGTACGCGTTGATCAGCTCCTGCACCGAATGGCACACGTGCACGTGCTTCCACCCTCCGCCGTGGGCGTCTTTCACAACGCACGGCAGTCCGACATAGTCCACCACGGCCTGCCAGTCGAGCGGGTATTCCA
>JBQTJS010000395.1:0-5218 GCA_052386875.1 Gemmatimonadaceae bacterium
GCGTACTTCGCCGGATCGTAATAGTACTTGCGCATCTCCGGCCGATACTTCTCCATGATCTCGGCATTCAACCAGATCGCCGGCTTGTCGTTAGGCCGCAGGAACGACGTGTACTTGATCTCCTTTGTCTGCACGTTCCTGAAATAGTCCCATGCATCGGCGATCACCTTCGGTGTGAGCAGCAGATCGAGCAGTGTGAGCGCCTGAACCTTCGCCCCCTGCAACGTCCCCTTGTGCGCGATCGGCGTCGCCATCGCTATCGCGTTCGCCCAGTTGTGCCCCGGCCCTCCCGGAATGTTCGCCGGGTAACGCAACGTCACCGTCGGCATGTTCCAGGAGATGTCGCCGATATCGTCCGAACCGCCGCCCGTAAACGGCGCGTTCGGATTTGGCGTCGGCAGATCACGTACTTCCGTGGACAATCCGCTCTCCCTAACGCCTAACTCCTTCTGCAACCCTTTGGCCAGAGTGACGTCGTCGGCATCCCAGCTTGGAAGCCCGACGCGCTTGATGTTCGCGTGCGTCACCTCGGCGATCGCCTTGTTCATGTGCTGGTTCCACGCCGATCCAAGAATCATCACCGTATCGAGCTGCGTGTCTGTCATCAGCGCGGCGCCCTGCGCGATACGCTTGGCCGCCTCGAAATTCGCCATCACGTGCTGGTAGTCCCGCTCGCGGATGTAGAACCAGATCGAAGCAGTCTGCGGCACCACGTTAGGCTGGTCGCCGCCGTCCTTGATCACATAGTGCGAGCGCTGCCCGGGCTCCAGGTGCTCGCGCCGATACTCCCACCCCTGCGCCATCAGCATCACCGCATCGAGCGCTGACTTCCCGCGCCACGGCGCTCCCGCCGAATGCGCCGTCTGTCCCCGGAAGCGGAACTCCACCGAGACCATCGCGCTTCCGCCACCGCCTCCCCAGGACACGCCGAGATCGCTCGACACATGCGTGAAGAGGTTGGTGTCAACGTCCTTGAACAGACCCGCCCGCACGTAGTGCGCCTTGGTCGCAAGCTGCTCCTCGGCGACTCCAGGCCAAAGGATCAGCGTCCCCGGAATCTTGTCGCGCTCCATCAACTCCTTCACCGAGATGGCCGCCGCGATGTTCACAGCTTGACCGGAGTTGTGTCCTTCGCCATGGCCGGGCGCACCGGCGATCAGTGCATCTCTGAATCCTACCGCGGGCTTCTGACTCGCCTGAGGGATCCCGTCAATGTCCGAGCCTAACGCGATTACCGGCTTCCCCGAACCCCACTTGGCGAGCCACGCCGTCGGAATACCCGCCACGCCGCGCTCGATGCTGAAGCCATGCTTTTCGAGTATGCCGGTGAGGTATTTTGATGTCTCTGTTTCTTGCATGCCCAGTTCGCCGAATGAAAAGACCATGTCGACGATCTCCTGCACGAGCTTGGCTCGCCCCGCAACCTTGGCGAGCGCTTCGCTCTTGAGGCGCTCCAGCCGCGGATCCGCGCTCGGCGCGGCGACCTGTTCCTGGGCGAGAGCAACACCGGCGATGACCGCCGCGGCTAGGACAGGCGACAAGAGGCGATATGGCAGAGAAAGGAGGCTCATTTGGTGCTCAGTTTGGGATACACAGTCCGTCACATACTGGTGCGCCCGCTACGCGGTTGGGAAGCACCGCGTTGAGGGAAAGTGCATATTTCTACATATGCGGACCTTAATCACACTCGCGCTCGCAGCCCTCGGCACACCACTGGCCGCCGGCGCTCAGAGCGGTCTCCGGATAGCTCCGAGCGGCCGCGCAACAACGCAAGTTTCGCTCGCCCCACCGCGGGTCGAAGGTGCGCCCGCTCCCACCCTCGCCCCATCCATAATAAAGGTCGATTACGGCCAGCCTCATGCGCGCGGCCGAACCGTTCTGGGGGCACTAGCGGCGGACCTGGGGAAGGTGTGGCGGCTCGGTGCTAACGAGCCGACATCTTTCACGACCGACGTGGATCTCACCGTGGGCGGCGTCATGATCCCGAAGGGGACGTACACGCTTCTCGCCGAGACTACGGACGGCGCATGGAAGCTCATCGTGAATCGTGCTTCGCCGGCATCGGAAGCGCGCTACGATGCCGCGCTGGATCTGGCGCGCATTCCGCTGCGGTCGCGCCAACTGGCGGTAGCGCTCGAGAGCCTAACGATCTGGTTGGTTCCGGCAGGTGCTGAGTCGCTGGAAGGCGAGTTGCGCATCGCCTGGGGGACTCTGGAGCACTCGGTCGCTTGGTCCGTCGCTCCGTCGGCAAGTTCGCGTTAGGCTCATCGCGAGGTCTTCTCATGACATCCAATCGTCTGGTGCAGCTGCACGGCATGGGTCAGGCCGTCTGGCTCGACTTCATCGACCGGTCCATGTTCGCCGACGGCTCGCTCGCTCGGCTCATCCGCGACGACGGCCTCGCCGGAATGACTTCGAATCCGACGATCTTCGACAAGGCCCTCTCCAGCGGCCACGAGTACGACGCGCAGATCGCCGAGTCCGCGGCGGATCGTACGGCGTGGGAGCTATTCGAGCTTATCGAAACTGACGACGTGCGCACAGCCTGCGATATGTTCGCCGATACCTACGCACGCACTGGGGGGATAGACGGACTCGTGTCGATCGAGGTGTCGCCGGCCGTCGCCAACAGCGCCGCGGCAACGATCGAAGAGGCGCACCGGCTCTGGTCCACGGTGGGCCGCCCTAACCTCTTGGTGAAGGTCCCGGGAACGGCTGAAGGGGCCAAAGCCGTGCGCCGCCTGATAGCCGACGGCGTCAACGTGAACATCACGCTGTTGTTCGCCGTGGCGGCACACGACAGGGTCATCGAGAGTTATATGGCAGGGTTGGAAGATCGGGTCGCGTTAGGCAAGCCCATCGATCGCATGTCTTCGGTCGCGAGCTTCTTCGTTTCCCGCGTGGATACGGAAGTCGACCAACGACTCGACGCGCTGATCCAGAAGGGAGGCGGAGAGGGAAGGGAAGGGGGAGGGGGAGGGGGAGGCGACACACAGCGGCTCGAGGGACTCAAAGGGAAGGCCGCGATCGCCAACGCGAAACTCGCTTACAGGCTCTTTCAGCGGCGCTTCGCCGGCGCGCGCTGGGATGCGCTGGCCGCGCGCGGCGCGCGTGTGCAACGGCCGTTGTGGGCCAGCACCAGCACCAAGGACCCGGCGTATCGCGACGTGATGTACGTGGAAGGACTGATCGGACCCGACACTGTCAACACGATGCCCCCCGCGACGATCGATGCTTTCCGCGATCACGGCGTCGTGGAACGCACTGTCGACAGGGACATGGCCGCTGCGGAGGAGCATCTGGCCGCGCTCGAGCGTGCAGGGATCGCCATGACCAGCGTGACGGACAAGCTACTCAGCGACGGGATCGCTTCGTTCCAGAAGTCATTCGATGCGTTGATTGCCGACCTCGAGCGCAAGACGCACGAGCTTGGCCGCGAGTTGCTTCCGAGTCGTTAGGCACGCTCTGAGATCGCCCCCTCCTTCGCCCGTGAGGTTGGCGTCCTTCCCGCGCACTAAAATCGTGTGCACGCTGGGGCCGGCGACGCGCACGCCCGAGACGATCGCAGCGCTCATGGAAGCCGGGATGAACGTCGCGCGCATCAATTTCTCGCACGGAACGCACGAGCAGCACAATGCAGTTATCGACACGGTCCGCTCTCTCGCCCGCGAACGCGAGCAACCGGTCGCGATCCTGGGCGACCTGCAAGGGCCGCGCATCCGCATCGGCCGCCTGAGCGCTCCGGTCGCCGTCCGCGCCGGCGAAGATGTCGCCTTCTGCTTCGAGGAACACGCCGGGCCTAACGAGATTCCGGTGACGTACGAGCAGCTCGCCGCCGACGTGCACGTGGGCGATCGACTCCTCGTGGACGACGGGCTGATCGAACTGGTGACGCTGGACGTTGCCGGGCCGAAAGTGACGGCGCGAGTTGTGCACGGCGGCGAGATCAAAAGCAACAAGGGGCTGAATCTCCCGGGCGTGAACGTCTCCGCTCCTTCAGTGACCGAGAAGGACCGGCAGGACGCCGCCTTCGCGGTGGAGCACGGGCTGGATTACATCGCCTTGAGCTTCGTTAGGCGCGCGCAAGACATCGCCCATCTGCGCGAGTTGGTCCCCAAGCCGATCTTGCTCGTCGCCAAGATCGAGAAGGACAGCGCGCTCAAGAACATGGAGAGCATCGTGCGCGAGGCGGATGCCGTTATGGTGGCGCGCGGCGATCTGGGCGTCGAGCTGCCGTTCGAAGAAGTCCCCTTCGCGCAGAAGGGGATCATCCGCCTGGCCAATCACATCGGGCGGCCCGTGATCACGGCAACGCAGATGCTCGAGTCGATGATCGAGAACCCCCGGCCGACGCGCGCTGAGGCGAGCGATGTGGCCAACGCCATCCTCGACGGCACGGACGCCGTTATGCTGTCGGCAGAAACCGCGGTAGGCGCGTACTCGCGTAACGCGGTTCAGGCGATGCGGCGTATCATCACCGAAATCGAGCAGCATCCGCAGCAGCGCGCTCCGCTGGAGCGCCGCGTGAACGCGGTGGCAACGACTGAAGAGACGATTGCGGCGGCGACGGCGACGGCCGTGCGCATGTTGAGCACGCCGTGCGTCGTCGTGTTTACGAAGAGCGGATTCAGCGCGCGCATCGTGTCGGCGCAGCGGCCGGGCGTGCCGATAGTGGTGTTGAGTGACGTGCCGCGGACCTACTCGCAGTTGGCACTGGTGTGGGGCGTCGTCCCCGTTTTGACGCCGCACTGCGACACGTACGACCAGATGCTGCGCCACGCTCGAGAGGCGCTCGTTAGGTTGAACTTGGCGCGCGCCGGCGACCGCGTCATCGTCACAGCGGGCCATCCCTTCGACGTGCCGGGCACCACCAACCTCATGAAGGTCGAGATCGTGTGAAGCTCACCTTCCTCGGCACGGGGACGAGCTTCGGAGTCCCCATGATCGGCTGCAATTGCCGCGTCTGCCGCTCACCCGATCCGCGCGACCGGCGCACGCGAGTCGGCGCGGTTGTCGAGACCGACATGGGGACGCGCATGCTGATCGACACACCGCCGGAGCTGCGCCTGCAACTAATCACGTGCGGCATAGATCGAGTGGACGCGGTTCTCTTCACGCACGATCACGCCGACCACATCCACGGCATCGATGACATCCGCGCCGTAACCGTTAGGCGCGATGCGCCGCTGCCCATGTACGCCGCCGCCGAAGTCCTCGC
>JBQTJS010000396.1:0-10202 GCA_052386875.1 Gemmatimonadaceae bacterium
CGGGGATGGACAGCATCGCGGCGCCGAGCCGGCCGTCGAGCTTGCGGTCCCAGGCGACATGGGAGCCAAGTCCGACAGGGACGCCGCGAACGACAACTTCGCATACGCCACCTAACGTGTTGCCGGCACGCTTGATCTCGTCGATGCGAGCGACAACGCGCGCGGACGCGTCGACATCCAGCATGCGCACCGGCGATGCGTCCGCGGCAGCGTTGATGTCCTCAGGGAGCGCTTCCACGGGGGCGGCGTCGATGCCGCCGAGGTGGACGACGTGGCTCCCCACAGCAATGCCCAACTCGTCGAGCAGCCGCTTGCACACGGCACCCGCCGCCACGCGGGCAGTCGTCTCGCGCGCGGATGCACGTTCCAGGATGTCGCGGGCATCCTCCCGGTCGTATTTGAGCATTCCGCTGAGATCGGCGTGGCCGGGACGCGGCCGCGTGACGGCACGGCGGCGCGGCTGCGGATCGCCCTCGCGCGGCGCGGGGTCCATGGTGTCGGACCAGTTCTTCCAGTCACGGTTGCGGATAAGCATCGCGATCGGCGAACCTAACGTGTGGCCTGCACGCACGCCGCTCAGCCACTCGATCTCGTCGCGCTCGATCTGCATGCGGCGTCCACGGCCGTAGCCCTGCTGGCGCCGGGCCAACTCGGCGTTGACGTGCTCGGCGAGCAGGGGGATGGCGGCAGGCATCCCTTCCAGGATGCTGACGAGCGCCGGCCCGTGCGACTCACCTGCTGTGACGAAGCGAAGCATTGAATTCGATCCGCTAAGGGCTGCGTGTGCCGGAGCCCTGAAGTAGTCCCTAACGAGCACGAGCCCGGCCGTTAGGGCCGGGCTCGCGAACTTGACACGGGATGCGCCTCGGCGCAACCGCTAGGGCGATCTCGCGTTATCGATGTCCGTACTGCGCACATCGATGACGACGAGCCCTTCAGGCGTGAGCCCGAAGATCTTAACCACGAGCGACGGATCGCTCGCTCGCTCCGCCGCGGTTGGAACCACCGCGCGGAGTGGACCATACAGATTGGTACGGATCGGGATGCGACCGCGTAACCGGTAGCTGTAGCTGTCGACGATCTGAATGGACTTGTCGCCCGAAGCTACGAATGCTACCCGCGCAGTCGTGTCGGCCGTGTTCTCGTTGATATTCCGCGGGTGGAAGGCGACTCCGGCACCGTCGCTGAATGTGGCGAATTTCCCCTGCAGACGGAGCGATGAATCCGCGAAGAACGTCTCCACGCCGTGCACGCTGACGTTGGTGCTATTACCGTTGATGGCGATCCCGAAGACCCGGTCGGAGGCGTTGTTCGTTAGGTCACGGATCTCTATGCCCGCCGAGAATTGCGTCTGCGACGGCGGCGTCCCCGCAGGATCGGTCACGAGCATGACTCTACCGGCTCGCGTTTTCGTATTGGCTTCGCCGAATGCGACGCGCCTGCGATCGCCTCCTACGGCCACGAAGTTCGTGTCGGGGAGGGCCAGCGAGGATACGTCGAGGTCTTTAACGGCTTCGACATTTCCATTGATCGGGGCGGAACGCAGCCGGGCGATCAACGTCGGAACATCAACATCCTGGCGGCACACGGACGTCGTAAGCTCCTGCCCCGGGGTGTGCTCACAGATGATAAGCGTGTCGGGAAGCTCGCCACCTTCGATGACATCGACGAAGTCGGCGTTGATGATGACCCATCGGTTTCGCATCACGTAGCCGTACTGCCAGATCTGACGCGGCTCGGAGCGCGCGTCGAGGTAGTTGTCGATGCGACGCAATGTCCCTGGCTTCGCTTCGGACGTGGGGCGAGTGGAGTAGTAGAGCGCGCCGCTTGCCGACTGCCCGATGTACTGCGGGCGGTCGGAGTAGTCGATGGGGCCGACGACTTTATACTTGAACCCGGCGGAATCGAGCTTGCTGTATGTCACGTCGTACACATACTCGTTAGCAGTTTTGACGCGTCCCGTCTCCTTGCGCGTCAGGAGCGAGACGGTGGAGATGTTCGTGCCGCCTGAGTTGGCGACGAAGAGCAGTGAGCCGCTGTTGTCGATCGCCATTCCCCATGGCATCGCGCCCACAGCGACCGACGGCAATGGGGATAGAGTCGAGCTGTAAGCAAAGGCTTCGAGCTGATTCTTGTTGATGTTCGATACGTACAGCGTATTGCGCACAGTGTCGACCGCGATGTCGCCGCCGAGGCTGCCGACCGGGAGGACATGCGTTAGGCCGTACGCGTAGACGATCTGGTCGCGCTTGGCCAGCGAATCCGCGGACACCGGGACTGTTGCTCCAGTGGGGAGCGCGAATCCAGTGCGACCCGAAGCGTCGGTGGCGAACGCCGTAATGAACAGCGTCTGGCCACGCAATGAGATGGGCGCGCCGAAGGCTTTCTTGCGGATCACTTGCTGCGACGGCTGGGCGAGCGTATCCGCCGAGCGGAATGCGACCTGGCCGCTCGCGTTCCTGGCAATGAAGCCGACTATGCGGATCAGACCGTCGGTATCGCGTGCGGTGATCTCGACGGAGTCCGCTGTCTCGAGCCGCGGCGGGACGTTCTGATAGACGAGCGGCGGGACGAGGTCGGTGCCCTGCGCCTGCACGCGCACTGTGTAGGGTGCGGCGACGGAGCGGAGTCCGTCTCGGTTCTCTGCGAACGGCGTGACGGTGAACGTCGATCCGACGGGGGTGCTGGCGGCGACGACGAAGGAGTAGGCGACTGTGTCGATCTTGGTGAGCGAAGGGAACTGGGTCGAATCCGCCCGGTTCAGGACACCGGCCACGCGATAGCCGACCTTCGTTAGGCCGGTCGTATCGGACGCCAGGATATTGAAGGTGTAGGTACCGCCGACGATGACGAACACGTCGGGCAAGAGCAGGGCTACCTTGGGGACTGAAGGATCGAAAGCCGTGGCCAGTGCTTCGGCCGAGGCTTCGTTGCCGCCGGCGTCGCGCACGACTGAACGCACGCGGAGCTGCTGGCCGGACCGCACACCTGTCAGGTCGAAGGTCAACGTCTTCTGGAACGAGCTGGCGCCGTTCACACGCGCTGTATCGGCGCGCACGCGGGCCGTATCAGCGAAGATCGAGGTAACCAGTGACGCGATGGACGCGTTGTCCTGCGCGTTCACGGCGACCTCGAGGCGTTGGCGCACGGACACGGAGTCGGCGCCATCGCCAATCTTGCTGGTGATCGTCAAGGACACTTCGGGAATGACGCGGTCTCCCGAGGAGGAGACGAGCTGGGTCGTCTCGCAACTCGCGACCGCGATTGTCGCGGCCAGGAGCGGAAGCGCGCGTCGAAGAGTTCGCTGCATAACGAGTTCTCCGTTTGACTAGCGAGGCTCGAGGCCGCGCGGGCGCACCGGCTGACCTTCGTCGATGATGGTAGGGGTGATTATGATCATGAGATCGTGCTTCTCTTCGCGCTCATCCGTCTGCGAGAAGAAGCGGCCGACGAGCGGCAGCTGCATGAGCAGCGGGATCCCGGACTTGATTTTCGACTTTTGCGTCTGCGTGAGACCGCCGATTACGGCTGTCTCGCCGTTGTTGACCAGCACCTGCGATCTGGCGTTGCGTTTGTTGATTATGAAGCCCAGTTCGCCGCCGATGACGCTGAGGTCTGATTGCTCTGCTTCGAGCGTCATCTGGACTTGGCGATTGTTGGTGATGTGCGGCGTGACCCGTAGCAGGATGCCGGCTTCCTTGAACTGCACGTTGGCGCGCGCGGGGACGCCGACCTGGCCGGCTGCGCCTGCGTCGATGACGCGCACGGGAGTTTCCTGGCCGACGAACATGCGAGCTTCGCGATTGTCCAAAGTCACGATGCTTGGTTCGGCTTGAATCTCCGACAGCTGTTGCTCGGATAGTGCGTCCAGGAAGGACGAGAGCGAGAAGCCGCCGATGGCCGTGGAGAACAGCAGGCTCAGTGCAGCGCTGCCGCCGAACTTACGGCGTGCGTTGCCGACGCCCGCGAAGGACTGGCCGTCGACAGTTACCTGCGACTCGAACTGGGAGGGCCTGGTTTCGCCTTCCGGGATGCGTGGCAGGAGTGTGTTGAAGAATGTGCCGCGCGAACCGAAGTCGTAGCTCACGCCTAACTGCTCGATCATCGTGCGATTGAGCGACAGGACCTTGGCGTTGAGCGCCACCTGCGGAGTCCGCACGTCTAGCTCGCGCACGTAGCTCATGAGTGATGGGAGGCGCGAGGTTACTTCCGTGATCAGCAGCGAATTGGTGGCTGTATCGACTGCGACTCCGCCTCGTGTGATGCACACCGGCGTACCGGCGGTGATCTGCAGTTGTCCGCCCGCTCCGGTGGTGGCCGTCGGGAGGGCGCCCTGCGGGCAATCTTTGGAGAGGAGACCCTTGACTACTTCCGCGAGCGACGCAGCGCGCGCGTAGTTCATCTTCACGATCTGTGTCGTCAGGGGCTCGCTGGCCTGCTTAGTCAGGATGTTCTGATAGCTGTCGACGGTGATGATGCCTGACGAGTCTTCGATCGCGGCGAGGCCCTGCGATTGCAGGATCGCGGCGAGCGCGATGTCCCACGGCTGATCCTTGATCTCGGCCGTGACAGTTCCCTTTACGTCTTTGCCGACGACAATAGTGCGTCCCGAGAAGCCTGCGAATGCGGCGAGGACGGCGCTGATGTCGGCGTCCTGGTATGTGACTGTGATGCGGCGCGCCTGGCTGCGCTGCTGCAGCTGTGCCACCGGCGTGACAACGGCAGCCGGGGCGGGCGGGGGCTCCGCCACGCTGGAATCGAGCGCCGCGGCGGCAAGGGAGTCACGGGCTCGCTCTACGTTAGGCGCCGGTTGCTCGACTGCCGGGCGCATGGCTGCGCGCGGCACTGCGCCGCTGGAGGACCAGGCGGCGAACTGCTCGTCGGACGCGATGGCAATGCGCACTTCGCGCTCGCCGCGCGCGACCGTGTATTCGCGTCGCTCGTTGAGGTCCAGGACGATGCGGACAACATCCGGGCGGAACTGCGCCATGCGCACATTGGCGATGCCTGCGCGCACCACGCCGTCGTAGCTCTGTCCGCCGCGTTGCAGCCGGGCGACGGAGAGATCGAGCACGATGCGGTCCGGATTCCCCACGGTGAAGTCGTGCACGTCGACGGGACCGTCGACTGTGATGACGACCTCCGCGCGGCCGGCTGCGGAGACAATGCTGACAGCCGTTACCGGGCTCGCCGTCCGGCGGACGGTGCGGCTTGCCTGCCGGGCCGCGTCGCCGGATTCGATATATGCCGCGTTGGCCGGCAGCGTGCTCGCACCTAACGCGAGCGCGCCGAGCGCGGCCAGCGACCAGACTCGCCTCATGGATTCCTCTCCGTGTTGGATTCACGCAGCGTCAGGGTTTCCTGACGGCTGTACCCGATTTCCTCGATCGTAAACACAACGGATTTCGGACCGATGCGCGCGACGCGCATGCGTCCGAGCTGTTGCCCTTCCCGCACGCGGTACTGCGGTGCATCCACAGACGTCGCGTTGGCTGCGATCTGCGCATCCTCGCGAAGCACCGCCACCGAGTTGCGTCCTGTTGCGTCGTAGGCGACCGCAACGAGGCGCAGATCGGGGAGGAACGGCCGCAGCTCGCTGGTGGTCATCAGCGAAGTGAAGGGATCGCGTCGCCCCGAGCGCTCGTAGGCGAAGACCTCGCGCTCGAACGTTGTGCGTTCCACTCGCTTGGCCGCGCCAGGGCCGGAGGCGTTGCGCCGGCCCGTAGAGCTAGCGTTAGGCGAGGCTGCCGGCCGTGCTGCCGTCGCGGGCGCCGCTGTGATCGTCGGCGACGGCGTCGTTGCAGCAGCTTCGCCCGTCATGGCAGCTGTGTGCGCGTTCGTCGCTGTCACGGCGCGCTGCGCCTGTTCTTTGGGGCGCTGGACGCGCGACTGCGCCTGGGCGGCGAGCGGCTGCGCGGCGAGGCAGGCAGCCAGCGCCACTATTGCGGTTCGCATCAGGACTTCCCTCCGCGCGACGACGAGTCGGCCGGCGGGGCCGGCGGCGTCGCAGATTTCGCCACATACGTTTGGATCTCGAACTTGGAATCGATGAGCGCACCTTGCACGCGGACGCGCTTCTGCACCGTCGTATTGGTGGACGGCGCGAGCGCGAGGTTCACCGGCGCGACGATGCGCGTCAGCGAGCCCACGTTCGTAAGGAACTCCGCGAGCTGGTGATAGCTTCCAATCAGAGAGATCTTGTACTTGTGCGTATCGAAGACCTGACCTTCGACAACGGGCTGTGGCTCGACTCCGGAGAGATCGAGTCCCGCGCGGCGCGCCGCCGTGGATACCTGTTCCAGGAGCAGCGGCACTTCGTAGCTCGTCGGCACGAGCTGGCGCATGATGTCAAGGTCCTGTTGGGCTGCTTCAGCCTGCGCCCTGAGCGAATCCATGCTGCCGCGGCTCATCTCGTAACGCGCGCGTGCGTTGCGCGCCTCCAGCGTGTCGACACGCTCGGCCAGCGTCGTTAGGTTGCCGCGCTCGGGCGACCACACGTACTGGTAGTACAGGCCGACGAGCGCCAGTGACGCGATTGTCACCAGCATCATCGCCTGATCGCGCTGATTCTTGGGCAGGAGTCCCATGACTTACCTCACCGAGAGTGAGACGGGAGCCGTGACAATCGCATCCTTGGCAGGGCGCTCGTACTCCGCGTCGAGGGTGAACTCGGTGAGCTCTTTCCCGTCGACGATCACCAACTCGGATCGCGCGAGCTGCACCTTCTGAACGAATGGCGAGACTTCGAGCATCTTCATGAAGCGCGTCAGCGCCTGGATGTCCACAGTGTTCCCCACGACCTTGAAGCGCACGGGATCGATGCTCGTGGGCTCCACGTCCTTCATCACAGGCTTCTCGTCGGGCTTGGGTGGCTGGACCGGCTGCGTAGGCGCAGCCTGTGACGTCACGACAGCCACTGATTTGAGCCACGTATAGGGCGGCAGCGCGCGACTCACTTCGTCGAGCACGTGCGGCCAGAGGAAGCGATCGTTGTCGATCGCTTTGATGATATCGAGCTGTCGGACGACCGAGTCGCGTTTGGCCTCCAGCCGGCGGCGCTCACCGATCACAGCCGCGAAGCGCGTGCTGTCACGCACCGCCGTTCCTTCGCGCGCGGCCAGTTCGCTCGCTTCCGCCTGCTGAGTGAGATAGAGGCCGCCCACTGCAGCCACAGCGATGGCGAGGCTGGCGATCGCTGTCACGAGGTAGGCGTTCTTGATCCGCTGCGCCATGCCTCCGAAGGCGGACTTGAGGGATGCGGCGGATCGGGCCTTGCCCTTCTTGCGTGTGCCGGGGAGGAGATTGATCTCGATCATCGTTAGGTTCGGTCCGAGCTGTCTTACGCGGCCTGCCGGAGGGCGAGGCCGATCGGCAGCATGAGGAGCGGCGCGACTTCGTCCGTCACCAGCGAATCGAGAGCGCCATCGCGCACGCGCAGTTTGGCCAGCGGATTCGCCAGGTCTACGCGCAGGCGCAGGCGCTTGCCTAACGCCTCGGCGAGGCCGGCGACTCGAGCGCCGCCGCCGCAGAGATACATGGCGCGCAACTGCGCCGCCGAGCGTGAGGAGGACGCCAGAAACGCGGCCGCCCGTTCCACGCCCACCGCGATCTCTTCGCCGCGCCCTTCGATAACGGCATCCAGATGCGGGGAGCGATCGAACCCAGCGAGCAGCTTGGTCGCCTCGTCCGCGCTGAGCCCGCGCTCGCGCTGCAGATCCTCGCGGAACTTGCGCGTTCCAACCGTGATGTCACGCGTCAGGATCGGCACGCCGTCGTCGAGGATGTTGATGTTCGTCACGTCGTGCCCGATGTTCACCAGTCCGACGACGCCGCGCATGGCGTCGGGATGGTTGACCTCGAACGCGTTATGCAGGGCGAAAGCGTCCACATCGACAACGCTCGGCGCGAGTCCGGCGTCTGTGAGTAGACGCAGCTTCATCTCCACGAGATCGCGCTTGGCAGCGACCAGCAACACGCTCATCTCCATGCCGGTCGCGTCGGGATCGAGTATCTGGAAATCGAGCTCGACGGATTCCATGTCGAACGGCACGTGCTGTTCGGCTTCCCAGCGCATCAGCTCGCGCGCCTGCTGTTCCTTGACACGCTCGATTTGGATCTTCTTGATGATGACGTCGCGGCCGCCTACAGCCGTGACGACACCCTTCCCCTTCACCCCCGCTTCTTCCATCGCGTTACGGATGGCGTCGGTGACGATGCCGGGATCCATCACTTCACCTTCGACGATCGCGTCCGCTAGCAGCGGCGTGATCACCACCTTGGTGAGTTCGGGATCGCCGTTGCCGTGTTCAACGACCGCGATCTTTATGAGTCCCGATCCGATATCGAGACCGATCGTCGTCTTCTTGCGACCGAAGAGCGCCATACGTTAGGTGAGTGTGAGCGGTGGTCGAATTGCGATGCCGGTCCCACTATCCGAGGGAACACACGCGCAGAGCCGCAGCGCGTATCTTGGGGCGGGTCAGGCACTTTGACCGCACGGGCGGTCGATTCCGCCCTGTACACGACCTGTATGGCGGCGTGGTAACAGCAGCATGCATGGTTCGTGGCGGATTCCGGCTCACGTGAGGGGCATCACGCCGCCCGCGTGACCGACAGGCAGCATCAGGACTCACGGCCAGTCCGGCCGCGCTCTCCCCCCGTGCTGCGCCCCTAGAACAATTGACTCCAGCCACGCGTCGGCTCCCGGCGGAGTCTCGCCGTAGCCGCGAACGCCCGCTCGATGGCGCACGACGAGTATGTGATCTGGGACGTGCCGCTGACGCGCGAGAAATCACCTCGGGCGCGACGAGCATCTCCCGCAACGAGAGCACCCCAAAGGCTGTTCGGCCCAGCCACTGCGCGGACGTCATCGCGCGCGAGCACAACCCCGGCGAAGAGCGCACCGTTACGCAACTCGACGTCACCGTCCGCCAGGATGACGCCCTGCCCTGCTCCGCCATCTATTACAAGGTCGCCGGTTGCATGCACTATGACGAAGCGGTTGCGGCAAGCTGTAAGACGGCCGGGATCGCCCCAATTGTCGAGCGCCGTTGTGTCACAAGAGGCGCCCCCGCCCCCGCCGCCGCCCCCGCCCCCGCCGCCCGTTAGGCGCGGCTGCGGAGTCACAACGGCACCCGGTGCGAGCACGCGTGATGCGTGCGCCGCGAGCGACGTCCAGGTGACGCGGCCCAGTGTCGCAAAGCTCGCGGAGTCGGCCGCGTTGGGATCGGCGATGAGCGGAGGTGACCCCCGGATGCGGGCTCCGACTGGCGTGCCACAGATGCCGTCGCAGATGCGAGTGGTATCGGGGGCCGCGACCGCGGCCAGGTTCGCCGGGGGAGTTGTACACAAGGCCGACCATCCCGGCGGGGACGCATCCGTTCCCTCGATCCGCCCGGCGCCATCGACGAGCAGAGAATCACGCACCGTTACGGCGGCCGTTAGGCGAGGCTCCGGGAGATCGAGCTGGTACAGCATTCCGACGCGGCGTTCCACGGGCAACCTGCCGGACCGCGCCGCAGCGCCGCGGCCCAGCGAGGTAAACCAGAACGTGCCGGACGTTAGGCGCGTGGCTCGTATAGTGCTCGAGGAGCTGTCGGCATAGCCGGTGTGGATTGGACCGTAAGTCGCGCCCGGCTGCATCGTTAGGTTCAGCTCACGGTCCCACGTGGCCGCGCTGACTATCGTACCGCGCTCCGCTGCTTCGAGCGCGTCGGCGCTGCGAGCTACGTCGAGCGAGGCTCTCTCGTGTGTCGACGTCGTGAGCAGCACCGCCGCGGCCAGCGCTGCCGTGATGAGCAGCGCGACCAGGACGAGCACGAGAGCCATGCCACGCCGTTTCATCGGTTGCGCAGAGCGATGTGCACGCTGAGCGACTCGGTACGAGTGCCGCGACTGAGGCCCGGAACACGCACGGGCGAGACCGTCGGAGAGCGTAGTCGCAGTGACAGCAGCGCGCTCCCGGCCGCTGCCGGACCTCCCAGGGGGAGCTGAGCGCCCAGAGAATCGAGGAGACGGAAATGCACGCCGGGGGCGGCCGAGCGAGCGCTCGAGTATGGCCCGCTCACCGGCTGCACGATCGACCAGCCGCTTCCTGCGGGGTCCAGGTCCGACGCACCCAGGTAATGGCCGCCCGCCGAGCTGTAGAGGAACAGGCGTGTGCGGCGAGTGAAGTGCACGAGGGCCCCCGGCGCGACGGACGC
>JBQTJS010000397.1:0-12662 GCA_052386875.1 Gemmatimonadaceae bacterium
TGGCGCGGGCGAGGTCTGCTTGGGCGACGATCCCGACACAGTAGCCGTCATCGTCCACCACGACAACGCGGCGCACTTGCCGATCCGCCATGACTCGCTCCACGGCGCTCACGTCATCGGCCGGGAGGCAGCACTGCGGATCGTGCGACATGATATCGGCGACTCTGGTCTCGCCACCTTTCCCTTCTCCCACCGCGCGAAGCGCGATGTCGCGATCCGTGACGACACCGATGACGCGGTGGTTGTCTGTCGCGTCCACCACTGGAAGGCAACCGCAGTCGTGTTGCCGCATCAGCTGCGCGGCGCGGCGTGCTTCGTCGTTAGGCGTAACGCATGCCGGACTCATGGTCATGAGGTCCTGTGCTTTCACTCCCCCTCCTACGTTGAGTGGTGCAATCCCGGCGCGCACAGTCCGTGCGCTACCGGCGCCGCGCGCGACCGGGTGCTCTCACTTGCATGGCAACATGAATGCCGCCCTAACGCCGAACGCGGCAGCCGCGCAGCAAGTGCGCAAACTGCCGCGCCGACTTCCTACGCGTTCTCCTTACGGCTCCTCTTCGCTCCAGCCTTCCTCAGCCGTGCCGCCCCGCGAAGCGCCCCCCGCTTCCTGGCCACCCGACTTGCCGCGTTCATCCGGCGAAGAGCCCCCTCGCGATGTACCCTGCGAGCCCGATTGGCCGCCCCCTCCTGCTCCTTGGCCTCCTTGGCCTCCTTGGCCTCCTTGGCCGTACCGCTGGCCCTGCTGTCCGCCCGTCTCCTGCTGTCCGCCGGTCCCCTGCTGCTGGCCATGCTCACGGCGGTTGTGCTGATCCAGCTTGTCTTGCGCGTCGAACTGCGCACCGCATGCGCGGCACGTGAAGTCCTTGGTCTCGGCCATGCTAGCGTACCTCCATAGCGGCCGGTTGCGATTTGCCCCTAACGAGTGGACCGCGCAGCTCGTCGGAGTCGAGTTTCCTCATTAGCCCCTTCGCCGTCCCCTCCATGCCTTCCTGCAGCGTCGGGAACACGCCGATCGCGCTGCCAATCTCATCCAGGATCCCGTCGCGATGCATGACGAGTACGGCATCGTAGACCAGTTCTGCAGCATTCGGACCAATCACATGACAGCCAAGAATACGCCGACTCTTCCGTTCCACGACGTATTTGATGAGGCCGGCCGTTTCGCCGAGGAGCTGTGCTTTTTCCACCCGATCGAGCGTGACGATCCCGACAGCGACGCTGAGCCCCCGCTCGCGTGCGGCCGATTCCGTGAGCCCCACAACGCCCACCTCCGGATCGGTGAACACCGCGTGCGGCAGAGCGGTCCGTTTCACCGTTAGGCGAGCCCCTTCGAAAGCATTCGCGTAAGCCACGCGCGCTTCTTCCTGGCATACCCGCGTGAACGGCTGCTCGCCGTTCACGTCGCCAATCGCCCAGATGCCGCGCACTCCCGTCTCGAGCCGGTCGTTTACTTTCACATAACCCTTGGCATTTGTGACGACTCCGGCCGCATCCAAGGACAACATGTCAGTGTTGGGCCGGCGCCCCGCCGCGAGCAGGAGATGCGATCCCTCGACCCAGCGCTCCACACCGTCTCGCCCTTTCGCCAGCACGCGCACTGCATCCTCTCCCACATCGAGCTGGCCGGCGCGATGCCCCAGCAACACGTGCACGCCTTCATCGGCGAAGGCCTGCTCGAGAATCGTGCTGACGTCCGGCTCCTCGTTAGGAAGGAGATGATCGGCGCGCTGGATCATTGTGACGGAAGAGCCGAAACGGCGATACGCCTGCGCAAACTCGCACGCTACGTAGCCGCCGCCGATCACGACGAGCCGCGCCGGCAGATCCGTCAACTGCATGATCGTCTCGCTCGTCAATACGCGCGGCGAGCTGCTGTCGAATCCGTCAGGGATGTTTGGCCGCAGCCCCGAAGCGATGAATATCTGTCGCGCGTTGAGCCGCTCCGCGCCCACGGCTATAACTTCCGCCGAGAGGAAGCGCGCCGGGCCCTGCAACAGCGTCAAACCGGCGGCGTTCTGCGCGGCTTCAAAGGACGACCTGCGATGGCTGTCCACAATCGCATCCTTCTCGCGCACCATGTCGGCGAGGCGGATGCCCGTTAGGCGCGCATCCACATGATAACGCCCCGCGCGCCGCACCAGATGCGCGATCCGCGCACGATGGATCAAAAACTTGCTCGGTACACACCCGGCGTTGAGGCACGTGCTGCCGTACGGCTCGCGATAGATCATCGCGACGCGCTTCCCGGACTGCACCGCTCGGCTCGCTATCTGACTCCCCGCCTCGCCTGCACCGATCACGATCGCGTCGAAGGTTTGCATAACAACGCTCACACGTCGCAAGAGGCGAGCCCTATGCCCCGGCAAAGTCGACGAGAACCTTGATGTCCCCCGGCTGCTCTGTAAACGCTTCGCGGAAGCGCTCGAGCGGAACACGGCGCGTGATCAATTGCGCAGCGCATCCAGGAAAGCGCTCCTCCAAAGCTATGAGGTCGCTCAGAGCCTGCTCGAAATGGCGTCGGTTCGAGTTGACCGATCCGAAAACGACCCCGTTGCCGAGCACGAGACGCTGATTGATCGCGGCGATGTCGACGCTCATCTCCGTGCGCTCCCCGGTAATGCTGAGCAGACAGAGCACGGCGTTCGGCAGCAGCAGCGGCAGGGCCGCCGCGACAATCTCCGGCGACCCGGTCGCCTCGACCATGAGATCGATGCGCCCGACAGTAGCACCGAGCGAGGCGATATCGGGAAGCTGTTCTTGGCTGATGTAGTGCGCGCCGACCGCCAAAGCGAGACGAGCTTCGGGCGAGCCTAACGTGTCACGCGAGTACGTATATACGTCCAAGCCGCGAAGACGCAGCAGCATCGTTGTCAGCAAACCGATTGTGCCGAGACCGAAAACGGCCGCCACACGCGGCTCCCAGTACATGCGCCGCTGGATCGACCAGACTTGCTCCAGCGCTTTCTCCACAATCGAGAGCGGCTCTACAAGAGAGGCGGTTGGGCGGGTCGCGGCTGCAACCGGAACGACGAATTCCGGACGCTCGACGATGTATTCGGCGAGGAATCCATGAGCCCCCTTGATTCCGCGTTCAGTGTAATCCCCCCAAAGGCACATGTCAGACTCGCCACGCCTGCAGTTGGGGCACTGGTCGGGACGGCGCACAGTGCTCACGACCCAGTCGCCGTCGTCCAGCTCACGCACGCTGGGACCGCGGCCGGCGACCCTACCTAACGCCTCGTGGCCCAGGATCAAGTAGTCGTCTCCGCTCGGCCACTGGCCGTGCTCACCCTTCAGAACTTCGTAGTCGGTGCCGTCAACACCGACCTCCCGCAGCTCGATGAGCACTTCGTTGCTGCGAGGTTGCGGCGCGGCGAGGTCGATCATCTCGATCGAGCCGCGGGATGATTCGCGTGTGACTACGGCGCGCACGCGGGGTGTTTTAAGCAAACAACGTGCGCGCACGGATGTGCGCGAAAAAGCCCGCGCTCCTGTTTGCGCGGGCTCTTCGCTTCTTTCCTTTCTCGCTCGCTCTCGCTACAGCTACGGCGACCTCTTGTATTCCTCCACATGCATCTCATAACGACGGCGGAAGATCGGGACGAGCGCGAGCGCCGCGCCGAAGAGGAGATGTTCGATCGCAAAAGGAGTCATCATGGGCGAAACTGCGTCGCGCATCGTCGGGTTTACGATCGGCATCACGAGGAAGAGCATTACGACCATCACGACAAGGCCATAGATCAGCCCGGCGACGAGTGCGAATCCAACGGATGCCGTGCGCGGCAGGATCGCGGCGAACAAAACGCCCCACACGATCGATGTTACAACATGGAGGATCAATCCATACATCACAATGCCGGCGCCTCCATCGAGCGCGTCCGGGCCGATGAACGTCGCGCCGATCATGCGTACAGGTGAGAGGATGTCCTCGCCGTTCGATACGGCCATCATCATTGCGAATGCCGCGAGGAGGAGCCCGCCGATAATGCCGGCGAGCGCTCCGGCCTTGAGCGTACCCCCCGTGGCCGTATGCCTCACGAGGAGCGCGTCATCTCGTATGCCTCTGACTGCCATTCTGTCCTCCGGTAAATACAGTTAGCTCGTTGGTGACGACGACTTCATCCCCGCAGGGCGGGGATGCTTACGCGAACGCTCTCCCTCGCGAACGCCGCGCGGTACGATGGTATCGCGGCGAGACTCAACCCGAAGAGCGCGTGCTGAATGACCCATGAGCGCGGCGTCATTCCGATTGCCTCGTGCATAACGGGACTCACGGCCGGCACGATGACATAGGTCATCGCGATGAAAACCATAGCCGCGAACGCGACTCCGCCGAGCGTTGTTACTCCACTCGATGTGCTTGCTGGCAGTAGTGTCGCGAACAGAATGCCTAAAGTCGCCGAGGCAGCTGTGTGCAGGAAGAACCCGAACAGAAGCGTCCAGAAGCCGCTCGCGACGGCATCGGCTCCGAGGAAGGTCGTGCCGATCAAGCGCATCGGCGCCAATATGTCCATACCGTGCCAGACCGACGTCAGCACGGCCCACAGCGCCATAGCAGCTCCGCCCGTTAGGCCGGCAAACGTTCCGGCCAACAACGTCTCACGTTCCGTCGGCCGCGCGAGAATTATCGACTCGCGGGCGACTGATCCGGTGCTCACATGTCCTCCGTCCAGCTTGGTTATCCCGGCTTTGTCACACCGGCCGGTTGGAGCACAGAAAGCAATTCGCGCACCCGTGGGGCGTGCTCGTCAGGTGGCCATTCGAGCGCAGCTAACTAAGCGGCTGGCTGCGGCGACGCGGGCTTAAAAGGAGTCTGGGGAACTCATCCTGTCGTAATGCGCGCTACTGCCGCGCTGATTCCATGCCGCCAACACTCAGCGCTACCGACCGCGCTGATTCCATGCCGCCAACACCTGGCGCTCCCGCTCCGGAGTTATTCCGGCGCGCAGGCTATCCTGCCGCTCGGGGCCCTGCGCATGGTAATAGTCCAGCGTGTCCTTGGCGGTGACCGCCAACGGGCGGAACGTCAGGCCTAACGCTAATTCCCGCGAGATGTCGAATCGCCCGAAGCCCGCGGTTTGTCCGCGCGACGGCTGCCAGACCGGCATTTCGCGGTAACCGCGGACGTCATGCGCAGTGAGGAAGTCAGTGGCCACCCAGGTCAGTGTGCAGTCCGATGTCGTGACCGCTTTTATCCCGTACAGCAACTCCGCGAAGGAGTAGCCGTTCCTGGGGCCGAGCCCGTTGTACGTCCCGACCGTTCTCTGCTCGCACAGCCGGATCATCCATTCGGACAGGTCGCGCGCGTCGATTACTTGCACGCGATCGGTCCCGTCGCCCGGGGCGAGCACTTCACCCCCTCGTTCGATGCGCACGGGCCAATAGGTGAAGCGATCCGTGAGGTCGCCGGGGCCGACGATGAGCGATGGCCTAACGATGAGCGCACCCTCCGGGAAATGTTTGCGCGTCACGCTTTCCGACTCCGCCTTGGCCAGCCCGTAAGGGAGGTTCTGTCCCGGTGTCACGGTGGTGTTCTCGCGCGTGAAGACCGGCGCATCGGCAGTCATGGGCACGCGGCTCGTGTCGAAGTACACCGAGCGAGTGGAGACGAACAGGTATCGCTTGACCGATCCGGCGAGCAGACTCGCCGACAGCTCTACCCAGCGCGGGTCCGTCGCTGAGTTATCGATGACGACGTCCCATTCACGCCCCACGAGCGTCTTGAGGTCGCCGTTCCGGTCGCCGATCAACTTCTCGACGTTAGGAAACAGATGCGGGTTTGTGCGGCCGCGGTTGAAGAGGGTGACAGTGTGTCCCCGATCGAGCGCGTACTGCACTTGATAGGGGCCGATGAACCCCGTGCCGCCGAGGATGAGGATGCGCAGCTTGGCCGGCTGCCGAGGCGGCGGCAGCGCGCGAACGCGCGCCGCCCGTGACGTTAGGCCCGCGCCTACCGCCGCTGAGGCAGCAATACGGACGAAGTCGCGGCGCGATGTCATGCTGGGCTTGCAGCGCGCTGCAGCACAGGGATGGTTGGCAGCAGTCTGCGCACTGTAAGTGTTCGTGTTGGGGAGGCCGATACTAGGGCGCGGCGAGCACAGCAGCAAGTCGCGCCGGCTGGGCGCTCGACGCGCTGCCGCTCCCGCCGCGCCGCTCCACTTGGCTTCTGGCCGCCGCGGGGACGGCCGTCGCCATAGCGCTGACTCCAACAACCCTCTTGTCGGCCGGGGTCGCGAGCCCGCAGCTTGGAAGTAGTCACTCGCGGCATGCGCCATGCGAGTCCGACAGGTCGGATCCTCCAAAGCAGGGAACTCGACAATGGGCGTGACGCGTCGGGAGTTCCTTGTTCGCTCGAGTGCGTCCAGCGGGTCTGCGCTAAGCGCTCTCGTCGCGCTGGGCGCCGATCAGGATACGCTGCGCGCGGCGACCGTGCCGCAGGAATGGAAGATCCGGGAGACTGAGGTCGTCCCCTCCGTTTGCCCGTACTGTGCCGTCGGATGCGGTCTACTGCTGCACGTTAGGGACGGCAGGCTGGTCAATGTCGAAGGGAATCCTGACTCGCCGATCAACAGGGGGAACCTCTGCCCCAAGGGGGCCGCGAGCTATCAGCTGACTATAAACCCCGAGCGGCAAACGCGGGCGCTGCACCGCAAGCCGGGCGCTCTAGAGTGGGAGCCGATCGAGCTGTCGCAGGCCATGGATTTGATCGCGCAGCGCGTCAAGGCAACTCGCGACGCGACGTTCCGGCGCAGCACACGGATCGGCGACCGGGAGGTGGTGGTCAATCACACTCTCGGCATCGGCTCGTTAGGCGGCGCCACGATGGACAACGAATGGAACTACGTGCAGGCGAAGCTCTGGCGCGGTCTTGGGGGAGTTTTCATCGAGAACCAGGCGCGCATATGACACTCGTCCACGGTCCCCGGTCTGGGGGTCACGTTTGGAAGAGGCGGCGCCACCACGTTCCAGCAGGACCTGCAAAACTCGGACTGCATAGTCATTATGGGTTCGAACTTCGCCGAGTGTCACCCTGTGGGTTTCCGCTGGGTCATGAAGGCGCGTGAGCGCGGCGCGACGATAATCCACATCGATCCGCGCTTCACGCGTACCAGCGCGATGGCGAACCTGTACGTCCCCATCCGCTCCGGTTCCGATATCGCATTCCTCGGCGGGCTCGTTAGGTATATCATCGAGAATGACGCGTGGTTCAAGGAGTACGTCGCGGCATACACCAACGCGTCGACAATCGTCAGCGAAAACTACCGCGACACTGAGGATCTGGACGGTCTGTTCTCGGGCTACGACGGCGCGCAACGCAAGTACGACACCGCCTCCTGGTCGTACGAGGGGACGCAGTCGGCCGGGATGGGTGCTGCCGGTCGTGCGTCGGCGAAGGAAGGGAATCCGCCGATCGATCTGCGCCGCACGCCGCCGCGCAGCGATCCCACGCTGCAGCATCCGCGCTGCGTTTTCCAGATACTCAAGCGCCATTATGCGCGCTACACGCCCGAGATGGTTGCGCAGATCTGCGGCTGCACGAGCGAGCAGTTCCTAACGGTGGCCAGGACACTAGTCGAGAATTCCGGCCGCGAGCGCACCTCGGCTTTCGCGTATGCTGTAGGATGGACCCAGCACACGGTTGGTGTGCAGTACATCCGGACGGCGGGGATCATCCAGGCATTGTTAGGCAATATCGGGCGCCCGGGTGGCGGCATCATGGCGTTGCGCGGTCACGCGACGATCCAGGGGTCCACGGATATCGCGACACTGTACAACCTGTTGCCGGGATACCTGCCGGCGCCGAGCGCGCAGCTGCGCGAGCATGATACGTTGGATGATTATTTGGCGAAGGAGATGCCCAGCACGGGTTGGTGGGCGAATGGGCGCAAGTACATGGTCTCGTTCCTCAAGGCCTGGTACGGCGACGCGGCGACTGCGGCGAGCGAGTGGGGTTATCAATTCCTGCCGAAGAACGTTGGCGATCACTCGCACATGCCGATGTTCACGGCGATGCACGAAGGCGTTTTGAGAGGGATGATGTCGTTAGGCCAGAATCCGGCAGTGGGCGGGCAGAACGCCGTGTACCAGCGCGCCGGGTTGGCGAAGCTCGACTGGCTTGTCGTGCGTGATCTCTTTCTCACCGAAACCGCGGAGTTCTGGCGCGCCCCCGATGTCACGGATCCGGCTGCGGTTCAAACGGAGGTTTTTTTCCTTCCGGCCGCGAGCGTCCCCGAGATGGACGGGTCGTTCACGAACACGCAGCGGTTGGTGCAGTGGCATGACAAGGCTGTGCAGCCGCCGGGCGACTGTCGCAGCGACATCTGGTTCACGCACCAGTTGGCCAAGCGGCTGAAGCGCTTGTACGGGTCGCCGGTATCAGCGGGTGCCGGCGGGCCGGGGTCTGCGAGTGCGTCTGGGGCGGGGGGGCCCCCCCGCCGGGAAAATACCGACGATGCCGCTAACCCACCTAACCAATCCACCGCACCCCCCGAAAGATCGCACGCAATCCCGCCGGACCCGTTCCTCGCCCTGACCTGGGACTTCGACGAGGACGAACACGGAGAAGCCCGGCCAGTAGCGATCCTCAAGGAGATCAACGGCTACACTCTCCCCGACCGCGTCCCCGTTAAGTCATTCGCCGACCTCAAAGACGACGGATCTACGGCGTCAGGAGGCTGGATCTACAGCGGCGTCTACCCCGCGGAAGGTGTGAACAAAGCCGCCGCGCGTCAGGGCGACGATTGGGTCTCGTTAGGCTGGGGCTTCGCCTGGCCCGCCAACCGCCACATCATCTACAACCGCGCCAGCGCGGACCCTGCCGGCAACCCCTGGTCCGAACGCAAAAAGTACGTCTGGTGGGACGCGGCGCAGCGCAAGTGGATCGGCTACGACGTTCCGGACTTCCCCCTCGACAAGCCGCCTAACGCGCGCGCAGTGTGGAGCCGCGGCGGCGTGGACGCCCACGACGGCGCTGCACCATTCATTATGAAACCCGACGGCAAGGCATGGCTTTTCGCCCCGTCCGGCCTCGTCGACGGCCCCCTCCCGACACATTACGAACCCTGGGAAGGCCCCATCGAGAATCAGCTGTATCCGCGGCAGCGCCGCAATCCGGTCGCCAGAACCTTCAACGTCATCGGCAACAAATACATCGACCCCGGTGACCCCGCCTTCCCGATCGTTATCTCCACGTACCGCCTAACGGAGCATCACCTGTCCGGCGTCATGAGCCGCTGGGTCCCTTGGCTCGCGGAGCTGATGCCCGAACTATTCATCGAGCTCTCACCCGAACTCGCCCGCGAGCGCGGCATCGAAAACGCCGCTTGGGTGACTGTATCCACTCCGCGCGGCGCGATCGAGTGCAAGGCGCTTGTCACCAAACGCATGCGACCCTTCGAAATCCAGGGACGCACAGTGCATCAGGTCGGAATGCCGTGGCATTGGGGCTACCGCGGTGTCGTAACCGGCGAAGTCGTCAACACACTCTCAGCGCTCGTGGGCGACCCGAACGTGACGATCCACGAAGGCAAGGCCTTCATGTGTCAGGTGCACCCCGGCCGCCGCGCTATCGCCGTTAGGCAACAGCTCGGTGAGGCGGCGACGCCGTTAGGCCACGTCGGACGCCGCGAGCGCCAAGCCGCCGAAGCGCAGATCGACGCCGGCATCGTCGCCGCGCGCGCAGCCGCCGCGCTGGAGGAGCTGATCGTGTTCGCCCCGCTGGACCAGCCCGAAGGTGTATATCATGGCTAACCCGTTAGCGCGCCGGGCAGCCCGCGAGCGGCAGGTGGAGGGCTAGATGGCAAAGGGCTTCTATACCGACACCACGGTCTGCATCGGCTGCAAAGCCTGTCAGGTGGCGTGCCACCAGTGGAATCAGCTACCCGCCGAGGAGGGGGGCCGCCGCGACCTCACGGGCGACTCCTACGACAACACAGGCCGCCTAACGGCGCTCAACTGGCGCCACGTGAAGTTCATCGAGCAGTTCCCCGACGACCGGCGGCAAGACGGCTTCCTCAAAGGCTCCCGCTGGCTCATGATGTCGGACGTCTGCAAACACTGCGTCCAAGCCCCCTGCCTCGAAGTCTGCCCGACAGGCGCGATCATCCGCACCGAGTTCGACTCGGTCTTCATCCAGGAGGATGTTTGCAACGGCTGCCGCGCCTGCGTCAGCGCATGTCCCTTCGGCGTCGTCGACATGGGCGAGGACGGCAGAGCGCACAAGTGCACCCTGTGCTACGACCGCCTGCAACAAGGACGCGAACCAGCCTGCGCCCAGGCCTGCCCCACCGACTCGATCCGATTCGGCGATGTGGACGAGCTCATGACGATGGCCGACGAGCGCGTGGCGCAGCTCAAGGCCGGCGGCGTCGACGCCTACGTCTACGGCAAATCGGACATACTCGGCGGACTGAACGCGTTCTATGTGCTGGTGGACGAGCCTAACGTGTACGGCCTCCCCGCGAGCCCGGCGCTGCCTTCCTCCAACGTCGCCGAAGGGTTCGCCCTGAGCGGTGCAGCGGCCGCCGCCTTGGCCGTCACCGGCGTGGCAGCGTTCCGCAAGCACAGGATGGATGATATGGCCGCTGCTGATGCCGAGCGGCCGGATGCTGCTCCCGATGCCTAACGCGCCGCACTGGGGCTGGTACATTATCCTGTATTTTTTCCTCGGCGGGCTGGCGGCCGGACTGTACGCCGTCGGCACTATGCTGCACATCCTGGGCGATCCCCGCGACCGCCGCACGGCGAGGTTCTGCTTCCTGGGCGCCTTCCCCCTCGTCGTCGTCTGCGGCCTGCTGCTCATTGTCGACCTGGGCCGGCCGCTCCGCTTCTGGCACATGCTCGTCCAGTCCGAGCGCGTTCCCATGCCGCTGCTGAAATACTGGGTACCCATGTCGTTGGGCGCCTGGATAGTGGCGCTCTTCGGTCTCTTCGCCGCCGGCGCCTTCCTCGGCGCGCTCGTTGACAGCGGCCGCCTAACGCGGAGCTGGGCGACACGTGGAGTTCAGCGCGCTCGCAACCTCCCGGCGCCGGTTAGGCGCGGCTGGCACCTGCTCGGTGTCCTCTGTGCCGTTTCGTTCGCCGGCTACACAGGCGTTCTGCTGGTCGGAACAACCGTGCCGCTCTGGCAGAACGCGCCCTTGCTCGGAGCTCTCTTCCTCGCCTCCGCGGCCTCGACGACGTACGCGCTCCTCATTCTCCTGCAACGGCGCCGCGACGGCGGCACGCAGCGCGACAGCCATGTCGGATTGCACAGGTTCGAGGTTGCCGACAGCCGGGCCGTCGCGATCGAGCTGCTCATCCTCCTCGTTATGCTCGTCCTGCTGGGGCGCTCGGCGCGGCCGCTGGTGACGGGAGGCTACGGCATCGTCTTCTGGCTCGGTGTCGTCGGCGTCGGTCTGATAGTCCCGCTCGTAATGCATTACGCGCGTCCCCAGCGCTGGTCCGTCGAGCAGCGCAGCTCGTTAGGCGCCGCATGCGTGCTCGCCGGCGGACTCCTGCTCCGCTTCGTTGTGATCATGGCACCACAGTGGCCTTCAGTCCCGCCGTGGTCGCTGTGATGTCACGGCTCGGGCCGCAGGCGGCTGCTGGTGCCCAGCGCCGGGCGCCGCGGCGCGAGCGTATCGTCGCCGCGCTTCTCGCCCTCGCCCTGCTGGCGCCGGCGTGCTCGCCCGAAGCCACGCGCCGGCGCGACGGCGGCCCCGGCGCCGACATAGGCAACTCCGATCGTATCGCAGCTCCGGCGGCCGACGCGCGTCCGGCCGACACGACAATGATGCCGGGGCGCGCGAGCGCTCCCGTAGAACGGCTGGCACGGGGGACAATGCCGGCCCCGGGCGATACACTCGTCAGGCGTTAGGCACTGTGCTGGAGGACTTTGCGCTGCCGGCGGCCGGCGCGGCCGACCTGTTGCTGGCGATCGCAGGGGCCACGCGCCAGCTCGCGGCTGCACTCCCTGACGGCGTCCCCAACCTCGCTGCAGCGCGCGAGCGGCTTCACAACGGCGTCCCCGCTCTGGCCGGCGAGGCGCTCCTCGACCGCGCGACTCTCCTGGCCAACGCACATGAGCTCGTTAGGCAGTTGCACGCGCTGGACGCGGGCCTGGCACAGTCCGCCGCTCACGCTCTCCTGGATCTCGAGTCGGCGCAACTGCACGGTGCGCCCCCTGATGGACTTGTAGAGGCGGCGCTGGCAGCGACCGTCGATCTGCTGCTGCCACCCCTCCGCGCCCTACGCCCCTCGCCTTGTGACTCTCGCACCTCGTATGAGCGCCAGCATCTGCGGACCAATCATCTCCACTCGCCCACAGCTTTCCTCGCCGTTCTCCTCGACCACGCCGTCCGGCCCGCACTCCGCGCCGGTGCCGTCGCCGTCCAGTCGGTCCTCGCGGATGTGCGCTGGAGCCGCGGGACGTGCCTGGCATGCGGCTCACTCCCTTTACTCGCGGAGCTGCGCGGCGGCGACTACGAGCGCTCAAGGACGCTGCGCTGCGGGCGCTGCGCGTGTGCGTGGAGCTACCATCGCCTCGCTTGCCCAACCTGCGGCGAGCGCGATCACAGACGATTGTCGTACCTGCACGTGGACGGCGAATCCGAGCACCGGCGGGCCGAATGCTGCAAAACTTGCGGCTTCTATTTAAAGGCCGTGGCCGTGCTCGACCCCAT
>JBQTJS010000398.1:0-5283 GCA_052386875.1 Gemmatimonadaceae bacterium
CGCGAATGTGGCGGAATTGGCAGACGCACTGGACTTAGGATCCAGCGGGGAAACCCATGGGGGTTCGAGTCCCCCCGTTCGCATCAACCAGAGGAGTTTGAAGCAAAAGCAGGAGCTGGCGATTGGAGTTCCACGTCATACGCGGCCTCTACGTTGTCTTGGACAACACGCGCGCCGACATTGCCGGCTCCGATGTCCTGGACCGCTTCGCGGAGGCAGTCGGTTTGATCGACCGCTACCAGCCGTGGCGCGCTCGGCACCTGCGACGCGACATCCGCGAGATGCGCATCGTCCGCTTCCCCAGTCGCGGAGCGTTCCTGCCGCTCGAACGGGCGATCATCACGGAGCTGACCTTCCTCGCTCGCCGCGATATCACGGCGGCGCCTGTCGCGGCATCCATCCTCCATGAAGCGATGCACGCGCGGATCGAGGCGATGGGCCTGCGTCCAGCCTCCCGCAATGCTGCGCGCGAGGAGCGGATCTGCCGGCGGATCGAGCTTAGCTTCGGCGAGTCGCTGCCAGTTGCGTTAGGCGCGCCTGTAGTGGAACGCGCGACTTGGGCGATCGAGCTGAGCGACGATGAGGTAGCGCCGCGCGTCGACTGGGCCGAAGCCGAGCGGCGGCAGGCAGCTGTGGACCGCCAGGCACTTGAGAAGCTCGGCGACGCCGGATAGCGGGGCGCGTTAGTATGTAAGCAAAGGCGGCCCGGAGAGCCGGACCGCCTTTGTCGTTCTCGCAGCCTTGTGGACTACGGCTGCCTAACCACGACAACTCGGCTGCGTCGTCACCAGCGGGTTGGACTGCCGCTCTGAGACCGAGATGCTGAAGAAGCATCCGGCTCGGCGGAACGCCTCGGATGTCGACACCCACCTGTCCGACTTGATACCGAAGCGGTACAAGTCGGCGAGCCGCCGGCCGTGCATGTACAGATTCACTGCGCGCGAGTGCTTGAGCAGGTCGAGCGCGGGAACCTGTCCGCTGTACGGCGTTAGGGCGTCCAGTGTGCGTAACTGGTTGATCGCCGTCGTGAAGCCGGCCGTATTGTTAGTGGCCAGCGCGGCCTCGGCCAGGTAGAGCAATAACTCCCGGTTGGAGACCGCCGTTCCCGGGATGAAGTTGCCGTTATCGTTAAGAGGAGTGATCCGGACATAACGATCAGCATTCTTAGTCAGAGCTGGGTCTTTGATTCGATCAATCGGATCCAGCAGGCGGATGTCCGTAATGCGCGTCCCGGCCGCGTTACGCACGAAGAATACGTCTCCTCCTGCAAGCTCGAGCCGCTGATTGATCTCGAAGCCCGAGGCAGGCCCACCCTGACCGCCGGTGGAGTTGGGTTGCATCTCGAGCCTGTAGTCATTGCCGACGCCGCTAAGAGCGAGGGCGGCGTTCGCGTCGGCCACGATGTCGGCGTCGCCGACCAGCGGCTGCGCCGGCGCGCTGACACCAGGATTCACCTTCAACCACACAGCCTTGCCGTGCCGCGCGCGTGTTCTCATCGCGGTCAGGTCGCGGCGCATGGTAGCCGTGGTCGCCTTGGCCAGACCCTTCGTGGCATAGTCGATTGCGATGTCATATACCCCTGACATCTTCGATTCACCTTCGGGCGCTGCGGCCTCCGTCCGGTAAGACTTGATCACGAAATCGTCGAACATGTCGCCGATCAACGTGTAGGCCATCGCGGCATAGAGGTACGCCCGCGCCAACTCATTCGCGCTCGGGAGTGTGTTGTTCTTCTCGAAGCCGAGCAGGCGCTGAATCGCTTCGTCAGTCGTGTAACGGGATTGGGACACGAAGAACGTTGCCGCGTCGACGTATTCGTTGAACGGATCGGACACACCGCCGTCATCGAGCTGTTTGAATCCGTCGCGCGACCCCGACCAGGTAAGCTCGTCGGTGACGGCTCCATAAGGAGCGAGCACCGAATTGAAGGCGCGTATTACAGTCGCGCCGGCGCCGTTCACGATCGACGCCGCTGCTGTCGGATTGTCTAGCGCCTCGTCGACGACGTTGTTGGGGTTGTCGACATCGAACGCGCCGCCGCAGGCCCCGAGGAGCGCGACGGCCGTAGCGGCCGCCGCCCCCCGGATTGCCCGATGCGCGCGCTGCGAAACTGCAAGAATTCGCATCGTTAGGTTTCTCCTTAGAAGCCGACTCGGACGTTGATCGCAAAGCGACGCGCGATTGGCCACCCGAATGCGTCAACGGCGTCCAGGAAGTTGTTATCGCGCCCGCCACCCTGGGTCCGCCCAATAGCGTTCACCTCGGGATCCGTGCCGGGGTATGGTGTCCAGAGGACCAGATTGCGGCCGCTGCCCGTTACGGCGAGCGACTTGGCGCCAAACCTGGCTGCGAGATCGGCGGGCGCCGTGTAGGTGAGGCTCAACTCACGCAGCCGCACGAAGCTGCCGTCCTCACCCTGATTCAAGCCGTCGTACGGCGATAGAGCCTTGAGCTTGAGCCAGTCTTTGGCTGCCTGCAGCCGCTGATCGGGTGTGGACGCGGGATCCTCCACGGCCTTCTCTGCGCGAGCAGCCGGGAGAGTATTGCGACCGATGAGCGGGTTCGCATGCCGGAAGGCATCCGTGAGGTTTGTGACTGTATAGTCGCCCTGCCGATACTCGAACAACGTGGTGAACTTCCAGTTGCGGAACATCGTTAGGTTCGCGCCCAGCGCTCCCTGGAAGTCGGGATACGGCTTGCCGTCGTAATGATCGAGGAAGTCTCTGTCGCCATCCTCGTCCACCATGATCGGGTTCAGGCTACTCAGGTTGCGCGGCTGCGAGAGATAAGCGCGGAGCTGCGCCTCTGTATCGGGGCGGCCGTCGCCGTTCGTGTCGTAAGGCAGCTCGCCGGGCTGCAGGCAGCCGTACGTGGCGCCGGCGGGGCGCAAGGAGCAGGACTGCAACAGCTTGGCGCCTAACAAGGCTCCCGGCGGCCTTTTGTCAATCAGGAAGTTGCGATAGCGCGGGTAGGAGCCGCCAACCTTGATCGGCGGCGCACCGCCCAGGCTCACGACCTCCTGCTCGATGAATGCAGTATTGGCGAAGAGATCGAGCGCATATCGCGGCGTGTTGAGCAGGAATGCCTTGAGCGACACGTCGTAACCGCTCGCGCTCAGCTCGCCGATGTTGGCCAGCTGGCGGTTAATGAAACCACCGGACAGCGGGAACTGCTTGGAGACGAGCACGTCGTTGACAGTTCGCGTCCAGTACGTGAAGTCCAGTCCGAGCCGGTTGTCCCAAACACCGACCTCGAAGCCGCCTTCAATTTCGGTGGCGACCTCGGGCTTCAGGTTCGCATTGCCGAGGTTATCTGGAATGAGACCCGATCCGATCGGCGTGGCTATGGCGCCGTACGTTGTGAACTTGTCGAATGCACCGGGCTGACGCCCCGATTTGCCGAGGGCGCCCCGGACGCGGAATGTGTTGATGCCTAACGGCGACCCCCAGCCGGCGAGATCGGAAGGGACTACCGACACCGATGCCTTGGGATACAGCACGCCGCCGGCTTCTTCACCGAAAGCCGAGCTGTAGTCGTAACGCGCGCCGACAGTAACGAATATCCAATCCTTGATTCCGACCTGCTCTTGCGCGAAGAAGCCGCCGTTGACCGTGGACAGATACACCTCGTTGATCGCTGGAGCCGAACCGGCGCCGATTACTTCCAAGCCGGGCCCGGGGAAATTGGAGTTCCGGCCGCCGACATCGCTGATCTGCTCGATGAAGCCCTGCAGACCGGCCACGAAGTCGGAGGACAGAGTTGTCGAAGGCTTCCAGTTCCACGCGCTCTTCACGTCCACCGTGTATTGCCGGTTGCGAACCGCGTCGTACCCGCGCTCCCCGTTCACGTTGAGGCCCGTGAAGCGATCGATATTGTGACCGAATTCGCGGAACTCATAGTCCCGCTGATCAGTTGCGTCGATGCCGAAAGTGCCGGAGAGGCTCAAGTTGCTCCACGGCGTATACTGCGTTTCGAACACCCCCGTGAAGCGTCCTGCATCCTGCTCGGTCGTTCCCTGCAGTGCTTCGTTAACGGTCATGAACGCAGCGTTTCCGGCTGTATTCCCGGGCCCCGTGCATACGCCGGGCGACTTGATGCTGGAGGCGCCACAGTTGGCCAGCTCGGGCTTGCCGAACATCGAGAGTGAAGTGACGCCGTAAATATTGTTGTTGTTGTTCGGCGTCTCCTGGTGCGCATCCGTGAAGCCGCTGCGGAAGTTGAGCCTCAGGTTGTTCGTGACCACCAGACCTGTATTGATCGTACCGGAGATACGACGGGAGATGTCGCGCACGGGGCCAATGTCTTCGCCTTGCATCGGACCGTTCTCATTTGCGTACCGGCCCGAGATGAAGTACGTGAAGCGATCGGTGCCGCCATCAACTGTCCCGGCCGCCGTAGTCGCGTAACCGGTGCCCATGAGGCGCGTGGGCCAATCCGAGGAGATGATCTCGTACGGCTGAATGGTGCGCCCGTAGAACTCGCTCAGCTTATTGGCTGTAATCTGAGCTGGCCGCGCAACACCATAGGCCGTCTTTACACGATCCTTCTCGTAATTGAGCGCGGCTTGCTCGAGTTGGAAGTTCCAGCGCGGAGCACCGGACTGACCCTTCTTCGTAAAGATCTGGATGACGCCGTTGGACGCTTCGGTGCCGTACAACGTCGCAGCTGCTGCCCCCTTCAAGATCTCCATTCGCTCGATCGAGTTCGGGTCGATGTCATCCAAGCGCGAAGGCGTTCCACCGCCCCCTGCTCCGACGTTATTCCCGAAGTCGCCACGCGCATTGATCCGGATGCCGTCGACGAACACAATCGGCTCGTTCGACATCGCCAGCGACGCGTTACCGCGGATGCGGATGCGCGCCCCCTCTCCCGTAAGGCCGGACGACGGGAGACCGACCAGCCCAGGCTCGCGGCCCTGGAGCAACTCCGAGGGACTCGAGATAGGGCTGAACTGCGGCGCCTGCACCGTCGCGACCGTGTTGCCAAGCCTTTTGACCTCGACAGCCTGGCCGCTACCGGTGACGACTACCTGCTCGAGCTGCAGCGCCGAGACCGCCATCTCGAAGTTGACCGTCGCGGTCTGCCCGGCCGTAACCGTCGCCTGCCGGTTCATTGGCGCGAACCCGATGACGCGGGCGCGCACTTCGACAGTGCGCGACGGGACGCCGATGATGCGGTAGGAACCGTTGCTGGCCGTGATCGTGCCCACGGTGGTACCGGCCACGAAGACCTGCACGCCCGACAACGTTCGGCCCGTCCCCTGTTCCGTTACTCGACCCTCAA
>JBQTJS010000399.1:0-3198 GCA_052386875.1 Gemmatimonadaceae bacterium
GAGGGGAAGCGCGGGAATCCGCGGATCAAGCCGCCGTTCCCCGCGGTCTTCGGCGTCTTCGGCATGCCGACGACGATCAACAACGTCGAGACGCTCGCGGCCGTGCCGCACATCATCAACAACGGCGCCGAGTGGCACAAGGCGCTGTCGCGCCCGGACAACCCCAAGAGCACCGGCACCAAGCTCTGGAGTGTTTGCGGCAATGTGGCGCGGCCGGGCAACTACGAAGTGACGATGGGTTTCCCGTTCAAGGACTTCCTGTATGATCTCTGCGGCGGTCCGCCGGCGGGTCGTAAGTTCAAGGCCGTTATCCCCGGCGGCTCCTCCGTCAACATCATGAACATGGAGGAAGCGGAAGCGGCGCTCATGGACTACGAAGGGATGGCTGCCTATGGTTCCGCGTTAGGCTCGGCGGGATGCATCGTCATGGACGACGCGCAGTCGATTCCCAAGCAAGTCGCGCGGCTGGCGCGCTTTTACGCCCACGAGAGCTGCGCCCAGTGCACGCAGTGCCGCGAAGGCACCGCCTGGACGACCAAGATCGTAGAGCGCATCGTCGCCGGCGACGGCACCAGCGAGGACCTCGACACGCTGCTCGATATCGCCGAGAACATGACAGGGAAGACTATCTGCGTGCTGAGCGACTCCTGCGCCGCGCCGGTGGTGAGCGCGTTGCAGCGCTTCCGCGGTGAGTTCGAGGCGCTCATCAAGCGCAGGTCCGCACACGCCATTCCCGTGGTCGCCTGATGGCTGACGCAGCGCCGGTCAACCTAACGATCGAAGGGCGCCGGACGAGCGTTCCCGCCGGCACGACGATCCTCGAAGCAGCCAAGACCGTCGGCGTGCTCATTCCGCACTATTGCTATCACCCGGGCCTGCCGATCGCGGGCCTGTGCCGCATGTGCCTGGTGGATGTCGAGAAGCAGCCCAAGCTGGCGCCGGCGTGCGCGACCTACGTCGCGGAAGGACAGGTCGTGACGGTGCATAACGAGAAGGCGCGCGAGGCGCGCACGGGCGTGCTCGAGATGCTGCTTATCAATCACCCTCTGGACTGTCCCATCTGCGATCAGTCGGGTGAGTGCGAGCTGCAGGACTACACGTTCGCGGAAGGGCGCGCCGACTCGCGCTACCGCGAGCCGAAGCGGTTCAATCCCGTTGAAGACTTCGGCGGCGACGTGTTGTATGTGCCTAACCGCTGTATCCTGTGCACACGTTGCGTGCGCTTCATGGAGGATGTCGCCAAAGAGCCGACGCTCAACGTCAGCGAGCGCGGAGACCGCGCCTACATCGGATGCTTCGAAGGGAAGGACTTGACCCATCCCTGGTCGGGGAACGTTGTCGACCTCTGTCCTGTGGGTGCGCTGCTGTCCAAGGACTTCCTGAACAAGGCGCGCGCCTGGGAATTGGACCGCAGCGCGTCCGTATGTCCTGGATGCACTCAAGGCTGCAACGTGATCATGGAGACGCGCGACAACGTCATTATGCGTCTCAAGCCGCGCTCCAACGACGCTGTGAACGGCTATTTCATGTGCGACTATGGGCGTACGACCTATCGCGCCCTCAACCGGCGCGGCCGTGCCGACGTCCCGCGCGCGCTGCTGAACGGCAGTCTGGCGTCCGCCGAATGGGATGCGGCGGTCAACGTTGCAGCCCAGGCATTGCGCGGGAAGCGCGCGTTTGTGCTGGCATCGCCGGGCCTTTCCAACGAGGCGCTCTTCCTGCTCTCGCGTCTGGTGCAGCGCTCCGGCGGTGCGGGTGCCTTTCGCGTGGAACGCGGCGATAGTGCGCCGCTGGCGGGCGTGGAAGATCTGGCGTTGCGCGAGGAGCGCGCGCCTAACGTGCGCGGCGCCGAGCTGCTGGGCTTCACCAAGAGCGACACGCCGCTCTCGGGGCTGCAGCCCGGTGACGTGCTCGTCATCGCCGATCATCCGCTCGGCGAGGCCGATCGCCAGGCTGCCGGCGCTGCCGCCGCGGTGATTGTCATCGGCACCGCGCTGCCGGAGGACCTCGCCGGCGTCGCCGCCGTCCTTCCCGTCGCTAACATGGCGGAAGAGGAGGGGACGTTCACCAACCTGCGCGGCCGTGTGCAGCGCTTTCTGCAAGCCAAGGCGGCGCCGGAGCTGGCGCGCCCCACTTGGTTCGTGCTCGCGGACTTGTTAGGCGCACTCGGCGAGTCGGCCGACTATCTGGTCGCAGGGAGCGTCTTCGACGCGCTGGCGCGCGCGCATCACGAATTCCGCGGCCTTTCGTACGACACGCTGGGCCTGCGCGGCGGCGCTGTCGCGAGCGCGCAGCCGGCGGCGGCGGAGAGCGTCGCGTGATGCACGGCTGGTTCGCGCTGCAGCGCATCGTCGACTCGCAGCAGCCTGCGCCGTTTTGGCCCTGGTTCTGGTGGACGATCGTGAAGCTGATCGCGGTGTTCACGGTCTACATGATAGGCGTGGCGTACCTAACGCTTGCAGAACGCAAGATTTCGGCATGGATCCAACGCCGCCTGGGACCGAACCGCGTAGGCCCACGCGGCATCCTCCAGCCGCTCGCCGACGGACTCAAGAACATCATGAAGGAAGAGACGCTGCCGGCGCACGTGAACAAGCCGATCTTCATGCTGGCGCCGATGCTGTCGTTCATCCCGGCCCTCCTCGTCTGGGCAGTCATCCCCTTCGCCGCGCCATGGGCGTCACCCTGGGGGCGCATCGAGATGGTCCTGGCAGACCTGCCGGTGGGCTTCCTCTTCATCCTCGCCATCTCGTCTCTGGGCGTGTACGGGATAGTGCTCGCGGGATGGTCCTCCAACAACAAGTACGCCCTGTTAGGCGGTCTCCGCTCGAGCGCGCAGATGGTCTCCTACGAGATCTCCCTCGGCATGTCGCTCATCCCGGTGCTGCTGCTCGCCGGCAACGTAACCTTGAGCGAGATCGTGAATCAGCAGGCGCAGCTGCACCTCTGGAACGTGCTCACACTTTCAGTTTCGTTCGTGATCTTCCTGGTTGCGTCGTTCGCCGAGACGAATCGCCTGCCGTTCGATCTCCCGGAAGCTGAATCGGAGCTGATCACAGGCTATCACACCGAGTACAGCGCGATGAAATTCTCTCTCTTCTTCATCGCAGAGTACGCCAACGTGGTGACCGCCAGCGCGCTCATGGCGACGCTCTTCTTCGGCGGCTGGGATATCCCGTTCACGGCGCTGGACAACAC
>JBQTJS010000400.1:0-6443 GCA_052386875.1 Gemmatimonadaceae bacterium
GTGCGCATGATCGGCTTTCGCCGAGTGGAATACACCCTCCCGGCGAGTCAGGGCACAGCGGACTTCGCGTTGACGCAGGACGTGTTCAAGATGAGCGAGGTGGTGGTGACGGGACAAACGACCACGATCGAGCGACGCAGCGCGACGACATCGATCGCGCTCGTTACGAGCGAAGAACTCAAGCGCGTTCCTGTGCCGACCGTAGAGTCGTCGCTCACCGGGAAGATCACCGGCGTGAATTTGCAGTCGAACTCCGGCGCCCCCGGTGGCGGTGTTCAAATGCAGATCAGGGGCAATAACACGATCCTCGGGGGATTCGATCCGCTTTACGTCGTCGACGGCGTCATTTACTCGAACGCCATCATTCCTGGGGGGCGTGGCTTCACCAACAACGCGGCAAGCGTCACGCTCGAGGCCGACGCTGTCAATCGCGTCGCTGATCTCAACCCTAACGATATCGCCAGCATAGAGGTGCTCAAGGGAGCGTCAGCGTCGTCGATCTACGGCTCCAAAGCGGCGAACGGCGTTGTTGTCATCACCACGACACGCGGGCAGAATGGCGCACCGAAATTCACCTTCACGCAGCGAGTTGGCGTGTTCTCGCCGCTGCGCGTGATGAAGCACCGACGCTGGACGCAGGACTCTGCGGTCGCGCGATTCGGCAATGCGGCGTTGCCCTTCTTCGCCGACAATCCAAACCCATTCTTCGACAACGCGGCAGCGGTATACGACAACCGAGATCTGTCGCATGAAACGGTAGCTGACGTAACAGGAGGAACAGGCAACACCAAGTACTACGTCTCCGCCAACTTCAAGCGCGACGAGGGCATCGAGCGCGGCACGGGCGCGGGGAAGCAGGGGCTGCGCGTGAACCTGGACTACGTGCTGGGCCCTACGGTCGATTTGCGCCTATCGAGCGTATACGCTCGCAATGAGAATGATCGCGGATGGAACAACAACTGCAACAACTATGGGTGCCACGGCTACGCGCTCACGTATATCCCGAGCTTCGTCGACCTGACCAAGCGCAACCCGGACGGCACGTTAAGGGCTGTGGGGATGGGAGCGGCGGCGAACTCCAACCCTATCCAGCTCACTGAGCTTGGTGTCAACCACGAGGAGACCAATCGGTTCACCGGTGGCGCCACGATGGGGTGGACACCGAATATCGGTAGCGGCCAGTCGTTGCGGTTGATCGCGGGCGGGGGCCTGGATGTTTTTGATCAGCGCAACGACGTGTGGACGCCTAACGACTTGTTCTTTGAGCGTGTCGTGGCCCTTCCCGGCGAGTCTGTGGAGAGCGGCGGCCGCAGCCAGTTCTTCAACTACAACCTGAACGCGGTGCACGGCTGGAACGCGAGCGGATGGACGGCGACCACCTCGGCCGGCTTCCAGTATGAAGACCGCCAGCTCTCGACCTTCCTCATCCGGACGCAGAATCTCCTTCCGGGCCAGCGGAACGTGAATCAGGGGACGAACATCACGGCGAACGAGAACCTCACGCGGGAACGCACGATCGCGTTATATGCGAGCGAGGAACTCTCTCTGTTCTCTGATCGGCTTCGCGTGCGGGGCGGCCTGCGCGCCGAGCGCAGTAGCGTCATGGGTGACATCGACAAGTACTACATCTTCCCGCAGCTGTCCGGCTCCTATCGTTTCGAGAACATCTTCGGGCCAAGCAGTGACCTGAAGCTGCGCGCCGCGTACGGCGAGACCGGGAACCAACCGCTGTTCGGCCAGAAGTTCACGAACTTGCTGACGCCGACACTTGGTGGGCAGCAGGGAATCGCTGTGTCGCAGGCCGCCGGCTTTGCCAGCGTCGAGCCGGAACGCCTGAAAGAGCTGGAAGGCGGTGCCGAGGGGTCGCTGATCGACGGCCGCCTAACGTGGGAAGTGACGGCATTCAATCGCAACACCACCAACCTGTTACTGCAGCGCGTGCCCGAACCGTCATCTGGTTTCTCGAGCCAGGTGTTCAACGGCGGAAAGATTCGCAACTGGGGGTACGAACTCGCGTTAGGCTACGTGCTGCTTCAGCGCTCGCGGACATCGTGGATTGGCCGAGCCACGTTTACGTCGTACGATAGCAAAGTCGTCGATCTCGCCGGCCTGCCGCCGTTCTTCCCGGTCGGCTCGGGTTTCGGCAACCTTGGTCGCACACGCGTCCAGAAAGACAAGCCGATCACGCAAATCGTCGGTTTCGACTTCGACGCCAATGGCAACCGCGCCGCCGCGATCTCGCAGCTCGGGAACTCAGCCCCCGACTTCCGCATGGGGTTCGTTAGCGACCTCGCGCATCGCTCGTTCAACCTCAACGTGGTGGTGGATTGGCAAGAGGGCGGCAACGTCATCAACCTCTCAGACTATTTACAGGATGACGGTCGGACGTCCGAAGATTGGGGTTCGCCTGCGTGGGCGAAGCGCTACAACGGCTACCTCAAGGGCGTCATCGCTCCGTACATCGAAGACGCGAGTTTCGTAAAACTGCGCGAAGTATCCATCAACTACTCGTTGCCGCGTGAATGGGTCGACAAGCTGCGCTCCGTGCAGACGGCAAGTCTGGGCCTCGCGGGTCGCAACCTGTTCATGTGGGCGCCGTATCGCGGTCTCGATCCGGAGGTGGCGAACTTCGGTTCGGCCGCGATCCGCAACAATCTGGATGTCACGCCTTATCCGCCGACGCGCAGCATCTTCCTCAACCTCTCCCTGGGTTTCTGATGCGTATCCCATACTCCAGTCCCATTACGTCGCGTTTCCGCCGAGCCGTGCTCTCGGCGTCGCTCGCGTTCGTCGGGGTCTTGGGTTGCCGCGACCTCGACATCGTCAATACGAATGCGCCGACGGTCGAAGAGCTCACGGGCAATCCTACGCGCGCAATTCTGGCGCGCGCAGCGACCGGCATCTTCAGCCAAGCGTTCAACGATGTCGCGACTGAGATCGCGGTCTGGGCTCTCTACGGACGCGAGGGATACAACCTGCTCGGCAACGACCCGCGCGAAACGCAGGAGCAGTTCCGCGGACCACCTGATCCTACTGGCCGTCACAGTGCCAATTGGATCGGCCCCTACCAGACAATCCGGACTGTCAACACGTACTTGACGGCACTAAGCGCGGCGACGGGTATGACGCCCGCCGAGGTAAAAGCATCAACAGGCTTCGCGAAGACCGTCAAAGCGTGGATGATCCACCGCGTCGCCGTACGCACCGGCGTGCTCGGGGTTCCCATTGACGTGGACCAACCGTTAGGTAGCCCGCCGGCGCCGTTTGTAACCTTCGACGCCGCGCTCAAGGCAGCGGCCGACTTGATGGACGAGGCCTTCGCCGACCTGCAGGCCGGCGGTACGACCTTTCCGTTTACTGTCGCGCCGGGCTACACGGGCTTCACAACGCCGTCCACCTACGCGCAATTCAATCGCGCGCTCGCTGCAAAGATCCAGGTGCGTCGCGCAACGTTCGTGAACTGCACCGCGTGTTGGACCGCAGCCTCGGCGGCAATGAACGCATCGTTTGTGACGACGACCGGTCTGCCGGGCTCGCTCACAACCGGTGTCAATTATTTCTACTCGCTGACTGCCGGCGAACCGTTTAATCCGATATCGGAACCGCTCAGCTCCAATCGATACTGGATCCACCCCTCGCTCGTCAACGGGGCGCAGTTGCAGCCTAACGGCCAACCCGACCGTCGCCTGACGAGTAAGGTGATGGCGACTGGTCGCAGCCTGAACCTCAATGACCTCATCGGTACGCACAAGCCGATCATGTACAACTTGGCAACGGCGCCGGCCACGGCCAACCTGGCCGCTCCAATTCCGTGGATGAACAACGAGGAACTGCTGCTTCTCCGCGCCGAGATCCGCTGGAACACCGGGAATCCGCAGGGCGCCATCGACGACATCAATCTCGTTAGGCTACACGCCGGTGGCCTCGGACCTACGCCGCTCACCGCGTCGAGCCCGACCAGCGCCTTCGTGACCGAGTTGCTGTACAATCGGACGTACTCACTTCTGTGGGCGCAGGGAACTCGCTGGGTCGATGCGCGACGCTACGGGCGTACGGCCGCACTCCCGATCGATCGGCCGGGCGATATCATCTACCCCAACATGATCATTCCGGCGGCGGAGTGTGACGCGCGACGGCTGCCGGTACCCTGTACACCGCTCACCCAGTAGTTCTGCAAAACACCGTAGCCCATGCGACAGCCGGCCCCACGGGCCGGCTGTCGACGTTAGGTGTACTTCAGGGACAGGGTCGCAGCGATTCCATTTTCGTTTGCAACCGCAACATGCGACCCGTTGGCCCTTCGAATCGCCCGCTCCCTTTCAGCCATATCCGGAAACAAGACCAACGCGGGACGAGCGCTGCCCGCGTTAGGCGAATCAAAGCTGTCCGCTATGAGCCTATGTCACCAACTGACAGCTGTTGGCTGGCGGTCGGCGTCCGACGGTTGATTGAACTCGCGAGTTGCACGAGAGTTAAAGGCCGGTGAGCCAGCGCCTAACGCGATTGATCTGCACGACGGCACTGAGGCGGTTGCAACGGCAGCGGCTTATCTTCCTGACGTCATCCTGCTCGATATCGGGCGGCTCAAGATGAACCGCTACGATGCGTGCAGTGCCGTTCGACAGCAGCCGTGGGGCAAGAAGAATGTCATCATTGCGCTGACGGGTTGGGGTCAGGATGCAGATCGCCGCAAAGCCAATGAAACTGGCTTCGACGGGCACTTGGTGAAGCCCGTCGAGTACCGTGCCCTTATGCGCTTGCTTGCTGAATCGCAAGCTCGATACGAAGGAAAGCGGCGAGGCGCGCAGATCGCCTAACGCAGGACCCAACTCTATTCGCCGACGACCGAACTGCTACACGCGACTATTGCGACAGCGTACTTGCTAACGCGCGGATCGCGGCGATGGCGGGCAGATCCGGAGCACGATCGATCGGCGCGCCCCCACGGCGCTCGACGTCCGCGAGCCCCGAGTCAAAAGGCACCTCGCCAACGAGTCGCAGATCGTGAGCGCGGCAAAAGTCGGCGATCGCGGTGCGGTCTCCCTCATCACGCACCTTGTTGGCTACGACAACCACATCTTTAATGCCGAGCTCCGCGCCTAATAGGGCGACGTTGCGCGCCGTTTCCATCGACCGGTAGTACGGCTCGAGGACAGCGACCAGGCGAGAGACATGCCGTCCCGTCCCGCGGCTCATGTGTTCCAGTCCCGCCTCCATATCCACAACGATATGTCGATCGCTCTCACCTTGAGCGACGAGCTCACCCAAGAGGCCACGGACCGTGGCGTGTGCACTGCAGAGTCAACCGACTCCGCCGTGTCCCACCTTTCCCATCACCAGCAAACGGACATCGTCCGGTCCAGTAACGGCGTAGTCGGCAATCACGCGCTCGGGATCGGCTGCGAACACAACCTGCGACGTACCGTCCTCGCTGGTGCGCCGCTCCATCAAGTTCCGCGGTAGTGCCGTTATGCTCTGCGCTCGACCGGCGTCGATGCCAAGCATCATCGCCAAATTGGGATTGGTGTCGGCGTCGATTGCGAGGACTTCACGAGCGCGATCGCTGCGCGCCAACGTGCGCGCAAGCGTGCCGGCGATCGTTGTTTTTCCAGTGCCGCCTTTACCCGCAATCGCTAGACGCATCGGTTTCGAAATGTCGCTACGGCTAATGCTGATGGCCAGCCTGACGCGCACGGCAATCGGCAGCGCCTCCTTCGCTCGTGTGACAATCGCACTTCGGATCGCTGCATTCGCCATGACCTTGGCTCAGCATCGGCGCGAACTCGGCCGCAAATCTCCTTGCGGCTTCGCGTCGCCCCGGCTCAGTGAGACGAAACTCGCCGCCGCGCGCGCTGTCCGTCGTGATGTCACCGCGCGCGATCAATCGATCGAGTGTGCTGCGCACAGTCGATTCGTTTAGGGTTGTGAATCGGGTGATGGCCTCGACATTCGCAACGCTGCCGAAGCCCTCGCCCTCGAACCAATAGAGCAGCTCGAGGAGTTCGTCCTCGCGGGCGATGCTTTCACCTTTGCCGTCACTCGTTAGGTCATCGCTCATAACAAGCTCTCGATCTGCTGGATCGCGCGACTGACCGCCGCGGCCACGGGCGTGCTCAAATCGGTTGTGAGTTCGTCGACATTCGCCGGCTCGCAACCCACGAGAAAGACCTCACGCGGCAGAGCGCCGAATGCCTGCGCGACTTCCAATGCGCGCGAAGGCACTGTGGTGTGCATGTCAATCTCACGCGTCGGCTGCACGTCGTCGACGGCCAGCGTGTAAACGGTACCTGGCGTGCCGCCGCGCGTTGTCGCGTCGACGATGATGAGACGGTCGAACGGGCTGAGCAATTCCTGCGCGAGCCGGATCCCCCCTGTTCCCACATCGAGCAGCTCCACAGTGTCGCTCGCGATGCCGCGCTCGCCGAGCTGCCGCACGACCTCGA
>JBQTJS010000401.1:0-5025 GCA_052386875.1 Gemmatimonadaceae bacterium
GGCGCGTCCCGTCCACGAGCCGCAACACAACGAGGGCTCCGACGCGCGTCCCGCGCCCGCGCGCCGCGATGTCGTCGGTGCCGTTTTCGTCGGCGTCGAACGCGCCTAACGCCTCGTGCGCCTTGAAACGCAGATCGCGCACCGTCAGCAGGCGGCCGGCGCCCGTGGAGTCCACCGCCAGCACGCGCTCGCGCACCCACTCGTAATCGCCGGCATACAAAGTGACTATCAAGAGCGCACGCGCCCCCTCGAAGCACCCGCCGGCACGCGATGACACCAGCTTGAGCGAGCGCGCCAGACGATCGATGCGGGGCAGGTCCTTGACTGCGCGCAGCACGCCCTCCAGCGAGTCGCGCAGCACATCCAGCCGCGCCGCGAGCGGCCCTGGAATGCTGCGCTCGCAGGCAGCGACCGCGGCAGGTGCTGCACTATCCGTGCGTACAGCCACTGCCGGCAGCCAATCGTGCAGCAGCGCCAGTGAGTCGACCTTGGGCGGCACTGCCAGCGTGAGCACGATGCGGCCGCTCCAGACGTCGTATCCGTTCACGACTGCATCGTCGCTCCCCCAGGGCCCGCGCAGGCGCACGCTGTCGCCGCGTCCGATAGGGGCGAGCGCGTGCACGGCCTCGCGAAACGCTGCCTGCCTAACAGGGTCGTCGCCGACGATCGTGTCGACCCGCCCGATATCCACCAGCATGCGCTTGCCGCGCGAGGCCGCCGCGAACCAGCGCTGCGTGACGGGCACGAATACGAGAAACCTCGTGAACGACTCGGCGAGCGGTGCCAGGCGCACCTTCGGCAACTCGCGCAGCGCCAGGGCGCTGTCGCCGGCAGAGCCGGCGATAAGCGTGTCCAGCGCTGTGTCAACCATGTGAGCTGCTATCGCACGTTGCGCGCTGTCCCCGTTACGCCTTCCGTTGTCGTCCGGAGGCTGGCATCCTATCAGGGCACCGCATGCAGCGAGTGCGCGTGCCGCGGACTTCCACGTTGGCATCACGCGCTGGAACTTAGCACGCGCCGCGACGTCGTGGCGCACGCACTGCTATCATGAGCGACTTCACTTATTCCGCGCCAACGTCCCTGAATAGCGCGCTCGACGCGATCGCCAGGGACGGCGCTGTGCCGTTCGGCGGCGGAAGCGATCTCCTGGTGGAGATTCAGGAGCGGCTACGCTCACCGGCCGAGCTAGTGGATGTGCGCGCGGTGCCCGAGCTGCAAGGGATCGATCGGCGAGAAGACGGAGCGATCCGGATCGGGGCGGCCGTGACTCTGGCGAGCATCGAGCACGACATGCGCCTCAGGGAGGAGTTGCCCGCGCTCGCCGCTGCATGCGCCGCCGCGGCCTCGAGTGCGCTGCGCAATATGGGGACGCTGGGCGGCAACCTCTGCCAGCGGCCGCGCTGCTGGTACTTCCGGCGCGGCGTTAGGTGCTTCAAGAGCGGCGGAGATGCTTGTCCCGCAATCGGCGGCGAGAATCAGTATCTGGCTATCTTGGGAGCCGGTCGGTGTCATGCCGTGCATCCATCGGATCCGGCCGTCGCGCTGGCGGCGCTCGACGCCGAGGTGGTCGTCTGCTCCCGGAGCGAGACACGCCGCGTGCCGGTCGACGCGTTCCTGCAACCGCGCGACGGCGACGTTAGGCGGGAGACGGCGCTCGCCTCAGACGAGCTGCTCGTCGCGGTGGAGGTTCCACGAGCGGCCGTCGGCGGCCGCCAGCGTTACGAAAAGCTGATGCAGCGCGGCGCGTGGGACTTCGCGCTCGTGTCGCTCGCCGCGGCACGACGGACAGACGGCGCTGTTCGGCTCGTGCTCGGCGGCGTAGCCTCGCGGCCTTGGCGTGTCAGCGAGTCAGTCGAAGAAGACATCGCCTCCGGTGGCCTTGCCGACGACGACATCGCGACACTCGCCGAGCGGGCGCTGTACGACGCGGCGCCGCTTTCGAAGAACGCGTACAAAGTCCAGCTGGCGTCCGCATTGCTGCGGCGTGGCATTCGCCACCTTGTGGCAAGTGATTGAGCTATGGAGTGCTCCTTGCAGATATCTGGCGTAGCGCATTGCAGGGAGGATACAAATGGAAATGGACCCGGTCGGCATTGGCGCAATTATCGGCGTCATTGCACTCGCACTGGTGGCAGTGTGGCTCTTCCGCCAGCGCTCGCGTAGCGAGCGACTGCACGCCCGTTATGGAAGGGAATACGATCGTACAGTAGACGAGCTCGGCCGGCGCCGCGCCGAAGCTGAGCTTGTCGGCCGCGAGCAGCGAGTGGAACAGCTCGACATACGCGCCCTCACGCGCGAACAGCGTGACCGATTTGCCTTGAGCTGGCGCGACGTACAAGCGCAGTTCGTTGACGATCCGCAGGGGGCTGTTACTCAGGGTAGCCGGCTTATCGAAGACGTAATGGAGGCTCGTGGATATCCAGTTTCCGACTTCGATCAGCGCGTTGCCGACCTTTCGGTGCACCACGGTCGCGTTGTCGAGAACTACCGCGCGGCTCGCGACATCGCTCGTCGGCATCGCCGGGGCGAGGCGAGCACCGAAGATCTGCGGCAAGCGATGGTCTACTATCGCAACCTCTTCGAGGATCTTCTCGCGGATCGGGAAATGGTGAGTGAACGTGTCGTCGACCGCAAAATCGCGCGCGAAGAAGCTCGAGACATCCGGGACCGTCCGGAACCGCGGCCGCGCACCGATCGCGAGGTGCGTCCATGAACGACGACCTAACGCGCGAGAGAGAGATCTCCACGGCCGACGTTGCACGGTCAGTAGATCGGGCGCGGGAGTCGCAGGACCTCGACCGCGAAGCAGGCGAGCGTGAAGTCTCCGTCCCCAGAGCAATGGATCGCGCCGACTCGATCGTAGACGAAGGGGGGACGGCGCTGCTGCCGCCAGAAATAACCGATGAGCTACGCGCGCGCTGGAGTGAGATTCAGACGGGGTTCGTAGACGAGCCGCGCCGGTCCGTCGAGCGTGCTGACGGACTAGTAGCAGACGCCATCAAGCACCTGGCAGACTCCTTCGCAGCCGCGCGTACGAAGCTCGAACAGGAATGGGCTCGCGGCGAAGATGCCTCGACTGAGGACCTGCGCCAAGCGTTACAGCACTACCGTTCCTTCTTCGGGCAGTTGTTAAGGAGCTAGGGCGAGCGGCGAGGGACGAGGGGGCGAGGGGCGACGATGTGGCGTCTGCCTCGCTCCTTCGCGCGTCGCCTCCTGGGCAACAAGCAGAACCGGCGAGAGCAGCAGTCCCGCGCAGATAGCGCGGAACGGATGATTCTTTTTCGTAAGACCTCCTGTTCGAGGTCTACAATGCCGCGACGCTTCGGCACGTCAAGCAGCCTGGAGGGAGGAGCAAGGAGCAAGGAGCAAGGACACGGAGCAAGGCGCTAGACGCGGCGCCCCGGAGGCGCAGGGCGAAACGGACCTCACCCTGCTACACTCGTTATGTCCAGCTCCTTGCTCCTGGCGCTCACGCGCCTACTTGCTCAGCTCCTTCCCGAGGTTCTGCGCCGCGATCATGTGCGCCTCAAAAGCCGGCGCTACCTTCTCCACCAGTGCCTTGACCTCGGCGTTCCGAATGGCTGGGAGAAGTGTTGTAGTCACGGCATCGATGACATTCTGGTGAAATGCGGCCTCGTGGGCGGCGAAGGCGCGATCGAACTCGGCGCCGCTCTTACTTCGCAACGCCGCTATCGCCTCGGCGTGCGCCCTGGCCATGCTGTCGTCGCTGGGCGGCGTGGGTGTGACGCCGAGTTTCTTCGCGAGATCGCGGCCCTGCTGGCGAACAATCGAGTGGTCGCGAGCGATCATAGCGCCGAACTCGCGGACGGCCGCCGAGTGACCGCGTTGTTTGGCGAGTGTGCCTGTCTCGATGTCGAACGTGTTGGCGGCGTCGAATATGGCAACGATCGTGGCATCGTCGAGCTTCTGCTGAGCTTGCGCCGGGGTCGCTGCGAGAGCAGCGAGCGCTGTGACGGTGAGGGCGAGGGCGAGTGCGATCCGCTGCATGGCGAACAACCTCCAGTGGTGGTAAGCCGGCTTATGCCGGGGGAGCTAGGTTACCTGCATTACCATAGTTTGTCAAGTTATATCTGGACATATTGTTCGTGGGGGCACTTGGCTGTATCTTTGCGAGGTGCTTTCGCGCCGCGGATCTTTAGACGGCTTCCCTCTTATGGCTCACCCATCCGCACGTTCTCGCGCAGCCGACACTCGGGGCCGCGTGCTCGGGTTGCTTCGCCGAGGCCCCGCGACTGTGGAGTCGCTCGCCGAGCATATCGGAGTCACGGATAACGCGGTCAGGCTGCACCTCACAGCCCTGGAGCGCGATGGGCTCGTGCGCGCCATCGGCGTGCGTCGCGGCGGTCCGGGTAAACCGGCGACGGTTTTCGGCATCGTCGACGGTCTCGACGTGCTCGTTTCGCGGGCTCACGCGCCGCTGCTGCGAGCGCTTATAGCCGAGCTACGCGACAAGCTGGACGCCAGGGAACTTGCGGCCGTACTGCGCCGCGCCGGCCGCCGCGCCGGCCGGGACGCGGCGCGCCCACAGGGGCAACTCCTGGCGCGAGCGCAGGGAGCCGTGCGTGCGCTGGAATCGTTGGGCGCTCAGGTGCGGCTGGAGAGCGGCGGCGACGGCGTCCGCATCGTGAGCGACGGCTGCATCGTCGGTTCGATCGTCTCGCAGCATCCCTACACCTGCGGGGCCGTGGCTGGTTATGTCGGCGAGGTCGCCGGTGCCGATGCGACTGTGGAATGCGACCGCTCCGGCGAGCCGCGCTGTCGTTTCAGGTTGACCGAGCCCGGCCGTCGCTAACCCGATCGCTTGGCGGGAGGAGCGCACAGCACGGCGGAGGAAGTCGCTCGCGGATCGTTTGCCAGGGACCACAAGCGTCGCGCCAACCGCATCAATTCTCCAACATTTTTGTTGAAGGATTGGCTAGACCCGAGTAGTTTAACCATTATGGCTGGAGTATCCCCTACGTTAAGCGGCTACCGCGGCACACGCGGCGAAGTGCTGGTTGCACT
>JBQTJS010000402.1:0-6023 GCA_052386875.1 Gemmatimonadaceae bacterium
TCCGAGGAAGGGACGATCTGCCACGCGGATGCCGACGGTGTCACTCCAGGCCCGGCCATCGGTGATGGCGACGGCGAGATCCGCATCCAGGGGACCGACTCGCAGCGGTGCCGCGCCGTTTTCCAGCATCACCTCGTCGCTGCGCCATGACGAACCTGTCGCGCGCTGCACCACCCTTACCCGCGGCCGGCCGGGGGCGTTGATCGTGAGTGTCACAAGTTCACCGCGCTGGACGACGCGCGGCGCGTCGGTTATCGCCAGCTCGCCTAACAGCGTGCCTCGCCAGGCGCGCACGGGGTGCACGACAGCGGCCCACCCGTCGTTCGATCGCAGGGCCGCGACAGCGAGCACGGCCGCGGCGGCGACCACGAGCGTGGCGGCCGCCAGTGCCCCGCGCCGTAACGAGCGCCGCAGAGCGGGCACGAGAACGCGCGCCCGGCGCGCCGCCAGCGTATCGGCCATCAAGGCGGCACCGAGTCTGCCTAACGAGCTTTGCTCGGCAACTTCCAGTGCCGTCCGAACCGAGCCGTCACGCAGCGTCTGCTCACGCTCCATGGCCCGGGCCAGACCCAGAGGCGTCGCCACGCGCGCGTAGCGCCGCCGTGTCAGCCACAGCGCTGCTGCCACGAGAACTGCGGCACCGAACCACACAAGCCACGGCGTAATGCGCGGCAACCTCAGCCAGCGCGCGTCCGCCAATAGCCATGTGCCTAACGCCAATATCGATGCAGTAGCACACGCCGCTGCGAGAACGCCGGCTGCCGCGATCCAACGCACGACGCCCCTGCGCTCGCGCTCTACGATGTCACGCAGCGTCATAACGCCGGGCGGCTGGCGACCGCATACGCAAAAAGATTGATCCCCATGCGCAACGCCTGCTCGCGCAGTTCCTGTGGGTCGTTGTACGTCCCCGGATCCTCCCATCCGTTCCCGAGATCGGCCGAATAGCTGTAGAACACAGCCAGACGATCGCCGACGAAGATGCCGTAGCCCCGGGCAGGCTGGCCGTCGTGCTCGTGCACCTTGGGCAGCCCCTGCGGAAAATCGTAGACTATGTGGTAGACAGGATGCGTGAGCGGCACATCTACCAGCGGCCGGTCGGGAAATACGCGCGCGATCTCGCGACGAAAACTCTCGTCCAAACCATAGTTGTCGTCGACGTGCAGGAATCCACCGCGCAGAAGGTAGTCGCGCAGCCGCGATACCTCGACCTCGGACAGCTTCATCTCCCCGTGACCTGTTGCGTGAAGGAAGGCGTAGTCGAACAGACGCTCATCTGTCAGCGTTACGCGCCCCTCTGTCGGCTCCACTTTGAACGATGTGCGGTCGTTGATCGCCTTGAGGAGGTTCGGAATAGACGACGGGTTGGCGTACCAATCGCCGCCGCCGTCATACTGCAGCCGCGCGATCGCTAGGCGCGGCACATCACGCCGTGCGGCAGACGCGCCGAGTACAAGCAACGCCAGAATAGGTGCGATGAAACGCTTCACCGATCTCCCTCGTGCGCAATGCGGTACGCGCGATTCCGCGGAATTCCAAACTCGCCAGTAAGAGCGGCAACCACATCTCGCGCCGAGACGCCGTCTGCTCGCAACTCGGCCGCCCGCTCGCGCAGCTCGTCGTCGCTCGACATGGATGACGCCGCAACACCCCCCTCCATAACGAGAACGACTTCGCCGCGCACAGCGTTGGACCCGTAGTACGCCGCCAACTCCCTCACCGTTCCCCTGCGAAACTCCTCGAAGCGCTTGCTCAGCTCACGCGCGACTACCAGCCGCCGCTCGCCGAGGCCCCTCTGCTCCAGGTCTCGCAAGGTCCCGGCCACCCTATTGGGCGACTCGTAGAGTACGCTGCTGTGCGGCAGCGCGCTGAGCCAGTTGAGGGCCTTGTCGCGCTCGCGTCCTCCTCGCGGTAGGAAGCCGACAAACGTAAACGGTGTGGCTTCCAGCCCGGAGGCGACCACTGCAGCCAACAGCGCCGAGGGGCCCGGGACTGGGACCACGGGCACGGCCGCCGCGATCGCTGCCGCTACGAGACGTGCCCCCGGATCGGACACCAGGGGAGTGCCGGCGTCGGCTACCAGCGCGATGTCGTCGCCCTTCGTTAGGCGCCCTATCAATCGCGGCGTCGCTCTCGCTTCGTTATGCTCGTGGTACGCCTGCACCGGCGTCTTGATCCCGTAGCGCTCCAACAGCGCCCGCGTGTGGCGCGTGTCTTCGGCGCAGATGAGCGCCGCCTGACGCAGCACCTCGACAGCCCGGTACGTGATGTCGCCGAGATTGCCTATCGGCGTGCTGACGATATAAAGATTGCCTAACGTGGGCGTCTGGTTCAGGCCGCGTGCTTCTTGAAGCGCTCCTCGAAGTACGGCTTGGGATACGCGCCGACGACTGTATCCACCAGCTGGCCGTCCTTGAAGAACAGGATCGCCGGAATAGATCGCACCCCGAAGCGTGACGGCGTACGTATGTTCGTGTCGACGTCCAGCTTGGCGACCTTGGCCTTCCCCTCATACTCCACAGCCAGCTGATCGAGGATCGGGCCGACCATGCGGCAGGGACCGCACCACGCGGCCCAGAAATCGACGACAGCCAGCCCTTTGTGCTGCTCGATCTCGGTAGCGAAGCTGTCGTCAGTTACCGCAAGTGCCGATGACATCCGTTCATCTCTCCTTAACAGCGGGCTCATCCCGCGATCCGTTCTCGTTAATTTGCGCTTCCGACCAGCCGACACGCGCGCATGGAAACTACTCCACCCTCCAAGCCCACACATCCGCACGGGACTCACATCGCCCACATCGGGATCGCAGTGTCTCAGTTGGCCGACACGTTGCCGTTCTATCGTGACATACTCGGACTCCAAGAGACGCCGCTCGAAAACGCCGACGGTGCCCGAATCGTCGGCCTCCGTGCCGGTGATTCGCTCGTCGAACTCATGGAAGCGACGACTAGCGGATCACCAATCGCCAAGTTCCTCGACAAGCGAGGCCCCGGAATCCATCACATCTGTTTCGCAGTCGATGACCTCGATACCACGCTCGAGCGATGCCGCAACGCAGGCATCCGACTCATCGATCATAACCCGCGCATCGGTGCGGAAGGGAAACGCATCGCTTTCCTCCACCCCACGTCGACCGCAGGAGTGCTCGTCGAGCTGTCAGAAAAATGAAGCCTCGCTGCTCCGCGCGAGTTCCCTGTTCACGGTGCCTGCGTCGGCGACTGTTCGCGGCCGGAGGCTCTATCAAGAGGGCTTGCAAAGATCGCGCATGGCCGCGATATCGGCATCCATAACGTACCAGCGCTCGCTCGGTCCCTTGATGGTCACAAACTGCGGCGTACGTGTGGCGCGGCCTCGCGTGATCTCGACACGCACCATGCGACTCCCGCCTTCGCCCGGCAGTTCGTCGAGGACGCGATAACGGTCATGCGCGTAGCACTGCTGCATGATAATTTCCCGGCGCTCGAGTTCGTTTCGCTCCAGTTGATCGCGAGCCGGTCCCTTCTCGGTTCCCCACACCACCGACATCGCCTGGATGTCCTGCGCACTGACTGCGGCTAGAAACAGCTCAACCGCTCGTCGCGGACGATCGGCACCTGTAAGCTCGCCGCGCGGCACCGCCGTGCGACAGCCGATTAGTGTCAGGATGGCTACAATTGCTGCGATACGCTTCACGTCCGTCTCCTCACCAATATGCGCTGGAACGGTAAGTGTGGGGCTCAACGACGGCAACAGAGTCCGCCGGGCGGCGCAGCCGTGACCTCGCATCTGCGGCTATACGTGAACGTAGATCACGTCGCAACACTTCGTGAAGTGAGACTAGCCACGTATCCCGATCCAGTATCCGCGGCTCTCGCATGTGAGGAAGCAGGCGCCGACGGCATCACGGCTCACCTGCGCGAGGATCGCCGCCACGTTCAGGATCACGATGTCGCACGGCTAGCGAGGTCCGTGCGAACGGTGCTCAACCTCGAGATGGCCTGCACTGATGAAATGGCCGGCATCGCCGAGCGTGTGCGGCCGTATCAAGTGACGTTGGTGCCGGAACGACGCGCGGAAATTACGACTGAGGGAGGCCTCGATGTGAGTCGCGGCGACGGAAGTAGGAAACTCAGTGCTGTCATTGAACGCTTGAACGAGGCCGGCCTCCGTACAAGCTTGTTTATCGACGCGGACGTCAGCGCGGTGGAGCTGTCGCGCGAGTTAGGCGCCGCAGCTGTCGAGCTGCATACCGGGGCCTATGCCCACGCAAAGCCACCCGCTCAGGACGAGCTAGGACGGCTCGAGGCCGCTGCCCGCCGGGGGGTCGAAATAGGGTTGGCCGTTCACGCCGGGCATGGGTTGAACGTCGAGAATGTCGGTCTCGTGGCCGCAATCCCGGAGATCGAAGAGCTGAATATTGGTCACGCAATCGTGGCTCGCGCCGTCTATGTGGGGATTGGGCGAGCCGTACGTGAGATTAAAGAGGTAATGGAGGATCACAGGTCTAAGGTTTCCCGTTAGACCTCCCTCCCTGGAGCCTCCTCTGTGCCCCCCTCAGGACCTTAGACCTGGTTGGTGAATGGAGCTTTTGGACTTCTACGTAGTCGAGGCTACCGAGTACATCGATCGCGTCGATGCGCTCGTAACCAACGCCGCGGGTTCACCCCCCGACGGCCAGGCGCTAGTAAGTGCCATCCGCGCACTGCGTGGGAGTTCGACTATGGCGAAGGCGGAGGGGATTGCAACCCTGGCATTGGCGTTTGAGCAGGTCGCGCGCGGCGTCCGCGACTCGAGTGTCGCCTGGACGCCAACCGTCCAGGGAGCGCTGGTTTCGGCAGTCGACGACCTGCGGATACTCCTCCGCAATCTGCGCGGCTGGGGGCCGAGTGAGCAGACGCGGGCTACATTCCGTGTTGAAGAGCTACGTGAGCTGGCCCCGTCGGGAGCGACGCTACGGGCCACACCGACACCTGCCGCCGGGACGGCGACGCCGGTGTTCCTGTCACTCCAGACGGCTGCGATTGCGAGCGCCCTGGATCAGTTCGTGCGCTCGCCTGCCGAGCGGCACACCCTGGACGATGCGTTGGCGCGGGTACGGACTGTACGCGGCCTTGTCAGCATCACCGAGCTGCCGCCATTGAGCGACGTCACCGACGTGCTGGAGCGCGCGATCGTAGCGCTGCCGTCGGGCCAGCAGCCTAACGAGAGGCAACGCGAGCTGTTCTCCGCGGCCGCGGCGGTCTTGCGCCGCGCCGCCGATGAGGTGCGTGCAGTTGGCAAACCCGCTGCGACGACACCGGAGCTGGCTCGCCTGACCCGCGCGGCGGCAGCTGTATTCGACAGCGACACGACATCCGATCGCGTCGTCCGCATCGACGAGCTGTACTTTGGCGACGGCGGACCGCATGTGCTGCGCAAGGGAGACGCGACCCCCTCCCTCCCAGCTGACCGCTTTCACAGGGAGATTGTAAGCCGCGCGGAACACCTGCGCCGTCTGGTCGCGGACGCCCGCGGGGCAACTACCGACGTGGGCCGCGAGCGCGCGGAGCGTGAGCTGCGGAGCACGCTCAGGCAGCTGGAGCACATAGCGGCGAGCTTCGGCGAACGAGCAGCCGAGGCGTTCTTCGCGGAGGCGGCTGTGGCGCCGTCCATCGTATCGCCGCGGCGACTCACAGCGCTGGACGCCGCGGCGCAGCTCCTGCTGGCGCCTAACAAGGGGACTGACGAGTTGGCCCAGGGCCTCGCATCGCTGACGCGCTCGATGACGACACCGCCTGCCTCGCCTGTCACACCCGCTCCTGCGCGGGCGACGGCCGAGCCACATCCGTCAGGGACGACGCCCGCGCGGCGCCGGTCGATCACGCCTACGGGGAAGGAGCTCAAGGCATTCCTCCAGACCGGCATCGCGAGCTTCCAGCCGCTGTCCCGTGCCCCGCTGGTGGAACCAGCCAGCTTGGGCGACGAGGATGTAGTGCCTATCGAGTCTCTCCTCTACCGCGGACGGGCCGCGTTGGACCGGGCTCTGGCAGTTCGCGACGAAGTGC
>JBQTJS010000403.1:0-1711 GCA_052386875.1 Gemmatimonadaceae bacterium
CTGCTGGCTCGGGAAGCATGCGACCTCGTTCGCGCGGCGTGTGAGCGAGCGGGCGTGGAGTACGTCACGGCTCACGCCAGGCCCGGAGCGATGGCGAACCAGCGCCTTTCGCACGTCGTGCTGAGCGACGGTGCCCGGCGCGAGGCCGACGTCTTCGTCTTTGCTTGCGGCCCATGGCTCGGCGCCCTCTTCCCCGACATCCTCGGCCGGCGCATCCGCGCCACGAGACAGGACGTGTTGTATTTCGGCACTCCGGCCGGCGACCGGAGGTTCGACGTGGGATCGATGCCTGCATGGGTAAACTTCGGAGAGCGCCTGATCTACGGCATTCCCGGGAACGAGCGGCGCGGCTTCAAGATCGCCGACGACACGTCAGGCGCCGAAGTCGACCCGACCTCGTTCGAGCGTACTGTAAGCCCGCAAAGCGCTGCGATAGCTCGTGCATTACTCCGCCGGCGCTTTCCCGCGCTGGCGCGCTCTCCGTTGGTGCACGCCGAAGTATGTCAATACGAGTCAACGCCTGACGGTCACTACCTGATGGACTGGCATCCCGAGGCGCGCAATGTCCTCCTGCTCGGCGGTGGATCGGGCCACGGCTTCAAGATGGGGCCGGCGATCGGCGAGGTGGCCGCAAGGGTCGTGCTGGGTGAGGGGGAAGTAGTGCCGCTATTCGCCTATGAGAGACTCAAGCATCTAAAACCGGCTACGCGGCCCGCGAGGCGGCGTACCTAACGAGTGCAGGCAATGCGAATCTTGCTCCTCTGCTGGTTGCAAGCAACCGCGGACTCCAACCCGGAAGCCCGTGCTCTGGCACTACTCCTCGGCGAGGCGCAGACATACAAGGTCGAGCGCAGCATCCTCGCACGCCAACGTCACGCGCTGCCGATCGAGCATCTGCCGCACCTGTCGCTGCGTGCAGCCCAGCGTGATGCCGCACTTGCTCGCGCGCTCAAGGCGCGACTGGGCCGGCTCGACGAGCGCCGGCTCACAACGGAAGAGCGCTTGAGCGCCGCGGCATTGCGCTGGGAACTAGATGCCACGATCGAGGGGACGCAGTACTTCTGGCATCGTTTCAGCGACATCACCCCCTACTCCACGCCGGTGCAACACGTGCAGCGCGTGCTCGGCGCATTTCGCTTTGCGGACGCGCGCGACGCGACGCGCTACTTACAGCTTGTGGGCGAGTTACCGGCGTGGCTCGACAGCATCCGTGCCGGCCTCGCAGAACGGTGGCGGCGCGGATTCAGAGTACCCAAAGATGAACTCCTTCTCGTGCGCGCCGTCTTTAGCTCGTACGACGTAGCGCCGCAGGAGAGTCCGTTCCGAGTTGCTGATGATCGCTTGGCGGCACTGGCAGTCGCCGATCGTGCGCAATTCAACAGCGCTCTTGAGTCGTTGCTCGGCGACAGCGTGCGTCCGGCATTCGCCCGGCTCCTCGAGTATCTCGCCGGAGACTACGCACGCACCGCACCGGAACGCGTCGGCCAGTGGCAGTATCCGCGAGGCAAGGATTACTACCGCTATTTGGTTCGTCTGCATACGACGTTGAACGTGATGCCCGAAGAGGTCCATCGGACGGGGATACAGGAAGTCGCGCGCATCAACCGGGAGATGGCCGCTATCCGTGGCTCGTTAGGCTTCCACGGGACCAAAGCCGAGTTTCACGAGCGTCTGAAGCAGGACCGGCGCTTCTACGCCAAGGTCCCCGAAG
>JBQTJS010000404.1:0-9675 GCA_052386875.1 Gemmatimonadaceae bacterium
GCCGGCAACACGTTAGGTGGCGTATGCGAAGTTGTCGTTCGCGGCGTCCCTGTCGGACTTGGCTCCCATGTCGCCTGGGACCGCAAGCTCGACGGCCGGCTCGGCGCCGCGATGCTGTCCATCCCCGCGGTAAAGGGGGTGGAGATCGGCTGCGCCTTCCAGGCCGCGCGTCTGACCGGCGCTGAAGTGCACGACGAGATCGCAGGACTACCACCTCCCGGCAATCCTCGCACGGGTCATGCGCAGCGGCGCACCAATAGGGCCGGGGGGCTCGAGGGCGGCATTACAACAGGCGAGCCGCTGGTCATCCGCCTGGCCATGAAGCCCATCAGCACTCTCATGCGCCCGTTAGGCACAATCGATATGGCGACGGGCGAGAGTGCCGCGGCTGTCGCTGAACGCTCCGATGTGACCGCCGTTCCCGCGCTGGGAGTCATCGCCGAAGCGATGGCTGCGTTCGTCGTCGCCCAGGCTGTCCTCGAAAAGTTCGGCGGCGACTCGTTAGGCGAAACCCGGCGCAACTTCGCAGCGTACCTCGCCCACATAGCACGGCGCTTACAGCCCCGCGCATGATCGGCCGCCGCCGCCGCCGCCGCCGCCGCCCCCTGCGCACCTGACAACCCGCAGCTCGCAGCCTCCCCCACCCGGCGTTCACTTGAAGCACATCGTCCTCGTCGGCCTCCCGGGCTCGGGCAAGACCAGCGTCGGCCGCGCCCTTGCAACGCACCTCCGCCTCCCATTCCACGACTTCGACGAAGAGATCGAACGTTTCACGGGCGTCTCCATCGCCGAGTTCTTCAGGTCGCACGGAGAGGCCGCGTTCCGGCGGCGCGAGTTCCAACTGTCCCAAGAACTCGCCGCCAACCCCCATACTATAGTTGTCGCCCCTGGGGGGGGGTGGATGACGCAGCCTGCCGCCGTGGCGCTCGTTCGCCCCCGGGCTGTGCTGGTCTACCTCAGGGTGTCGCCGGAGGCCGCTGGAGGGCGCCTGGCGGGCTCCACTGGGCAGCGCCCTCTCCTGGCTGGTCCGGATCCCCTGGGCGCCCTGCGCCGGCTAGACGCGGAGCGGCGCCCGCTTTACGAGACCGCAGACATTACCGTCGATGCGGAAGACGTTGATATTAAAGAACTTACACTTAGAATCGCCGGCGCGCTAGCGCAAATCCAGAAGAGCGGGGGTTGACAGCCCAGCGATCATTCTCCGCGTTTTCCGGTATGAGGAGGCTGGCCCGGCAATTCTTGCAGGCCTCGTTGTTGCCCGACCAGCATCTTGGATGTCGTCGAAGGGGAGGCATGGCGGCCGATCGATGACACCGAGTTTGCTCCTTCGTCCCATAGTTGTTGAGAACCAGCGATTTGCAACCGGCGCAGATCACGGATGCCGGAACTTTAGACCTCAGACCAGCAGTTGTATGACTTTTCGCGTGATGGGCCCGCACGAACGCGGCCGATTCGCGCCGGATGCGTGGGGCCATCTAGTGGCCCTTTCGCACGCCGGCGTCCTCTCAGCTGCAGAGTTGGAGCAAGTCATCGAACGCGCACTCGGCCAATTCGACGGTCGCGTTACGCTCGAGGACATGCGCTCGCTGCTGGAGGGGGGCCTCGAGCTTCCGGTGGTGGCAGCCGACAGTCCTACGGTGCACTGAGATGGCTGGGAGTAAGAAGACCACGGACGGCTCCAAGCGGCCGGTTGCACGCCGGATCGCGGGGCGCGGTGCGTCTTCGCGGGCGGCGGCGACGCTCACCGCAACGCGCCGCAAAGGTGCTGCGGCCAAGGTGAGGGGGACGGGGCCAGGGAGCAGGAGAGGGGGAGGTGGCGCGAGTGTCGCGCGCGGCCGTAAAGGAGCGGTACCTAACGAGGTCGAGGTGTCGGGGAACGGCGCCGGCAGCGCGCTCGTCGTCGTCGAGTCACCGGCCAAGGCGAAGACGATCGGGCGTTACCTCGGGCGTGGTTACCGTGTAAAGGCCACTATCGGTCATGTGCGGGACCTCCCGGAGAAGAAGCTGGGGATCGATCTGGAGAAGAACTTCGCTCCGGAATACGTGACGATCGCCGGCAAGGAAAAGACTCTCAACGAGCTGAAGGACGCAGCGAAGGGCGCATCGGCCGTGTACATCGCGACCGACCCGGACCGCGAAGGTGAAGCGATCGGTTGGCACGTCGCCGAATATGTGAAGCCGAAGCGGGGTGGGGCGTCGCGAGCTGTCCCTCCCGTTAGGCGCGTCCTCTTTCACGAGATTACGAAGGACGCCGTGCGCGCGGCCATGGAGCGCCCGCGGCCCATAGACATGCGCCTCGTAGATGCGCAGCAGGCGCGCCGCGTGCTCGATCGGCTGGTCGGCTACAAGGCGAGCCCTCTCCTCTGGCGCACGGTTAAGAAGGGGCTTTCGGCGGGACGCGTACAGACAGTGGCGCTGCGGATGCTCGTCGAGCGCGAGCGCGACATCCGCGCCTTCAAGCCGCAGGAATACTGGAGCATCCGGGCGCGGCTGGAGAAGGACGCGCAGCCCTTCGAGGCAAAGCTGCACGAGATCGACGAGAAGAAGGTCGAGCTGCATAACGAGTCGTCCGCCAACGCTGTCGTCCACGACGTGCAGCGCATCGCGCGCGCACTCGCTCGCGCTCACGGGGAGGTGCAGGGGGACCAGGCTGACGCTATCTTCCCCGTCAGCGACATCAAAAAGCGCGAGCGGCGCAAGAACCCGGCGGCCCCGTTCACCACCAGCACGCTGCAGCAGGAGGCGGCCAAGAAGCTGGGGTTCGGCTCCAAGCGGACAATGCGCGCCGCGCAGCAGCTCTACGAGGGCGTCGAGTTAGGCAGCGAGGGGGCGGTCGGTCTCATCACCTACATGCGTACCGACTCCACGCGCGTCGCCGAGAGCGCGGCACTGCAGGCGCGCGATGCGCTGCGCCGCGAGTTCGGCGAGTCGCTTCTTGCCCCGGGGCCCCGGCTTTATGGCGCGGACAAGCGCACGGTCAACACCCAGGACGCGCACGAGTGCATCCGGCCGGCCGATCCGGCGCGGCGCCCCGACGATTTGAAGCGCTGGTTGAAGGACGAGCGATTCAAGCTCTATCAGTTGATCTGGCAGCGTTTCATGGCCTCGCAGATGGCGAGCGCCGTTTTCGACACGACAACAATCGACTTCCGTCTCGAGCAAGACGCCGGAGAAAGCCCCGGCCGCCGTTTTCATTTCCGCTCCACCGGGAGCGTAGTGAAGTTCCCGGGCTTCCTGGCGTTGTATCGCGAAGCGCGCGAGGAGGGCGAAGGGCGCGCGCTGGAAGACGAGCAGGCGCTGCCTGAAGTCGCGTTAGGCGAGCGCGTCCCTGTCCGCCAGCTCGTCCCCGCGCAGCATGTCACCGAGCCGCCGCCGCGCTACTCCGAGGCGAGCCTCGTCAAAGAGCTGGAACGCCTCGGCATCGGGCGCCCGTCCACCTATGCCCAGATCATCTCCACGCTCACCGATCGCCGCTACGCCGAGCTGCAGCAGCGGCGTTTCTTCCCTACCGCGTTAGGCGAAAGCGTCGAGCGCGTAATGGTCAAGCAGTTCCCCGATATCTTCAACGTCGGCTTTACGTCGGAGATGGAAGGGGAGCTGGACAAGGTGGAGGAAGGGGACCTCACCTGGCAGCGCGTCCTCAAGGACTTCTACGGGCCGTTCGAAAGGTCACTCAACGACGTCCGCCTCGCTGATCTTATCGCCGAAGCGCACGACCTTTCCGCACTCGCCGGCCAGCGCTGTCCCAATTGCGGCGGCAAGCTCGTGGCGAAAGGGGGGTTCTTCGGGCCGTTCGTCGCCTGCGAGCGTCATCCCAAGCATTGCGATTACACACGTCCCATCGCGGGCGAGCGCAAGCCGGCGCAAGTCACGCCGTACAAGTGCCATCTGTGCGGTTCCTCCATGCTCGTTAGGCACGGACGTTCCGGCGATTTCCTCGGCTGTAGCCGCTTCCCCAAGTGCCGCGGCACCCGCTCCATGCCTACCGGCGTACGCTGCCCCAAGGACGGCGGGGAGATCGAGCAGCGCCGCTCCAAGAAACGCGGCAAAGCGTTCTACGGCTGCTCCAATTACCCCAACTGTGACTTCGTCTTGTGGGATCGCCCCGTGCCGGAAAGGTGCCCCGAGTGCGGCTACGTCGGCGCCGAGGCCAAGTCGAGCAAGGCGCGCGGCAACTACCGCAAGTGCGTCAAATGCGGCAATGAGTGGACTGTCGAAGAGCCGGCGGTGGAACAGGCCATAGCTGTATAGGGCCGGCCGTACAGAGGCGAAGTACGCACCGCTATCGTCCCCTCCCCCTCCCCGTTCCGCAGCTCGCATCTCCCAGCTAGCTCCCTTCCCCTGTCGCTCGCATCTCCCAGCTAGCTCCTTTCCCCTGCCGCTCACAGCTCCCAGCTAGCTCCCTTCCCCTGCCGCTCGCTGCCAGGTCTCGCCGCTTACTTTACCGGTATGACGGTGCACGTTATCGGTGCCGGACTCGCCGGCAGCGAGGCAGCCTGGCAGCTAGCTGAGCGAGCCCTCAACGTCGTGCTGCACGAAATGCGGCCTGCGCGGCGCACGCCGGCACACAAGACAGGCATGCTCGCCGAGCTCGTCTGCTCCAACACTTTCAAGAGCACGGAACTGGCTAACGCGCACGGTCTGCTCAAGGAGGAGCTGCGCGTGCTGGGGAGCGTCATCTTGCAGTGCGCCGACAGCACACGCGTTGCAGCCGGCTCCGCTCTGGCTGTCGACCGCGACGCGTTCGCGGCCGCCGTCAGCGAGCGCATAACGACGCATCCGCGCATCGAGCTGGTGCGCCACGAGGTCAGCGACATCCTCGAGCCCGCGATAGTTGCGACCGGGCCGCTTACCTCTGACGCCCTGGCGGCCGCGATCCGCGCGCGTCTCGGAGTCGACGCGCTCGCGTTTTACGACGCAATCGCACCGATCGTCTCGTACGACTCTATCGACACGAGCATCGCATTCCGCGCGGCACGTTACGGCAAGGAGACGATGGATGGCGCCGGCGAGACCGGTGCGTACCTCAATTGTCCGCTCGCGCGCGAAGAGTACGAAGCGTTCGTCGATGCCATAACGAGTGCCGATCAGTACGCAGCGCACGAATTCGACGACGTTCCCTATTTCGAGGGATGCCTCCCCGTGGAGGAACTTGCGCGGCGCGGGCGTGAGACATTGCGTTTCGGCCCCATGAAGCCCGTAGGACTACGCGACCCACGCACGGGCCGCACTCCCTGGGCCGTGCTGCAACTGCGCACGGAAGATCGCCTCGGCCAGATGTGGAACCTCGTCGGGTTTCAGACACGGCTCCGGCACGGCGAGCAGCTGCGTGTTCTGCGTACGATCCCCGGTCTCGCGCACGCCGAGTTTTTGCGCTACGGATCGATCCACCGTAACTCCTATCTCAACGCGCCGGCCGCTCTGACGCCGCATCTCGCGCCGCGGGGTGAAGGGAGAGGGCGCCTAACGATATTCGCAGGCCAACTGACCGGCGTGGAAGGCTACACAGAGAGCACCGCGACCGGGCTCGTCGCCGCCATCAACATGGCACGCCTTCTAGCTGGTGACGAGCCGGTGCTGCCGCCGCCTACCACAATGCTCGGAGCGCTCTACGGATACCTGCGCGACGCCGACCCGAAGCGGTTCCAACCGATGAACGCCAACTTCGGTCTCATGGAGCCGCTCGAGGACGCACCGCGTGACAAGCGCTTGAAGCGCGAGCTGCTCGCGCGGCGCGCGCTGGCGCACATGACGGCCTGGCGCGATGCACAGGTGCCGGCGGGCGCGGTACCGGCATGAGCGGTACCGGCATGAACGCCGACGCAGTCCCGGAGCCGGGTCACCCCGACATCGCGGAGTTTCTGCGTTACTTGACGAAGGAACGCGACGTCTCGCCGCATACCGTCGGCGCGTATAGCCGCGACTTGCGCGAGCTGCGCACGTTTCTGGCGCAGTATTACGGCTCGGGCGCCTGGTCGTGGGGCGATGTCGACAGGCTGGCGATCCGCTCCTTCCTGGGATACCTAACGAGGAAGGGTCTCACCAAACGTTCCTCGGCGCGCGCGCTTTCGGCCGTGCGCACGTTCTTCCGCTTCCTGTCTCGCAACGCCGTCGTTGCGGCCAACCCGGCGCGTGCCGTGAGCACGCCGAAGCTGGAGAAGTATCTTCCCTCGTATCTGGATCACGCTCAAGCGGAGGCTCTCTTCCGCAGCGCCGAGACGCGAGCCATGGAGGGGAAGCACACCGATGTGCGCGACCTCGCGATGCTGGAGCTTTTCTACTCTACAGGGATGCGCTTATCCGAGCTGCGCGGCATCGACCGGGGCGACCTCGACCTCGTGTCGCAGCAGGTGAAAGTGCGCGGGAAAGGACGCAAGGAGCGCATCCTCCCGCTCGGCGACCATGCGCAACGCGCCCTGCGCAACTACGAGGCGAAGCGTGACGCGCTGGAGTCGCACGTCGGGCGCGCCGCCGACAGGCGCGCGGTTTTCCTCAGCAGCCTCGGCAAGCGCATGAGCCAGCGCGCGATTCAGCGAGCTATGGCTCGCCGCCTGGAGGTGATAGCGGAGGAGGCGGGGCTCAGCACGCACTCGTTACGGCACACGTTCGCGACACACCTGCTGGACGCCGGGGCCGATCTGCGTGCCGTGCAGGAGCTGCTGGGCCACACCTCGATCTCTACGACGCAGATCTATACCCACACGAGTGTGGAGCGCCTCAAGCAGGTGTATCAGCGCGCCCACCCAAGGGCATAGTCCGCCTAACCACGCACTCAGTTACCACGCATCCTTATGGTGCCGCGAATACGCTCCACTACGATTCTATCGGTACGCCGCGACAGCAAGCTCGCGTTAGGCGGCGACGGGCAAGTCACCGTGGGTGAGACTGTCATGAAGTCCAACGCCCAGAAAGTCCGCGCCCTGACCAACGGCAAGGTCCTCGCCGGCTTCGCCGGCGCGGCCGCCGATGCGTTCACGCTCTTCGAGAAGTTCGAAGAGAAGCTGCAGCGTCACCCCAATAACCTCCCGCGCGCGGCCGTCGAGTTGGCCAAGGAGTGGCGCAGCGACCGGATATTGCGGCGACTCGAAGCGCTGCTGGCCGTCGCCAGTCTGGAACACGGCTTCGTGATCAGCGGCAGCGGTGAGCTGATCGAACCCGAAGACGGTATCCTCGCCATCGGATCCGGCGGCAGTTATGCGCTCGCCGCCGCACGGGCGATGTTGCGGGAATCGCAACTCCCGGCCGCCGAAGTTGTGCGCAAGGCGCTCACGATCGCCGGCGAGATCTGCGTCTACACAAACACAAACATCACAGTCCTGGAAGCCTAACGCGCGATGGCGCACAACCGCACGCAGCAAGCGCTGGCGCGACTCGCCGACCTCACCCCCCGGCAGATCGTCGCGGAGCTGGACCGCTATATCGTGGGACAGGGTGAGGCCAAGAAGTCGGTTGCCATAGCCCTGCGCAACCGCTGGCGCAGGCAGCGTGCCCCGGACAACCTGCGCGACGAGATCTCACCCAACAACATCATCCTCATCGGCCCCACCGGCGTCGGCAAGACCGAAATCGCCCGGCGCCTCGCCAAGCTCGCGGGGGCTCCCTTCGTCAAGGTCGAAGCATCCAAGTTCACGGAAGTGGGCTACGTGGGGCGCGACGTAGAGTCGATGGTGCGCGATCTCGTCGAAAGCGCCATCGATATGGTCCGCCAGGAGCGCGAGTCCGAGGTGGAAGACCTCGCGCATGAGCGTGTGGACGAGCGCATCCTGGACTTGCTGCTCCCGACGCCGGCAGAGCCCAAAGACAGAACAATCGCTCCCCGCAGCAGAGCGAACGACCCTAACGAGAACGTCTTTGTCGTTTCACCTACGGGCGATGTGTTGCAGGAAAGCGAACGCGATGCCGCCACGCAGCGCCACCAGCGCACGCGCGACAAGCTCCGCCAGCTACTGCGTGACGGCCAACTCGAGCAACGCGAGGTCGAGATCGAGGTCTCGCAGCCCGCGCCCATGCTCGAGATGATCACGCCGCAAGGGGCACCCGAAGGCATGGAGAACTTCACCGAGATGCTGCGTGACATGCTTCCCAAGCGCAGTAAGAAGCGCACGGTCAAGGTCTCCGAAGCACGACGCGTGCTCCTGGAGCAGGAGTTCGAGAAGCTGATCGACCACGAAGACGTCACAGCCGATGCCCTGGAGCGCGTCGAGAAGCTGGGGATCATCTTCCTCGACGAGATCGACAAGATCGCGGGGGCGAGGAGCGAGAGTGCCGGCCCCGACGTGTCGCGTGAAGGCGTCCAGCGCGACCTGCTTCCGATAGTCGAGGGCTCCAACGTCCCGACGAAATACGGCATGGTCAAAACCGATCACGTGCTCTTCATCGCGGCGGGTGCCTTTCACGTCTCCAAGCCGAGCGACCTCATACCGGAGTTGCAGGGGCGCTTCCCCATCCGTGTCGAGCTGAAGCCGCTCACCGAGGACGACTTCGTTAGGATCATGACGGAACCGGAGAATGCCCTGACGAAGCAGTACGCTGCGCTGGTGGAAGCCGACGGCGCCAAGCTCGACTTCCGTGAGGACGGGGTGAAGGAGGTGGCGCGCATCGCCGGTCGCGCAAACGAGAAGATGGAGAACATCGGCGCGCGCAGGTTGCATACAGTGATGACTACTCTGCTCGAGGACGTGCTCTACGAGCTTCCGGACCGCGGGCCAGGCGCAATCGTCGTCGACCGCGCGCTTGTGCAGGAGCGGCTCAAAGCCGTGCTGGATGACGAGGATCTGCGAAAGTATATCCTCTGATCCCTCGCCTCTCGCCTCTCGCCTCTCGCCGCTCGCCTCTCGCGTCTCTCCTCTCGTCGCTCGCCTCTCGCCGCTCGCCGCTCGCCCCTCACATCAAGCCGCGCGCACCTCGCCCTTCTCCCTTGCTCAGACACTTCCTAAGCATCGCCGACTTCGCGGCCGCCGAGTTGCAGCGACTCTTCACTCTCGCCGAAGAGATGCGCGGCGGGACGTACTCCAAGCGTCCACTGGCGGGGAAATCGCTCGCCATGATCTTCATGAAGTCGTCCACGCGCACGCGCGTTTCCTTCGAAGTCGGGACGTGGCAGTTAGGCGGACACGCCCTCTTCCTCTCGCCGCGCGACGTGCAGCTGGGCCGCGGCGAACCGATCGCCGATACTGCCAGGGTGCTTTCGCGTTATATCGACGGGATCATGCTGCGCACCTTCGCGCACAGCGAGATCGAGGAGCTGGCGCAGTTTGCCAGCGTTCCCGTTATCAACGGCCTCACCGATCTGTTGCACCCGTGTCAGGTAATGGCCGATCTCTTGACCGTTAGGCAGCACCTGGGAAGCATCGACGGCAAGGTCGTGGCCTGGATCGGCGACGGCAACAACATGGCCAATTCCTGGCTCAACGCCGCGTATCGCCTCGGTTTCGAGCTGCGCCTCGCCTGCCCGGAGGGCTACGATCCGGACGCTGCCGTCATGGAACGTGCGCGCAGCAGTGCCAACGTACGGCTGCTACGCGACCCGCGTGAAGCGGCGGCCGGCGCGCACGTGATCAACACGGATGTGTGGGCATCGATGGGCCAGGAAGAGGAGCTGGAGATCCGCACCCGAGCATTCACAGGGTATACGGTGGACGCGGCCCTGATGGGTCGCGCGGCGCCTAACGCTAT
>JBQTJS010000405.1:0-9500 GCA_052386875.1 Gemmatimonadaceae bacterium
TATCCGCGGCGCAAGGTAGTGCCGCACGCGTTCATCTCGTCCAACCTGCACCGCGCCGTCCTGGCCGCCGAGGACGATCGGTTCTTCCTGCACTCCGGCCTCGATTTCATCGAGATCGAGGAGGCGCTGGAGCGGCGCCGCCGCGGCCGGCGCATGCGCGGCGCGTCCACGATAACGCAGCAGGCTGCGAAGAACCTGTTCCTGTGGGAGGGGAGATCGTACATGCGCAAGGGGATCGAGGCCTACTTCGCCCTCGTCATGGAAGTTTGCCTAACGAAGGAGCGCATCCTCGATCTGTATCTCAACCTCGCCGAGTGGGGTGACGGGATCTTCGGTGCCGAGATGGCGGCCATGACGTACTACAGGAAGCCGGCGCAGCGTCTGACGCGGCTGCAGGCGGCGCACCTCGCGGCCGTCCTCCCCGCTCCGCGGCGCTGGTCGCCGCACGGCGCCGTGGCGCGGCGGCGGGCCGCTGTCATCCTCCAGCGGATGTGGTACGCGGCGCCGCGCGAGGAAGCAGCGCGCGCTCGTCGCCGTTAGGTGAGCCTAACAAGGCAGAACCGAAGCGTAGCACCGTACGCGCCGCGTGTCCCAGCGCTGCGCCGACGACGGTTGCCCAGTCTACCGCCGGCGCCGCCCCCTCCTCGTGCAGCGAAGAGAGGATGCGGCCGCGCAGGCGCAGCGCGATCGGCGCGGCGAACGTCACGGCATTGAAGTGCGTGTCGTAGCGCGCCCCTAACCCCTCGATGAGCGCAGCAGTGCGTGCGAAGTACACCATCTCGCTCGGCAGCTTTACCGGCCAATCGTACAGCGTCGCCATGACCTCGTTGGCCACCAGCTCCAGGCGCTCCTGCATCGAGCCTCGGTCGTAGGCGATGCTCATCAGCCGCTCGGCGAGGCCGCGCAGCTGGGCAAGGTCGGTCGCCGGATCGAGCAGGCCTAACGAGCGAAAACCGGCCAGCGTCCCGTCCACGTCACGGCGGATCGCCGCAAAGACCGTCCGCACGAGGTCGCGCCGCATCTCCTTGGGGACTTCTATCACCATGCCGAAGTCCAGCAGCACAACAGTGCCGTCGTCCGTGACGAGCAGATTCCCGGGGTGGGGATCGGCGTGAAAGAGACCGTCGATCAACATCATCTGCAGGTACAGCTCGATGACCTTGGCCACGACATCCCTCGGTGCCGGCCGGCCGCGCGCGGCGAGCCGATCGATGCGCGTCCCGTCCACGAACTCGAGCACGAGCACGTTAGGCCGCACGAGTTCCGCAACGACGCGCGGTACAATGACTCCGCGTGTGCGCGCGAAGTTGGCCCGGATGGTCGTCGCGAACACTGCCTCCCGCTCGAAGTCCATCTCTTCCGGGATGCGACGTCCGAACTCCTCCACCACCGTGCGCGCGTTGCGGATGTGTTGGTTAGGAAAGTTGCGCGAGATCCAGCGCGCGAGCGGCACAGCCACGCGGAGGTCTGCCCTGACGAGATCGCGCACTCCCGGGCGCAACACTTTTACGGCAACAGCCTTCCCGTCCACGCGCGCACGGTGAACCTGACCTAAGGACGCTGCCGCGACTGACACATCGTCGAAGTCCTGGAAAACCGCTTCGACCGGCTGTCCATAGGCTGCCTCCAGGGTGCGCCTGATCTGTACAGTTGGTATCGGCGGCACCTGGTCGCTCAGCTTGCCGAATTCACTCACGTATGGCTCCGGCAATAGATCCGCCCGCGCTGCGAATACCTGGCCAAGCTTGATGAAGGTCGGACCCAGCGCGGCCAGGTTATGCACCAGGCGCTGCGCTCGGCGGCGGTGAAATGAGAGTGACCTAACGAGCGGCCTCCCCGCCACGAAGTAGCGGCGCCGGTCACGCCAGAATGACGCGACCAGGGGCCCTAACCGCCCAACGATGACTAGCGCCCGCCACATGAAAGCAAGTCTTAGCGAGTTATCTCGCGATGTGATAGCGCAGGGGCTTGCCCGCGCGCTCACGACTCATACTTTCGCGCATCAGTCCGCTGTCCACCTCACAGGAGTAGTTGATGCATCAACGATCTCGACGGCTGCTAGTCGCCGCTGTCGCGCTGACGCCTTTTGGCATGGCGGCCGCGCAGAACACCGGCTCGATCCAGGGCCGGATCACGGAATCCGGCAGCCAGCGCCCCATCCCCGAGGTACAGGTAATGGTCGTGGGGACCGGCTCCGGGGCTCTCACGAACGCGACCGGCGACTACACGATCGTCAACGTCCCCGTCGGCGACCGAACGGTGCGCTTTCGACGCATCGGTTTCGTCCCGGCTGAGCGCCCGGCTGCCGTCGCTGCGGGCCAAGCCACGCGGCTCGATGTGGCGCTCGCGCAGTCGCTGACGAAACTGGAAGAGCTTGTCATTACGGGGACGGCTGGAGCTGCAGAACGACGTACGCTCGGCAACTCTATTACGACGGTCGACGTCGCGGACCTCACGGAGAAGACCTCGGTGCTCAGTGTCACTGAGGTCCTGCAATCGAAAACCCCCGGTGTGACTCTGCTGGTGGGTTCCGGCGCTCCGGGGACTGCCGGCGAGTTCCGCATCCGCGGCTCCGGATCGATCAGCGGCTACCGTCCGGTCGTGTTCATCGACGGCGTGCGCTACAACGTCGACGCGCTGGGGAACTTCCCGGCTACGGGCGCCGGACTCGCCGGACTGGCGCAGTCCTCGCAGGTCACGTCCGCGCTCGACCTCATCAGTCCTAACGACATCGAATCGATCGAGGTTATCAAAGGACCGGCCGCGGCGACACTCTACGGTGCCGAAGCTGCGAACGGCGTCATCCAGATCATTACAAAGAAGGGGACGCGCGGCCAGCAGAAGCTGCGCTGGTCGTTCCGTGCGGAGCGCGGCGAGACGTCATGGGAGCTGGACACGCCCATTAACTACACGACCTGCGACTCTGTCAAGCTGTCCGCGGCGCAAGCTGCTACATGGCCCGGCTGCCAAGGAAAGGCGTTAGGCACCATCCTGACAGACGAACCTATGCGGCGCGATCCCGGTGCGCTCAGGGTCGGCGGTCTGCAGCGGCTCTCGATGAACGTGCGCGGCGGCGGCGACCGCTACTCCATGTACATCGCCGGTGACCGTGATACCGACGAGGGAGTGTTCCACAACTCATTCAACAATCGTAAGGCGCTGCGCGCCAATTTCACGTTCAACCCCACCAACGTCGCCGATTTCCAGATCAACACAAGCTTCATCCAGACGAACCTGCGGCTGCCCATGCAAGACGAGTCCGCCAACGGCCTCGTCCTCAGCGCGGCGCGCGGCAAGCCGGGCCGCGTAGCGACTCGCCCGACGATGGAGGGGTGGAACACAATCGAGCCCGTGCGCGCCAACAGGTACAACAATCAGACCCACTCCGAGCGCCTAACGATGGGCGGCACGCTCAACTTCCAGCCCTGGACCTGGTTCCGCAACCGGCTGACCGCAGGCCTCGACAACACCACTGCGCAGGCGCAACTCCTCTTCCTCCCCGGCGACGAGGGTGAGCCTTCCGGCGCGAATATCCAGCGCACGCCGATTACCAAGGTCTACACCCTGGACTACGCCGGGAACGTGATACTGGGCGTGACGGACGCGCTGGAGTCGACCTCGTCCTTCGGCATGCAGATCGTCTCCAACCATACGGAGACCCTCACGGCCCAGGGAGTCGGACTCGGTGCGCCTGATGTGACATTGATCGGCACCGCCACGACCACGACCGGAAGCAGCGGCTTCAGCGAGAACAACTCGGTCGGCTACTACGTGCAGGAGCAGCTCGCCTGGAACAACCGCCTCTTCCTCACCGGCGCGCTGCGCGCGGACGACAACTCGTCGTTCGGCAAGAACTTCGACCTCATCATCTACCCGAAGGCCTCGCTTTCCTACGTGTTGTCCGAGGAGCCGGCCGTGCGCGACCTTTTGGACTCGTGGAGCGTCAGCACACTCAAGCTGCGCGCGGCGTGGGGCCGCGCCGGCCGCGCCCCATCACCCTACTCAGCCGAGCAGACCTACACTGTCGATCGTGCCACGTTAGGGCTCGCCACCGGTTCGGCGCTGCGCACTTCATCATACGGCAATCCCGACCTTAAGCCCGAGCGCGGCCAGGAGATCGAGATCGGCTTCGACGCCGGTCTCTGGAAGGAGCGCCTGGGACTCGATTTCACGTTCTACAACAAGACTACGAGCGACATGCTCGTCTCGGTCCCCGTCCGGCCGTCCACTGGATTCCCCACGTCCCGCCTAACGAACCTGGGCGAGGTCAATAATCGGGGAATCGAGCTGGCCGTAACGGCCACGCCGCTGCAGCTCGACGATGTGCAGTGGGACAGCCGCTTGAGCCTCGCCACGACGCGCAATCGCCTGATCTCGTTCCATATTCCAGGGAAGACACGCGAAACACCCGGCGGGCAGGCTTACGGCGCGGTACAGCAACATCGCGAAGGGCACCCGTTAGGCGGATACTGGGCGCAGTCGCCGCTGCGCAACCCGGACGGAACTCCCATACTCAATTCCGCGGGCGCGGTACAGTTCGACACAGCTAAATTCATCGGCCCGTCGTCACCGACGCGTGAAATCGGTTTGTCCAACACGCTCACGCTGTTCCGCAACTTCCGCGTTTACGCCCTGCTCGATTACAAGGGCGGCTTCTACCTCTTCAACCTGAAGGAGCGCAACCGCTGCCAGTCGACAAACGACAACTGCGCGCGCAACAACGACCCGCGTGTGCGCTTCCCCAAGACCGCCGCGGATACTCTGCTGTCGAAGGAACTGGCCGTATGGCGCAGCGGCACCGCGGCAGCGCTCTGGGTGGAGAAGGCCGACTTCGTGAAGCTGCGGGAGCTTTCCTTCACAGCCACCTTCCCCGCGCGCTGGGCAGCGTATGCACGAGCCACCGGCGGAAGCCTCGTGCTGTCGGGCCGTAACTTGTCGCTCTGGAGTGACTACTCGGGGTTCGACCCTGAGGTCAACTCCTATGGCGGCCGCCTCTTCATACGTACCGACGCCTATGCGTCCCCAATGACGCGCCGGCTCGCGGTCGCGCTCAACCTCACCTACTAACCGACCGCGGAGACCATAACGATGCGACAGATCGATCTTCGCGTGCGCTTGCTGCGTTGCTCCGCCTTGCTGACCCTCGCGGCCGCCGCGTTAGGCTGCGACGACTTCCTCGCCGCCGAGAATCCGGGCGCAGTGCGTGTGAGCGACCTGGACGATCCACGCTACGCGAGCCTCATCCCTAATAGCGTGATCGGAGAGTTCCAACCCATGCACGGCAACGTCGCATGGTGGAACGCCATCTACACGGACGAACTCTACAACCGCGCGGTCTTCTTCGAGGAAGCACTCATCGACCAGCGCAACGTAACTCCGGAGAACGGCACCTATTCGTTCTTCATCTACGGCCCGCTGCATCGCACACGCTTTATGGCCGACGACGGAGCCGCGCGTCTCAAACGCATCCTCGGCGACTCGGCCGGCCGCGACATCAGACTCGCGCGCGTGCTCGCTTATGGCGGCTACGCATACATCTACCTGGGTGAGATGCTGTGTCAGTCGCCGATCGACGCTGGGGATCCGCTCACCCCGGATCAGTTGTTCGCCGAGGCGATCAAACGCTTCGACGAGGCACTGACCGTGGCCGCCGCGGCCAGAGCGGAAGCTCTAGCGCGCACACCGCCGGATAGCCGCACAGCTCTTGCCGCCGACTCGATCCGCAACTTCGCGCTCGTGGGCAAGGCGCGCACCGAGCTGGACCTCAACCGCACGGCGGCGGCAGCGGCCACAGCGCAACAGGTGGCGGCCAACTTCGAGTTCAGGGCGCATTACTCCATGAACTCCACGCGCGAGAACAACTGGTTCTGGAACCGCCTAACGGCTTCGACATCCGGAACGCTCGCCAATACCCCCTTCCAGGCCATGGTTGGTGATCCGCGCATCCCGCGTATCGCGACCGGTACCCGCGCCAACGTCCCGCTCTCCCCCCAGTCGTTCAACAGCTGGTCCAACACGGTGCTCGGCGCCGACTTCACGCAAGCTGGTCATGTCCGCATCGCCTCGTCGCTCGAGGCACAGTACATCATCGCCGAGGCGCAGGGACCGACTGCTGCTACGCTGGCGTTCGTCAATTCACGGCGGCAGGCAGGTCTGCAGCCTCCGGTAGTCTTGGCAGGAAATGCGCTCATGGCCGAGCTGCGCGATCAGCGGCGGCGCGACTTCTTTCTCGACAACCACCGGTTAGGCGATCTGCGCCGCTACAAGAAGTACTACCAGATCGACGAATTCACGAAGGGGCCGTATCCCACCAGCACGACGGGCGAGACTTACAACGCAACGGCGGATTGCTGGCCGCTGCCACTGTCGGAGTTGACTGGTGTGAAGTAGCGGACTGCGGCGCAGCGTAGAATAAGCGCAAGGGACCTGTGCCTTGCGGGGCGCGGGTCCCTTTCACGTGAACGGGCCGGCTCGGCGTCAGTCCTTGTAGGGATCGAACTCGTTAGGCCCGGCCATCACGACAATCAAGGGCCGCAGGGTGTGCACGACGTCCACAGTCCCGCGCTGCGCTTCCAGCACCTCGGGCAAACGGCGGTACACCTGCGGCGCCTCGTCCAGCCCGCCGCCGCGCAGGATCACACCCTTCTGGCGCATCCAGCCGTGCATCATCTCGGGACTTATCCGCCCCGGCTGCAGCACGCGGCCCGTCTTGCGGTGCGTCTTACCCGCCGCGGCCGTGCGTGACATCACACGCCCGGCGCCGTGGATTGTGGAGTACAGAGCTGCGCGCTGATCGGCCGAGCGCGGGTCATGTGCATCCGAGACAGTAGCGCCCCGCACGATCACGGCGTCGTCACCCATCGAGCCGCCGACGAATCCCTCCTGCGCCGGGAACGCCGGCGTCGCCCCTTTGCGCACGACGATCAGCTCCTCGCCGTCATGCGTCTCCCGCCAGGCGAAGTTGTGATGATTGTGCACCAATTCAGTCTCGCGCCCGCCTAACAGAGCCACGACCTTGCGCGCGACCCACTCCCTCCCGGCGTAAGCGTATCGCCCGGCCAGATTCATGAGCGCCCAATAGTCGTGACCGATCGGGGCGTCGATGTCGAGCAGAACTTCTCTTTCAGGTGCGCGTTCGCCCCACTGCTTCCCCTGGCCTAACGCGAGAAAACCCGACGCCACTGTATGGCCGAAGCCGCGGCTCCCGAAGTGTACGGCCACCCAGATCGCGCCGGTCTCGTCCGCGAACACATCGATATAGTGATTCCCCGAGCCTACGGTGCCGAGCTGGGCGCGTGCCTTTTCGCGCAAAGCGGTTCTCTGGCGCGGCGGCACTGCGTCCCAGGAAGAGTCGTCGAAGAGCGCATGGCCGGTCGGGGCATCCTCCGCGCGATTGCTGCGGCCCATGCCGAAGCTCACCGTGGCCGCGATCTCGTCGGCAAACGCGCCGAGCAAGTCGCTCCGCTCGTTAGGATCGCGGCCCCACTGCGCCAGGTCGAGGTCCGTGCGGATCGCCGCGTTGCCGCACGCGATGTCGAAGCCGACCCCGACTACGGAGACCTTGTTGCGGTACGCCGCCACCCCGCCGATCGGCATTACATAGCCCACATGGCCGTCGGCCATGAGCGCGGCCTTCACAGCACGCGACTCGACGTCACGTATCTGCTCCAGCGTTGCGGCTTCGTGAGTGCCGAGTATGTGGGCCATCTGTTACCTATCGGATAGGTGCGCGCTCCGGTTTGTGCGTTAGGCGCACTCTGAAAAAAAAGGCCGCCCTCGCGGACGGCCCGTGTATCTTGCGCCGCCGCGGACTAGGGTGACTTCGTCGCTTCCCAGCGATTGCGCGAGACAACGGAATCCGGCCTGCTGACGAGCATGCTAACCGCCGTCCCCGCGAACTTGCCGTCCATCCCATCCATCCTACGACCAACTACCCGCGACGTGACCCGCGGCCTGTTAGGCAGCATCGGATCGGCATAGGGCGACGACGTAGCTATGAAGCTGTCGGCATCGAACGTATGCGTGAACGAGATCGAGTCCGTCGAACCTTCTATGACCGACTTGGATTCCGTCCCCGTCGCACTCACCACAGTCCAACGGGCGATCACCGAATCGCTCCCTTCGGGCATTGAAACCCCGCTCCAAGTACCGACGAGATCGGCTGGTGTCAGCGCCATGGTCGCGGCCGCCGGTGTGTCCAACGCCGCCTCGTCAGTCTCCGGTTGTGCGCATCCGACGGCTACAGCGATTAATAGCCACGCTCTCTTCATAACGTCCTCGCAATGGGTCAGCCCTACGCTACGCACCCCGTGGGCCATCCGCCAGAGTCAAACAGCGCGCATCATTTCTTCCGGCGTGTAGTCCTGCGTCCCCGCCCACCCTTAGGCGGCGGAACTTTTGCCCCCTTCTCGCGCGCTTCCGAAAGGCCGATCGCGATGGCCTGCTCGCGGCTTTTCACGCGCCCGCCCTTTCCTCCCTTGCCGCTCCGCAGCGTCCCCTTTTTCCGTCGGCGCATCGCGCTCTCTACACGTTTGCTCGCCGCTTTCCCGTACTTGCGGCTCCCTCGCTTCTTCGCCGGCATGACAGTTCTCCATATCGACTGGACTATGGCGACGGCTTCATATTGCGTGCCCCTGTTCACGCTCTTTACAGAGATGCCTGCCGGGAGTACATCCGAAGCGCCCACACGTCGAGGCTAATGCACATGACTTTCACCAGACTTTGCCTTATTGCGGCTGCTATCTCGTCGGCGGCAGCCGGCCATGCTCGAGCCCAGGAGAAGCCTTCCGACTCGCTGCTCACTGTCAACCACTACCTCGATTTCGAGACGGTGGGCGGCGTGGAGATCTCACCTGATGGTGCGCGCATCATCTACGCGCGCCGCTACGTGAACAAGGAGAAGGATCAGTTCGAGTCAGCGCTCTGGATCATGAACGCCGACGGCTCGGAGAACCGATTCCTAACGAAGGGCTCGAACCCGGTGTGGTCGCCTGACGGTACACGGATCGCGTTCCTCAACGAAGGTGAGCCGCGCGGTTCACAGGTCTTCGTTAGGTGGATGAATGCAGAGGGGGCCACAAGCCAGGTCACACGGGTCGAGCACAGCCCCGGTGATGTCGCCTGGTCGCCCGACGGGAAATGGCTAGGCTTCTCCATGTTCACGCCTAAGCCGAGTGTCTGGCAGATCGACATGCCCGCGGCCCCGAAGGGAGCGGAGTGGACCCCTGCGCCGCGCTACATCAACACGCTGCATTACCGCGCCGACCGACGCGGCTTCCTCGAAGCAGGTTTCGTACATCTCTTCGTCGTCCCGGCCGACGGCGGCACCGCGCGCCAGATCACCAAGGGCGATTGGAACGCCGGCTCGCGCTTCGACGGCCTCCCCGGGTCGGTGGGATGGAGCTGGACCCGGGACGGCAAGTCGATCGTTTTCGACGGCCTGATGGATCCTAACGGCGACGCCAACTACCGGGACTCCGATATCAACATCGTGGATGTCG